>CASEZU010000184.1 GCA_949292445.1 uncultured Spirochaetales bacterium | reverse complement strand
CGTTCGGAGGATTAGCTCAGCGGGAGAGCGCTTGCCTTACAAGCAAGATGTCACAAGTTCAATCCTTGTATCCTCCATAGGCCGGTGATGAACCGGCTTTTTCATTGCAAAAGAGGTTTTAAGATGGAAAAGAGAAACAGGCTCACGGAGCTTCCCGTGGTCTTCCTTCTTGCGATGCTCTGCTGCTTCCTCTGGGGCAGTGCCACTCCGGCTATCAAGATCGGCTATCAGATATTCGGCATCGAGAATTCAGATACGGTATCGATCATCCTCTTCGCCGGAATGAGGTTTTTCCTCGCTGGAATTCTGGTCATAATCGTGCAGTCAGTAATGGCAGGTCACTTCATCAAACCTGAGAAGGGATCCTTCCCGTCAATTTTCAAGCTGAGCCTTGCCCAGACAATGGTCCAATATTTCTGCTTCTATGTCGGGCTTGCCCACACGAGCGGCGTTGCAGGAACGATTATCTCCGGTGCAGGAGGTTTCTTCTCCATACTGATGGCTGCGCTTTTTTTCCGCTCAGATAAGCTGACACTGCCGAAAATCATCGGTTGCATCATGGGTTTTGCCGGCCTTGTGATAATGAACGTGTCATTCGACGGCGGCACTGTCTTCCACTTCTCATTTCTCGGAGAAGGGCTGGTACTGCTCTCGACGATGAGCCTCGCGCTCTCAGGCATACTCGTCAAAATCTATTCAAAGAATTTCAGCGTGGTCATGCTTTCCGGCTATCAGTTCATACTCGGAGGCTTTGTCATGATGGCCGTCGGCTTCGCCCTCGGCGGCAGAATCGACCTTGTGCCGGAGATCTCCGCCTATGTTCTCCTTCTCTACATGGCGTTCATCTCCGCCGTAGCCTACTCCGTATGGGGGATCCTGATGAAGAACAATCCTGTGAGCCGCGTCGCCATCTTCAATTTCATGATTCCCCTTTTCGGCGTGCTCCTCTCCGCCATATTCCTGGGTGAGGTTGAGCAGGCGCTTTCCTGGAACAAGCTCGCGGCGCTCATCCTCGTCTCGTGCGGAATCTACATCGTCAACAGGAAGTACGGAAAGGAAACTGCCTGACACATTGTGATGAATCCCCTCTCGCGGAGGGGATTGCACTTACTCAATACTTCGAAGAAAACTGTTCCCTGTCCTTGAGAATGACATCATGAGCCCCGCCCTCTTTGATAGAGGTGGCGCTGACTACCGTCAGGCGGGCCTTTTCCCTGAGTTCCGGAAGGCTCAGCGCTCCGCAGTTGCACATCGTGGACTTTATCTTCGATATGGTGAGAGCGACATTATCCTTGAGAGAGCCAGCATAAGGCACATAAGAGTCCACTCCTTCAGGGAATGAGAGCTTCCTGTCACCCCCGAGATCATAGCGCTGCCAGTTGCGTGCTCTCTGCGATCCTTCGCCCCAGTATTCCTTCAGATAATTGCCGTTGATGTTCACAAGCGCTGACGGAGACTCGTCGAAACGGGCGAAATACCGGCCGAGCATGACGAAATCAGCGCCCATCGCAAGCGCCAGCGTGATATGGTAATCGAAGACAATGCCTCCATCTGAGCAGATAGGGATATATATGCCGGTTTCAGCAAAATACTCATCACGGGCTGCTGCGACCTCTATGAGAGCACTCGCCTGCCCCCTGCCAATACCTTTGGTCTCGCGCGTGATGCATATCGAGCCGCCGCCGATGCCGACCTTCACGAAATCGGCACCGCACTCCGCGAGGAATCTGAATCCGTCACGGTCCACGACATTGCCGGCTCCGACCATCACGCTCTCCCCATACTCTCCGCGGATCCATTCCAGAGTACGTTTCTGCCATTCAGAGAACCCCTCAGACGAGTCGATGCAGAGAACGTCCGCTCCTGCTTCAAGGAGTTTGGGAACACGCTCGGCATAATCACGGGTATTGATGCCAGCTCCGACAATGTATCTCTTATGAGCGTCCAGAAGCTCATTGGGATTCTCCTTGTGCTCGGAGTAATCCTTTCTGAAGACAAAGGATGTCAGGCGGCCTGACTTATCCACGATCGGAAGCTGATTGAGCTTATGTTCCCAGATGATGTCATTTGCCTCCGAGAGGGTGATCCCCTCCTCACCCTTTATGAGCTTGTCAAAAGGCGTCATGAACGAGCTTACGGGTGTGTCCGGATCCATTCTGGAAACCCTGTAGTCGCGTGAAGTTACTACACCCTCGAGCTTCCCGGAAGCCGTGCCGTCGGATGTGACCGCGATAGTTGAATGCCCGGTGCGTCCTGTGAGCTCAAGCACATCGCGCAGGGTATCCGAAGGACGGAGATTGCTGTCTGAAGCGACAAATCCGGCTTTATATGATTTGACCTTCCTCACCATCTCAGCCTCATCATCCGCGCTCTGTGAGCCGTAGATGAAGGCAACGCCGCCCTCCCTGGCAAGCGCCTCTCCCATCTTCTCTCCGGACACAGCCTGCATGATCGCACTGACCATGGGGATGTTCAGATGAAGCCGCGGCTCGCTGCCTTTTTCATATTTCACAAGCGGCGTGCGGAGCGAGACATTGGATGGTATGCATTCCGAAGAGGAATATCCGGGAACAAGAAGGTATTCGCTGAAAGTGCGCGAAAGGTCCTTATA
>CASEZU010000183.1 GCA_949292445.1 uncultured Spirochaetales bacterium | reverse complement strand
TCCCTGTTCTCATCAGAGTCCAGGAAAAGCGTGCCGTTGAAATCGAATATGTATCCGTCAGCGCTCGGCAATCGGAACGACATCGCGTGCCTCCGGCCCTGAGTATATCTGCCTCGGCCTGCCGATCTTCTGATACGGGTCGTGCCTCCATTCGAGGTAATGTGCGATCCATCCCGGAAGCCTTCCCATGGCAAAGAGCACGGTGAACATCGACACCGGTATTCCCATCATGTGGAAGGTTATTCCCGTGTAGAAATCCACGTTCGGATAGAGATTGCGCTCGATGAAATAGTCATCATGCGTTGCCCTCTCCTCCAGTTCCAGAGCTATGTCGAGAAGCGCATCCGTACTTCCAGATGCGGCCAGTACATCTCTTGTGAGTTCCTTTGCGATCCTGGCCCGGGGATCGAATGTCTTGTACACCCTGTGCCCGAAACCGAAGAGGCGGAAGGGATCATCCTTGGATTTCGCCTTCTCAATGACCTTGTCGATCGAGAGTCCTTCGGACTGGATGCGCTGGAGCATGTCCATGACAGCCTGATTCGCACCGCCGTGCTTCGAGCCCCAGAGCGCACAGACGCCGGCGGTCACCGAGGCATAGAGATTGGCATCCGATGAGCCCACGAGGCGGACGGCGCTTGTCGAGCAGTTCTGCTCATGGTCCGCATGGAGTATCAGGAGCTTGTTGAGCGCGGCCACATGGACAGGGGAGGGGGTGTAGTTGTTCACCGATGTGTGGAACATCATGTTCAGGAAGTTAGCGCAGTAGGAGTAATTGTACTGCGGTTCGATGAAGTCCAGGCCCTTCATCTGCCTGTATGTGAAGGCTGCTATGGTCCTCATCTTCGACAGGAGCCTTGTGACTGTGAGGTCGAGGTTCTCCTCCGGATCCCTGTCCTCCAGCTCCGGGTAGAAGGCTGAGAGCGAGGCGACCATGGCTGCAAGTATTCCCATGGGATGCCCGTCGTGCGGATAGGCGCGGAAGAAGTCGCGCATGTTGACATGCAGCAGGGAGTTCTCGTTGAGCAGCTTCTGGTACCCGATCCTCTCCTCTGCGGAGGGAAGACGGCCTTTTATCAGGAGGTAAGCCACTTCAATGAAGTCACACTTGGCCACGAGGTCCGCAATGTCATAGCCGCGGTAGCGCAGTATGCCCTTCTCGCCGTTTATGTAGCAGATTGAGGACATGCATGAGCCGGTGTTGACGTACCCAGGGTCATAGGTGATGTATCCCGTGTCCTTCCGCAGCGAGGTGATGTCTATCGACTTCTCCCCCATATTGTCGGTGATGATGTCCGCCTTGTATTCCTTTCCGCCTGAAAGCCTGATTAATGCCGCATCTTTCTCTCTGATCATAGGATCTCCTTTCCGGCGAGTGCCTCAAGCGCCTTCACCAGTACCTGTGTTCCCTTCCTGCCCATTCCCTCGGCCCTGATGGCAAGATAGAGCTGTTTCGTAAGCGCGATAGACGGCAGGGGAAGCTCCATCCTCTCCGCCTCATCAAGCGCGATTCCCATGTCCTTTATGAAATGATCCACCATGAAGCCGGGTTCATAGTCCCCTCTGAGAACGCGCGGGGCGAGGTTGTCGAGGGTCCAGCAGCCCGCAGCTCCTTTTGAGATGGTCGACACCATTTTCTCCAGATCGAGGCCTGCTTTCGCTCCGTACACAAGCGCCTCTGAGACGCCGCACATCGTTCCGGCTATCACTATCTGGTTCGCCATCTTCGTGTGCTGTCCCGAGCCGACAGGCCCCATATGGGTTATGTTCTTTCCCATTGCCTCGAAGCAGGGAAGGAGCGCGCGGAAAACCTCGCTGCTGCAGCCGGCCATTATCGAGAGCGTGCCGTTCTTCGCTCCCGTGTCACCGCCGGAGACAGGGGCATCCGCCATCTCGGCACCTTTCTCAGCAAGACGCTCTGCGATCATGATGTCCAGTGATGGCTTTGTTGTGGTCATGTCACAGAATATCTTTCCTCCGGAAGCGCCTTCGATAAGGCCGTCTTTCCCGAGGTAGACCTCCTCCACATCCCTGGGGTAGCCGACGATCGTGAATGTGATCTCAGCGTTTTCCGCAACTTCACGAGGAGAGCCGCACCAGAGAGCTCCTCTTGCCGCAAGGGCATCCCCCTTGGATTTTGTCCTGTTGTGGATATAGAGCTCATATCCCGCATCGATGAGCCTTGAAGCCATCGAGGCTCCCATCACGCCAAGTCCGATGAAACCTATCTTCTTTCCCATAAGGGAAGAATAGCATCATTCGCGATTATGTGGAACGCAGGGCGGAAGGCATTGTCCAGTCACTGCTGCGGGGATATAATCCGGGGCATGTCTGGGAAAACATCGGTGGTGGATTTCACGTCAGGTCCTGTTGCGGGAAAGATACTGTCCTTCGCCCTGCCTCTTTTTCTCGGCAATCTCTTCCAGCAGCTCTATAATGCGGCGGATACCCTCATTGTCGGAAACTTCCTCGGCTCAGAGGCGCTTGCCGCTGTATCCTCATCCAGCTCGCTGATCTTCATGATGGTCGGATTCTTCAACGGCATGGCTGTCGGTGCCGGTGTCGTGATATCCCATGCATTCGGTGCAAAGGACAGTGAGAGGCTGGAAAAGGCGATACATTCCGATATCGCGTTCGGCATTGTCTCCGGCCTTGCCCTCACGCTCTTCGCCGTTGTTTTCACGCCTCTGATACTCCGCTGGATATCGACGCCGGAGGAGCTTCTCGGCCTGAGCGCGGATTATTTCCGCATCTATTCAGCAGGCATCTTCTTCTCCGTCATGTACAATGTCCTGATGGGGATAATGAATGCGCTCGGCGACAGCCGCCACCCGCTTTACTATCTCATCATCTCCTCAGCGGTAAACATAGTCCTCGATCTCGCTTTCATCTCGCTCTTCGGACTCGGCGTCGGCTCTGCAGCTGCGGCGACGATCATCTCCCAGGCTGTCAGCTCCATCCTCTGCTTTGTCCGCCTCATGAGAGGGGAGGGCGGAATCAGGGTGAGCGTGAGGAAGATACGCCTTGACAGGACGGAGCTGAGGGCGATCGTCAGCTTCGGCCTCCCCGCAGGGCTGCAGAATTCCATCGTCGGGCTGGCAAACACCGTTGTCCAGGCATCTGTGAACACATTTTCCGCTGCAGCCATCGCAGGATTCGGAGTCTATGGGAAGATTGAAGGGTTTGTGCTTCTGCCGATCACGACGCTCTCCCTGTCACTCACCACTTTCGTCGCCCAGACGGCGGGGGCAGGGGACTACGGCCGTACGATCGGAGGGAGCCGGACGGGAATGGCGATGGATGTCATCTCCGGCGAGATCCTCGGAATACTTCTTTTCATCTCTGCGCCGCTTCTCGTCAGGCTATTCTCGGCAGATCCGGATGTGATCCTTTACGGCACGAGGCAGGCGAGGATTGAGGCGCTCTTCTATTTCCTGCCGGCAATCTCCCATGGCAGTGCCGGCATACTCCGCGGTGCGGGAAAAGCCTTCGTGCCAATGCTCGTGCTTCTGGGTTCGTGGTGCATTTTCCGTGTCATTTTCGTCAGGACAGCGCTCCTTTTCTCCCATGACATACTGCTTGTCTACATTGCGTATCCCCTCACGTGGCTGATATCAAGCATAGTCTTCATCTTCCTACTTATCAGAGGAAAATGGCTGCCGCAACATTGACCGCACCTCTCTGCTGTATTATTCTCCGTCCATGTTTCAGATTGCCCACGGATACAGCCATCTGGATGCCGTGAAGGAACTTTTCGCAGAATACACATCGATGCTCGTATCCATTGATCCGTCCTTTTCCGTCTACCTTTCCATCCAGCACTATGATGAGGAAGCTGAGGATCCTTCGGTGAAATACGCTCTTCCTGACGGGCGGCTCTATCTCGCGCTAAGTGACGGCGAGGCCGCCGGCTGCATTGCCCTGCGGCGCCTCGAGGCGGAAAACTGCGAGCTGAAACGGCTTTTTGTCAGGCCCCGCTATAGGGGACAGGGGATAGCCTCCGCACTTCTGGAGAGGATAATCTCCGATGCCGGGGCAGCGGGCTACCGCAGCATTTACCTCGATTCCGTTCCTGAGCTCAGAAGTGCTCTTGCGCTTTATAGGAAGTACGGATTTGTGGATACCGCACCATATAATGACAGTCCTGTGGATCGTACTGTTTTCATGGTCAACGACTCCACCCTATAGAGGATGGAGCTTGTTTCTGCCTAGTTACTTTCTCTTTCCCTGGTTTTGCCCAGATCCGTTCAAGCACCCTGACATGGCCCGTTGACGCGGCCCTACACAGTCGGGGGCTGATGTCCTCCTTCTGCTTACTTTTCAGGTATCTCCTGACTATGTTCATAGCTCCGTTTATGTCGGCATTGATGAGATATCCGTCTGCTGTACGGAAAAGCCCTCTCTTCATGCGCTTCCCCATATATGCCTCGTGATGGCATATCTCCTCCCTGTCGATCGCAGAGCATTTCGATGTATGGTCTTCCCCGATCTCCTCGAATCCTATCCCGGCTCTTTCGCATCTGTACCTTATCTTCTGGTACAGGCTCCTGTATGGGATGGATACGGACTTCTGGTTGCTGGCCTTCCCGATATTGATTGCCTACTTGATGCCCTTGTTCCATCCGGCGACTATTCTGTCTATGCGATGCTCTATGGCGTAATCAACGACCTGCTTGGCTATGTTGTTGAGTTCGTTATCCATGAAGTTCTCTCTTTTCATCACCAGATGGATCATGGACTCTCCGTTCTTCACCTTCTGGATATCATAGATGCTCTGAATCTCTGCCTTGCGCTTGTTGTACCACTGGTTCATCGCTTTTATGGCAAGCCCCTTCACGAGGAACATGTCGCCATCAGGATATGCGTATCCTGCAAGTATGTTATCGACTCCGGGATCGAATCCCAGAAGCCTTTCGCGCTTCTTTGCAGCTTTCCCATTCTCTTCTGACTCATGATTATTCGGTTCCGTTTTCTTCTCTTCCTCAGACTCCTTGTCATTATGCACGACTGTCACATCATAGAACTTCCCGCCGAATCTCGGTTTCACCTCAAGCTGTGCTGTTTCCTTTCCATCCATCGGCAGCCTTATCGGAAGCACGAGATCCTTCTGTTTTACGTCATATGTATCCCTGAAAAGCGCCGTAAGCCCTATATGGATGCCATCCTCCTTCATCCTTACGCTTCTGCCTGCAACGAAGAATGACCAGGTCTCATCCTTCCCGAGATACCTGGGAAGGCGGACCTTGTCCTTGTCATCTCCGATGGCTGCTTTCTTTGCACCGTAATATGAATGGAAATTGCGCTTGACATGGTTTATGGTCTGGTCGGCCATATCGCATATCATATAGCCGTAGTTCTCGTTCTTCCTTGTATCTGCATGGAGCCTGGCGTCTCCGATATAAGTCCCATCATTCTCGAAGAAATACTGGCGTGCATTATAGACAGCGGTGTTCTTCAGTCGTGCCGAATGATAGCACAGCTTCTCAAGAATCAGGCCTTCCTTTTCCGTCTGCGGATAATAATGGTTTGAATACACGCCTATCATGCTTTATTTTACCATACTCCGTTATCCTGGGGGGGAATAAATATATAAGCGAGGAAACACTATATTCTGCATATTCCTCCTACCACCTCACTTAGAGGGGGCCTCCTATGCAATTAGGGGTGAAAAAACTGAAAGAACCATCTATTTAATATAATTAATATTAATTTCTCATATCAAAATCATTATAAGCGTCAGCTGCTCAGAAATCCTTCCACTGCCTGTCCATCGACTTCATCAGCGCTATCTGCGTCCTTGCCCTGACGAGGTTGTGTTCGTCGTATGAGATCCTGTAGTACTCATCGCCGGCAAGGTAGTCGGCAAGGAAGCGCACGGCCATTATCTGGGTTATGGTCCTTCCTGATTCCTTTATGCCCTCCCTCTCTGTATCAGTGAGGAATGCGGCTGCGGAGAGATAGCCTTTCAGCAGTGCCTTGTAGAAGGGGATGGAGAACTCCATTTTCCCTGAGTCCTTCTCATCCTCATCAGCGGTGCTGCAGGCGGTGCGGATCATGTCTCCTGTATCGAAGAGTACTGTCCCCGGCATTATCGTATCGAGATCTATCACGCAGAGAGCTTCTCCTGTTGTCTCGGAAAAAAGCACGTTGTTTATCTTCGTGTCATTGTGCGTGACACGCGACGGAAGTCGGCCGCTTTCGAAGTCATCCCATAGCTGCTCTCCGCGTTCCTCGTTGCCGAAGAGGAATGCCAGTTCTTCCCTGACATTCTCCTTCCGGTGTTTCGGATCCTTCTCCAGTGCGGAACGCAGCTGTGAATAGCGGAGGCGCATGTCATGGAAATGCGGAATCACCGTATGCAGCACAGAGCTGTCAAAATCGGCAAGCTGCATCTGGAACGTGCCGATACCTTTTCCGAGGCTCTCCGCAATCGCTGCATCCGGTACCCTGTCGTATGAAATGACATGATCGATGAACCCGTATGTTCTCCAGTACATGCCGTCATCATCCACCGTATATGGCCTGCCGTCGGATGCAGGAATCACGTGCAGTACGCGCAGCTCAGAGTCCGGAAGAGCCGCAGTCTTCTTCCTGATATGCTCCGTGACAGCTACTATGTTCTCCATCACCTCGTCAGGGTGGGGGAAAACGGTGCTGTTGATCCTCTGGTGTGTGTATTTTTCTATTTTTCCGCCGTTGTCGAATTCGGAGATGAATGTCGAGTTGATATGCCCCTGGCTGTTTGTCTTTATGCGCACGAGAGAGCCGGGAATCGAGAACCGGCTGATGATGTTTTCTGCTTCCATGCCGGATATTATACCACTGTACGATGCCGGGCATCATCCATTTTCAGCTCAATACCCCGAGTATCCTCATAAGCGGAAGCCCCACCACAGTTGTCCAGTCCCCGTCGATTCTCTCCACGAGCGTGTATCCTGTTTTCTGCAGCCTGTAACCGCCGGCGGCTCCCTGCCATTCTCCTGTATCCAGATAGGTGTCTATCTCATCATCAGTAAGGGGCCGGAATATTACTGCCGCCTCGTCAGCAATCAGCAGCTTGCCTCTTCCGGGAATGTACAGCCCTGCTGCGGAGATAACTGTCTGTGTACGCCCTGCAAGGCTTTTCAGTATCCTCGCAGCATCGCTCCTGTCAGCAGGTTTTCCCAGCAGCGTTCCGTCTATCAGGACAAGCGTGTCGGCGGCAATGGCGACTTTGTCCGGCGAAAATGCTGCAGAGGACATATAGGCATCGATTTTCCTTGAGGCGATGTTGGTCACCACTTCCTTCGGGGTCCTGCCGCTTCTCGTCTCATCGGCATCCGGAACGAAGACAGTGACACTGCAGCCGCCTTTTTCAAGGAGCGCCTTCCTGTTAGGGGAGGATGAGGCGAGGATGAGGGATGGGCATGCTTTGCCGAATGCAAGCTGGATACTGTCAGGTTCCTCTATTCTCTGCATTTCTCGGCCTCCTCCGTAGCCTCAAGCCACTCATTTTCCTTTTCTGCGATGCTCCGTTCTGTCTCTTCCTTCTCCTTCATCAGCTTCGTTATCCTGGCCGCATCGGAGTAGTTCTCGGGCAGTGCGATGGCGCTGTTGAGCTCATCAAGCCTGGCACCAAGCTCCTCAAGCTCCTTCATGAGCTTCTCCGCGTTCCTTTCCAGTGCCTTGAGCCTGTTGCGCCGCTGGTTTGCCTCCTCGCGGGAGAGGAGTGCAGTGCTCTTCTCCTCAGTCTCCTTCTTTCTGCCGTGGCTTTCCTCGGCCAGCTTCTTCTCCTTCTCCTCGATCTTGTACTCGAAGTAGCTGTAATCGCCATCGAAAAACTCCGGCCCGTCCTCGGAGATATAGAGTATCCTTGTCGCGAGATTCCTGATGAAATGCCTATCGTGGCTGACGAAGATAACTGTGCCTCCATAGGATGCGATGGCTCTCTCGAGCATGTCCTTGGCGTTGATGTCCAGATGGTTCGTAGGCTCATCCAGAAGCAGCAGGTTTGATGGATGGAGCAGTATCTTCAGCAGCGCCAGTCTGGATTTCTCACCGCCGGAGAGCACGGAGACCTTCTTGAATACATCATCATCGGAGAAGAGGAAAGCTCCCAGAAGATTCCTGATGTCCGGGATATCCTTTGTATCGGCAAGGCTTTCCGCCTCCTCGAGCACGGTGTTCGCCCCATTGAGCGTATTCTCCGTATCCTGGGCGAAATAAGCCTTCCTCACGCCGGCTCCGTCCCTCACTGTACCTGTGTAGCTGCTGTCGGCACCGGCGAGGATCCTCAGGAGCGTTGACTTTCCCGCTCCGTTCCGGCCGGTGATCGCGAGGCGTTCGCCTTTTCTCACGAGGAAGGAGAAATCCGTATAGATATGCTGGTCGCCGTATGATTTCGAAAGATGCTCGGCGGCGATCACATCATTGCCTGAGTGCGGTGCGGGAGGGAAGGAGAACGAGAGCTTCCTGAGGTGCTGCGGTATCTCGATCATCTCCATCTTGTCCAGCGCCTTTATCCTGGACTGCACCTGCCGGCTCTTCGTCGCCTTGTAGCGGAAACGCTCTATGAATGCCTCTGTCTTCTCTATCTCATCCTGCTGCTTCTTCCAGGCTTTCTCTATTTCCTTTATCTCTTCCTCGCGCTTTGCAAGGTATGCAGTATAGTTCCCCGCATACCTTGTCAGCCTGCCGTTGAAGAGCTCATAGACCTCGTTGACCATGTCATCGAGGAAGCCCTGGTCGTGGGATACCACCATCAGGCCGCCGTCGAAGGCCTTCAGGTATTCCTCCAGCCAAACAAGCGCCTCGATGTCCAGATAGTTCGTCGGCTCATCAAGGAAAAGGAAATCAGGATCCTCGAGAAGTATGCGCGCCAGGGCGATCCTCATCTGATAGCCGCCGCTGAATTCCCTCGCAGGGCGGTCAAGGTCCTCCTTCCTGAACCCCAGGCCGAAGAGGATGGATTCAATTCTAGGCTTTCTCTCGTAGTATCCTGACTCCGAGAGCATCTCATGGTATTCCGCGAGCTTCCCGGCAGCCTGCATCGCCGCTTCGGTCCCGTCCGAGGCTTTTTCCTCCAGGGCCTTCATCTCCTCCAGCACGGCAGCAAAGCGCCTGTATCCTTCCTCTGCAGCGGCATAGACGCTTTTTTCCGGCAGCACGATGTCTGACTGCGGAAGATATGATATCCTGGCGCCTCTCGTCATCGAGATTGAGGCACTGTCAGCTTTTATAGATCCGGAGATAACGCGCAGAAGCGTGGACTTGCCTGAACCGTTCGCTCCTGCAAGCGCGGCCCTTGTCCTCTCTGCCATCGTGAATCCGATGTTCTTTAGTATTTCCCTGTCGCCGAAAGCGAGGTTCACATCCTGTATCTGAAGCGTTCTCATAGCAAATCCCGCAGAGGCTGCTGCCTTGCGTCTTGGCCAAGTTCTGGCTATTATCGGAACATAGCAGGAATCCCCCTGTTCTTCAAGGAGAAGCAATTGATCTGTCTAACCCTTTCCGGCTCTACTTTGGCATCTTGTCTGGATGAAATCAGGCAGAATCGTGAGTACATCGATATGGCTGAGCTCCGTCTCGACCTGCTCACGCCGGAGGAGCAGAAGAAAGCGGCATCCTTTCCGGATATGACTGATGTTCCCCTCATCCTCACGCTCCGTCGCAAGGAGGACGGAGGCAGATGCACGCTGCCGGAGAAGGAGAGAAGGCAGCTTCTTCTCTCCGCCCTTGACGGAGGCTTTTCCTATGTTGACATCGAGGAGGATGTCAAGAAGAACGATGTGGAGGCGAAGGCCAGGGAGAAGGGGGTAAGGATCATCCGTTCCTTCCACGATTTCGCAGGAATCCCCGATGACATCTACTCAAGGATCTACCGTCTCGCCGAGCGCGGTGACATAGCCAAGGCTGCTGTCACTCCTCATACGATACAGGATCTCCTGACGCTCTTCCGCATCTCGGAGGAGCTCAAGGATGTGCCGAAGATCATCATCGGCATGGGGGACTGGGGCATGCCGATAAGGATCCTCTACAAGAAGGCCGGTTCCATTCTCACCTTCGCATGCTC
>CASEZU010000182.1 GCA_949292445.1 uncultured Spirochaetales bacterium | reverse complement strand
ATGATCGAAGCCTCGCACCGAGGCGGCATGTTCGAGGAGATGTATGATGAGTGTCTTGCGGATTTCCGTTCTATCCTGTCGATCCCCGATGACTATGATATCTACTTCCTCGGAGGCGGAGCGACACTGCAGTTCACGATGATTCCGATGAACTTCCTCCTCTCCGGCGGCCATGCGGATTATACCAGGACGGGTTCCTGGTCTAACAAGGCCGCTGATGATGCCGCGAAGCTCGGGAATGTGAATATCCTCTTCGATGGAAAGGATACCGGCTATACGACGCTTCCGGATCCGAAGACGATAAAACCGTCCGAAGGATCGTGCTATTTCTACCTCTGCGCCAATGAGACGATCGGAGGAATAGAGTGGCAGGAGTTCCCTGATACGGGAAACGTTCCGCTGATCGCGGACATGTCCTCCGATATGCTCTCCCGTCCGGTTGATGTATCGAAATTCGCCATGATCTACGGCGGTGTGCAGAAGAACCTCGGACCGGCCGGCGCCACATTCATCATCATGCGCCGCGACATGCTCGAGAAGAGGAATCCCGGGCTCACTGCATATATGGATTATGCCAAGCATGCCAAGGATAAGGGGCTTTACAATACACCTCCCGTCTTCTCCATCTGGGCTGTGGGGCTTGTCCTGAAGTGGATCATCCGCAATGGCGGAGTGAAGGGAATGCTGGAGAATGCCAATGTGAAATCGGGATATATCTATGATGTCATCGACAGCTCGTCCGGCTTCTACCGCTCTCCCGTTGATCCCAGGTACCGCTCAAGGATGAACATCGTCTTCCGCTGTCCTTCCGAAGAGCTCGAGGCGAAATTCCTCGAGGAGTCCAAGAGGGAAGGAATGATCGGTCTCAAGGGACACAGGTCCGTCGGCGGCCTCCGTGCCAGCCTCTATAATGCCCTCCCGATCGAAGATGCGGCTTCGCTTGCAGAGTTCATGAAGGAATTTGAACGCAGGAATGGTTAGGAAAATAGATGACACAAACAAGGCCATCATCAAGGCGCTCGCCGACGGGCGCCGGCCTTACTCCGCTGTCGCTGATGAGCTTGGCATAACGGAGAACACCGTCAGATCAAGGGTCAACAGGATGATAGACGAGGGCGTGCTGAAGATATCCGCGCTTGTCGATCCCTCCCTAATGCCTGGTGTGCAGGTCGTGATGATGGGCGTGAAGCTGAAGACCATGGACCTGGAGAGAAAGGCCCGCGAGTTCTCCGCTCTCAGAGGAGTGTTCTCCGCATCTGTCGTGACTGGACGCTATGACCTCATTGTCCAGCTGCAGCTGTCGGAGGAGGCCGGGCTTTCCCTTCTTGATTTCTTCAAGTTTGAGCTGGTGAAGGTGGCTGAGGTCCAGGAGGTCGAGACTTTCGTGGTCTATCAGTCGCATCAGCTGTGGATTCCCTACTGCATCTAGCCGGAGCCCTCGTCCGAGGGCTTTTATTGTTACCTTGTTTTGATGTTATAATAATATGAAAAGAAGGAGTTTCAGATGATTTCTACTGAATATATGGGCCTGGAGCTGAGATCTCCCGTAATAGTATCATCGGGCCCGCTCACACAGAACATAGTGACGCTGAAGAAGGCTGAGGCGGCAGGTGCTGGAGCCGTAGTCCTGAAGTCGGTCTTCGAGGAGCAGATAGAGGCTGATGTCTCGAAGGAGGTTGAGGCAAATGCGGAGTATCTCGGACACTCTGATGAGGCATATGCCGCATTCTCCAGGGACCGCTATATTGACCGTTATATGAAGCTGCTTGCGGAGGCGAAAAAGGAGCTTTCGATCCCTGTCATCGCCTCTGTGTCTGCGAAGACAATGGACAGCTGGATTGATTACGCAGAGCGTTTCGTCAAATGCGGTGCCGATGGCATAGAGCTCAATTACTATCCCATCTCATCCGATGCCGCTGTGACAGGTGCGGAGGTCGACAAGCGTCTCATAGCTTTTGCAGAAAGGGCAAGAAAGGCCATAGATGGTCCGCTTTCGATGAAGATCGGGTACAAATACTCATCCCTCGCCAACGTCATCTCCGCACTCGACAAGGCCGGCATTGACGGCATTGTGCTCTTCAACAGATTCTTCCGCCCCGATATCGACATCGAGAATCTCACGTTTACGGCAGGATCTCCCGTATCCGGAAAGGATGAGTATGCGGAGGCTCTGAGGTGGATAGGTCTCATGAGCGGCGAGGTGAAGGCCGATCTCTGCGGCAATACAGGCATACATGATGGTGAGACTGCCGTGAAGATGCTCCTTTCCGGAGCGAAGGCTGTCGAGGTATGCACCGCTGTCGTCCAGCATGGCTTTTCAGTCATAGGGGAGATGAATTCATTCATAGCATCGTGGATGGAGAGGCATGGCTACTCATCACTCCGCGATTTCACAGGCCTCCTTTCCCAGGAACACATTTCCGATGGCTGGAAGTGGGAGAGGACCCAGTTCCTGAAGACAATAGGACAGTGAGGCGCCGATGGATTTCTCTCAGTACAGCAACATAGCGCCGTATCGCGGCAAGGATGTGGATGATGCGATAAAAAGGGTCCTGGATCACCGGGAGTATCTCGGGGCGTTCGTGTCGATGCTTGTCGGCAATGATATGAATGCCGTCTACAGCTATCTCGGGAGCATCCTGGAGAATATCGGCAAGGTCAGGTCCTACCCTGAGTTCCAGAAGCGCATAACCGCCGGCATTTTCGTTCCGACCATCATCGGGCGCACGATGGATGCATTCTCCGACTCCGGCTATGATTCCATTGATCCTGCGAAAGGCTATCTCTTCCTTTCAAATCACCGCGACATAATTCTTGACTGCGCGCTTCTGGACTATACGCTTCTCAAACATGACAAGCCGCTCTGTGAGATGGCCTTCGGTGACAATCTGATGACAAACCAGTTCATCGAGGATCTCTTCCGCCTCAATGGCGGCATCATCGTGCGCCGCGCGCTTGGCATGAAGGAGAAATACATCTCCACAATCGAGCTTTCATCCTATTTCGTCGGAGCCATCACGGAGGAGAATATCTCAATATGGCTTGCCCAGCGTCCTGGGAGGTCGAAGGACGGGATTGATGAGACCCAGCCCTCGATCATCAAGATGCTCTATCTCTCACAGAAGGGGAAGGGTATCAGTTTCCCAGAGCTGATAAACCGTATGAACATCCTCCCGATATCGATCAGCTACGAGTATGATCCCAATGATATCAACAAGGGACGCGAGGAAGTGATGCGCGAGCAGCACCATGGGGAGTACGAGAAGAAGAAGTATGAGGATCTCATTTCCATGACACGCGGCATGAAGGAGCGCAAGGGCAGAGTGCATCTCGCTGTCGGAACACCGATTGCAGGGGATTACAGGACTCCTGAGGAGGTCGCCCACGAGGTGGACAGGCAGATACATCTCAATTACAAGCTCTGGGATACAAACATGTTCGCCTATGATTATCTTGAGAAGAGTGACAGATTCTCCTCAGAGCTCTCCGATTTCGATGGAGATGCATTCCTCGCCAGATTCGCGCATCTTTCGCCGCATCTGAGGGAATTCGTCCTCAACAGCTACGCCAATCCCGTGCGTTCCCGCCTCAGGGAGGAAGGGGAGTGCTGAGGCTCGCGGCAGCTGCCATCTCGGTTCTTCTGCTCTTCTCCTGTGCCGAGGAGCAGTTCAGCGTCTCATCCCTCTCCCTTGATATGGAGAGGGAAGTCTCTGTTGCATCATCCGGTGACTCTTCAGAACATAACACGCTCTATGTCTCCGCATCATTCTCGTCCCCTGATAATGTCTACACCTTCCGTCTTGTCTCTCCTGATGGTGATCTTTCGTGGGAGGGGGCATTTCCTGGCAGCGGCAGCAGCCGTACCTCCGATCCGGCAGAGATCACTGACGGGGCTGTGTTTCCTGAAGGTGAGTACTCCATAATGATCTACTCCGACAATGGCACCGAGGTCAGTGATACTATCACGCTGTCATATGACAGCGTTTTCCGTACCTTCATCTCAGGAGAGCTCTCCGGCAGTGCCTTTGTGACTGAATATGCCGCGGACGGCTCCGTCATTGACGCAGGGGAGCGTGCTGAGGGTTATAGGGCATCTCCGGAGGCATCTTCCGCCCTCATAGAATACACCGACAGCCGCGGCAATGATGTGAATCTCAGCCAGTCCTTCCTGCCATGAGCCTCAGGTCCTTTTCCTTGAGTCTTATGAGAAATGTCCTTCCGTGAGGGCAGGCCGGTTCATCAAGAGCAAAGACTTTCTCCAGCAGTTCCTCCGCGCTCCATCTGTCGATCACATCTCCAGCCTTGATGGCAGCGCGGCAGGCTATCACGGCAAAAAGCCTTGATTCAAGCTCTTTCTCATCGAGTCTCGATGATTTTATGAAATCCGTTATCTCGCTCTCGATCGGCCGGCATGAGGCAGGGAGAGCTGTTATCTCCCAGACTCCGTCGCCTGTGCGCGAGAGCATGATGCCCAGCTTCGTGTAGACCTCGGCATTGGCCTGCAGGAACTCATCGCCTTCCGGATCCATTTCCAGATGGATAGGGAGCAGGAGATTCTGCACTGTCTTCTGAGATAAGAGCTCATCATAGAGAATCCTCTCATGGGCAGCATGCTGGTCAACCAGATAAAGCTCATCCCCCCGTTCTGCTATCAGGAAAAGATTGAAAGCCTGTCCGATATACCGCACCGGCACCTTGTCTGCCTTTTCCTCCTCAGCTGCGGCAGGAGAGGGCTGTACGGTCTTTGTCCTTTCCCTTGCCTCCTGCAGTGCTCTGGCCTTTTCAAGCCACTTCCTGTCCTTCTCGCCGTATTCGTGTCCTATGCGCTCTGATACGTAGCTGTGACCGCTGCCCGGGGCAGGGCATGAGAATTCCGTCCTTCCCTTTTTCTCCACAGGAATGAACGGCACTTCCGTGCGTTTCGTGTTCTCCAGATAGAACTCTTCCTGCAGCGGGGTTATCTCGGGTATTTTCCTCTTTATTCCTGACTGCAGCAGGGATGTGACAGCATGGTGTATCTCGGCCTTGTTGCGTATCCTGACCTCTCTTTTTGCAGGATGGATGTTGAAATCCACAAGCTCGGGAGAGTCATTGATGAACACTGCGGCATATGGGAATGAGCCTCCCGGAAGAAGTTCGCCGTAGCCGTAAACCACTGCCTGCACGAGCGAGTACTCATCCACCGGACGGCCGTTCACATATATTCTTATCTCCTTCCTGTCCGAGCGCTTTACAGCAGAGTTTCCCGCGATGATGTCAACGGTGAAGCCATCCCCGTCGGCATGAAGTGCCTCAACATCGGCATCAGCAATTCCCTCGCCTCTGTAGAGGAACATCACGCGTTCCTTGAGCGAGGCGCACTTCGGCCAGTCCAGTTTCACGGCACCATCTGAAAGAAGCGTGAAACGTACGGAAGGGAAGGCAAGCGCCTTAGATACAAGAAGCTGCCTGCACATAGCC
>CASEZU010000181.1 GCA_949292445.1 uncultured Spirochaetales bacterium | reverse complement strand
TCATCATTTTTCGACTGCTGCCTCTTCATGCACTGTACATTCCATTCCATCGAGGCCCGTTATACGGTTTTCTCCGGCTCCACTTTCGTGAAGTGCTCGCTTACGGACTCAGTGGTCATACACTCCAATTTCATGGGGATCGAGGCGGACAGCTCAGATTTTTCCGGCAATGATTTCTATTACAGCAACTTCTCGCTCTCCCGCATCGTGAACACATCACTCGATGACTGCAACCTTAAGCGGACGAGCTTCCGCTCCTCGGTGACCAAGGGTGTCACGTTCCGCTACTCCAATCCGGAAGAAGCGTATCTGAGGAAGGAGGACTGAATGAGGATCATGCCGCATTTCTCCGCAGAGGGACTTTCAAATGTCTATCTGATCAGTGACGACAGCGGAGATGGAATAATCGTGGATCCAGCTCATCTCGATACAGAACTGATGGAAATCATCAGCCAGAATTGCAGAAACATCATAGCTGTGCTGATCACACATTCACACAATTCTCATACAGCCGGCCTCGGTACGCTTATGAAGATATACAGCCCGACGGTCTATGCTTATGAGCCGGCAATCAACGGATTCACCACGCATCAGATGCATGATGAGGAGACGATCCGGATCGGCACCCTCTCCGTGAAGGCAATGCATGTTCCGGGACACTCGATGGACTCGCTTGTCTATCTGATAAACGACAGCGCACTTTTTACAGGTGACACTCTCAATTCAGGCTCAATCGCAACCACGCACAGCTTCGTGGAAAGGGCCCTCCTGATACGCTCTCTCGAGCGGAAGGTCATGGGACTGAGCGACAACACCCTGCTCTATCCGGGACACGGCGCACTCTCAAAGCTGCGGATCGAGAAGATGCTCAATCAGGATCTGCTGCAGTTTGAATCAGAAACAAGGGCTGCCCGCTTTGAGTCGGAAATTTAGGACAGCCTGCTGATGACCGCGTCAAAGCGTTCGGGAAGCTCTGAGACAAAACACATTCTCTCCCCTGTGACAGGATGATCAATCTCAAGCGAGCGGGCATGGAGCATCAGCGTGACATCCGGATATCGCGGATCACGGACACCGTAGAGAGGGTCGCCGAGGATCGGATGACCGATTGCTTTCATATGCACCCTTATCTGATGAGTGCGTCCCGTATGAATGCGGACATCAAGAAGCGTGAATCCGGAAAGAGGTTTTTCAACTGTATACTCAGTCAGGGCATCCCTGCCCCTGTCACGCCTCTCTGTGGCGCGGAATTTCTTCCTGTCCTTCGGATCGCGCTCGATGTTCAGATCAACAAAACCGTGCATCTCCGGCAGCATTCCCTTCACTATCGCAGCATAGTGCTTCTCCGCCGTGTGTGCGGCAAACTGCTTCTGCAGAGAGGAGAGAGCCTGAGGAGTACGGGCTATGACCATGACGCCTGATGTGTCCTTATCCAGGCGGTGGACGATTCCCGGCCTCTCATCATCTGACGATGCGAAATCCTCTCCATACCTGGAAATGAGCGCATTCACGAGCGTGCCGCAGTGAACACCGGATCCGGGATGGACAACCATCCCCTGTTCCTTATCTATGACAAGTATGGAATCATCCTCATAGATGATATGAAGGGGAATATCCTCCGCCTCGAGGCCCTCAAAGAACTCCTCGTCGTATTCTACAGAGACAGTGTCCCCTTCATGCACCTTCGCGCTTTTCTTCGCCTTCTCCCCGTTGAGGGTTATGACTGCTGAAGGAAGGGAGAATACGGAGCGCGGAATCCCGGATTCGGATGAGACGACGGAATCGAGACGTCCCGATGAAAGCACTCTGTGAACCTCGCTGCGATGCCTAATCACCGGCGACCTTCCCTATTATCCAGTCGGTGCCGGCTATTATCAGCGACAGCCCTCCTGCGATCAGCGCCTGCTGCAGCACTTTCTGGTAATCCTCATCGGGCGTGGGCATTCCCAGCGTGGAGGCAAGGGAATAGATGCCCATCGCCACAGGGAATGTGATGACAAGCGAACCGAAAAAGATGGACTCGGCCCTTCTCAGCTCGAGCGACCAGATCGGGAACTCCTCTTCCTCATATGGCTCGTACTCATAGACAATCGGATCAGCAGCAGCCGGGCCGATGACTGTGAGCAGGATGAGTATTGAGGCTATGATCCTTCTCATTTGTAAATCCTTTCCCCGAAGATCGCAGTTCCTATCCTTACCTCATCGGAGCCGTACTCAAGCGCAAGGCGCCAGTCTGCGGACATTCCCATCGAGAGCACGGAAACGGAAGGAATCTCATCATGAAGGGCATCATAGAGTGCCTTTGTCCTGCTGAAGGCCTCCCTGTTTTTCTCCTCGTTGAAGCCCAGCGGACCGACTGTCATGATACCGCGGAGGAGCACATGCGGACATTTCACTGCAGCACGCGCAGCCTCAAGAAGCGCCTCTTCACTCCTGAATCCGGACTTCTGCTCTTCCCCTGAGCTGTTGAACTCAAGAAGTATCTCAATGCTGCAGCCAAGGGAGGCACATTCAGCCTCTATCTTCTCCAGAAGCGGAATGCTGTCGACGCTCTCGATCCGGTCAGCCCACTCTACGGTCTTCCTCACCTTGTTGCGCTGAAGCTGTCCGATAAGATAAAGCCTCATTCCCTCCGGGCGTTCACCCTTGGGAGGGAATTTGCCGCGCATTTCCTGGACCCTGTTCTCTCCGAAGATCCTTGCTCCTTCAGCATATGCCTCAAGGACCGCCTCATAGGGATGGAACTTGGATACAGCCACGAGAGCAACATTCCTCTCCCTCGCGGTGCTCATCACTTCGCTGTTTATCTTGCTGAATTCAGTCATTTCTGCCTGCTTTCCTCATATCCTCGAAACGCTCACGGTCCATAGCGGTTCTGTCCGCAATGTACCTGGCTCTGAGAGCCTTCCTGTCGTGAACCCATCTGCGGAGTATCTCAAGCTGCTCCTCAACCGCCTCGCTTCTTGATGAGAGCGTAGGATTGGAAAGAAGTATGTGACGCGATGACGAACGCATCCCTTCCCTGTACTTCTCCGCAGCAGCCTCAAGACGGCTCCTGAGCTCGGATGCAAGCTCTGCCTTTCCCTCGCCCTGAAGCGCATGGAACCTCTCTTCCGCCTCGCTCCTGAGCTCCCTGATACGCTCCAGGCCTTCCCTGAATGCTTTCATCTTCATCACGGATACTGCCGTGTCCGATGCGCCAAGAGCGATGATGAACATCGCCGCATAATGCTTCACAGCTCCGGGAAGACGAGAGAGGATATCGCTGATCCATGGCTGCACAAGATACTCAGCCGCAAGACCGAGAAGGCCGAAGAGCGTTGAATTGAGGAGGCATACCCTCCCGTTTATATTCACCTTGTGC
>CASEZU010000180.1 GCA_949292445.1 uncultured Spirochaetales bacterium | reverse complement strand
AGAAGCGATCTCGAGACTATCCGGAATATTTCCCGGGCACTGAAGGACGGTGACATCGTCGGCCTTTTTCCGGAGGGGACGAGAAGCTGGGATGGGGAGATGATGGACATCACGGCAGCTACGGCCAAGCTCGTGAGGTTATTCAAGGTCCCTGTCATTTTCGTCCATATCGAGGGAGGCTTCCTCAATAAGCCTCGCTGGACCGACAGGGTCAGGAAGGGACCGGTATCAATAAAGGTGGTGCGCGTCGTCACGCCGGAGGAGATTGCCGCAATGTCCCTTCCTGAGATAACGGCCCTGACAAAGGAGTGCCTCTCGTTCTCCACAGATGATTGGGAGGAGAAGGCCCGTGTGCCGTACCGCTCGCCGGAGCTTGCGGAAGGCGCGGAGAGGCTTTTCTATCTCTGTCCGAAATGCGGCAGGTTCTCGACAATGAGAAGCCGCGGAAACACTGTGGAGTGTTCTGAGTGCGGTTTCTCTGCATCTTTTGATGAGTATGGCAGGATCAGCACAAATGATGCCGCCATTCCCTATACGAAGCTCTCAGAGTGGCACAAATGGGAAAGAAAGAGGCTGGGGGAGATTTATTCGGAGCAGGCTGATGGTCCTGTATTCTCCGACCGCGGCATTCTTTTCCAGATACCGGGAAA
The DNA here is from genome assembly GCA_949292445.1 of uncultured Spirochaetales bacterium. Next base: position 4,450 of record CASEZU010000180.1, on the reverse strand, counting down.
GAAAAAGCTCAGGACAGTTTCCAAATCTTTTTCCATCGAGGCTGACAGGGAAGGGCTGAAGTTCATCTTTGACTCTCCCATATGTGACGGCGAGAACCGTTCAGGCGAGCTTTTCTTTCCGTTCTCAGTAATTGAGTCAGTCGTGATAAACGCAAAGCAGACAGTCGAATTCTACGCCGGAGGAAGACAGTACAGGTTTCGCACGGCACTTGATAGATCGCCGCTCAAGTACCAGGAGCTCTATCTTGTGTACAGAGAGACGGCGGTGGAGGAATAGCATGGATTTCAATGCGATAATCAATCTGGGAATAGTGGGCGCCGGGCTTCTCGTCGGCGCGCTCCTGAGGGCAAAGGTCAGGCTGCTGCAGCGCTTTCTTATCCCCTCTGCGATCATCGGAGGATTCTTCCTTCTTGTGTTCTACAACTTCGTTGCTCCTCGCATCGGGCTTGAGGCGGGGTTCCTGGGAGACCTTGTATACCATCTTCTGAACATCTCGTTCATTGCCATGGCTCTCCGTAATCCATCTGATGACAAACCCAAGGATGGAAGCGCCAGGCGTTCCTTCTTCCAGAATGTCGTCGCGATCTTCGGCCAGTATGGCCTGCAGTGCTTCTTCGGCCTCCTTGCGACGCTCGTGATGATGAAGACGTTCATTCCAGATCTCTTTCCGGCAATCGGCCTGTCGCTCCCATTAGGCTTCGAGCTCGGACCGGGGCAGGCCTATTCGATCTCTCTGCCATGGGAGGATCTCGGATTTGAAGGTGCGACCTCGGTAGGACTTGCCATGGCCGCAGCAGGCTTCATCACCGGCAGCATCGGCGGTGTGATCCTCATCAACCTCGGTGTGAGGAAGGGCTGGATTCCTGCCTCGGATGCCGAGAAGCTCCGTGAAAGGAAGCTCTTCTCCGGTTTCCTCGCAAGGGGGAAGTCACGCGAGGGTTCAAGGCTCACATCGGAAGGGGAGTCGATCGACACACTCTCTTACCATGTGGCGCTGATCATGCTCTCCTATCTTGTTTCCTGGGCGATGCTCGCCATCATAGAGAAGCTCTTATTGATGATCGGTCCCATCGGGGCTGAGATCGCTTCCACGCTCTGGGGCGTCAACTTCATTTTCAGCATGTTCGCTGCTGCGATCGTCCGCATGGTCATCAGGAAGACAGGCATCGATTACACGATCGACAACGGGACGCTCAACAGAATCAACGGGCTTTCTGTTGACCTCACTGTCGCAGCCTGCCTCGGCGCGATCTCGCTCACAGCGCTTGCCGCATATTATGTGCCCGTCCTCATTCTCATAATCGTCGGCATCCTCATCACCTGCATCGTGCTTCCGTGGTATTCGTCAAGAATCTACTCCGACCATCAGTTCTACCGCATGCTCGTCCTCTTCGGGACTGCGACGGGAACGCTGCCGACAGGCCTTTCGCTCCTGAGAGTCGTCGATCCCGATTTCGAGACTCCGGCTGCCCGGGATTATGCCTATGCTTCCGGAATGGTCTTCGTCTTTGTCTTCCCCCTGATTCTCTTCGTGAATCTTCCCGCATACAGCTACTCGCAGAACAATCCCGCGCTCTTCTATACAATGCTGGGAATAACGTTTGCATATACAGTTGTTTTCATCATCGCTTACAGGATCGCGGCAGGAAAGCGCGCATTCAGATCTGTCAGCAGGTTCTGGCTTAAGGAGGATGAGGAGAGATGAACCATCCTCTCGGCCTCTGGATGACAGACAATGCTGAGCTTTTCCGCTATGCGGGGGAGCTTATGTGCATGAGGGAGAAGGCTGACCGTATCCTGTTTTCCGGGACAGCCTCTGTGTTTCTGGCTCCGCTTTTCAGGACACTCTATCCCGAGAGCACGATCATCGCCTCCGACAGCGACAGTGAAGCGCTCAGGGAAGAGGCGGAGGAGTGCTTCATTGTGGCTGACCCGGTCCCGTTCCAGTCGAAGGTCTATGATGACATCGACATCGCCGTCTCCGTCCTGGCCATCCAGACGCTCGATACAAGGGAGCTCACAGGCTATCTCTACAACCTCAGCGACAGCCTCGTGTCAGGCGGCAATCTCTATATCTCCTTCCCCTCGTATGACCATTTCGTCTTTGACCAGATGAAAGAGGTGGAATCATGGTACCAGATGGATCGCAAGGTCAGGATGAAGCGCTACCAGCCTGATGATGTCGTCCGTGCGCTTTCCATGCTCTCATTCTCCATCAGGGCAGTGGAGAAGGACGAGAATCCCGATCTGGGCACTGTCATATCCATTCATGCAGTGAAGAGGTAGTTTCTCTGTCGATTGTGTGAAGCCGGTTATTTTGATCCGTTTGTGTGTTATCTTACATGGCGGAGGCAGATGATGAGGAAAGGTTCGGTAATAGCGCTTGTATGCGCGATAGTGCTTATTGTTGTTGGACTGGCGCTCTCGGTTGCGGGAGCTTATATTGCGGCACCGCACAGTGCGGTGTATCACTATGGTCACGGCGGCCTGATGTACTCGATGAGATACACGACGATGGCTGTGCCGTCCTGCGGAAGTGTCTATACATCATTCGGACACCTTGCATTCAATGCAGGCCTTGTGCTGATGGTGATCTTCGCGGTTCTCCAGGTCGGAGGACACAAGGAGAAAGAGAAGGACAGGGAGCTGGATGAGAAGGAGAGGAAAGCTGACCGCGAATCGATGAAGCGGGCGAAGGCCGAGGCGGTGGATGCCACCGTGCATGAGGCCTCATCTCCGGACGAGACGAAAAATTGATAGGATGATCCCCTGTGTCGCTGGCGCAGGGGATTCATATTTCTCCTTTTTGCCGCTATTATTCCTCCGGAGGAAATATGGCGGATATTCTTATCAGGGCATGCTTCTTTCTTCTGATGGTTGTACTCGGCTATGTGATGAAGAAAGCCGGCGTCCTTTCCAAGGAGGACGGAGTTGCCATTGCCCGCGTGGTGCTCAACATCACGCTTCCATGTGCTATTCTGGTGAGCTTCCGCTCGTTCGTCTTTGAATGGAGCTACATGGCGATACCGCTGATCTCCTTCGCTGCGAACTGGGTGATGCTGGGAGCAGGGTACCTTGTATCCAGAAGAAGCGGCCGCGACAGCCGTATCTTCTACATGCTGGAGCTTCCTGCCTACAACATCGGCAATTTCACGCTCCCGTTCGTTTCCGGCATCCTCGGTGCCACCGGCGTTGTCGCCACATGCCTTTTTGACATGGGCAATGCACCGATGTGCCTGGGGCTTAATTTCGTGATGACGGCGCTTGCCATCGGCGCCGATCCTGGGCGCGGGATTCTCCGTTCGGTGCTTTCAATTTTCAGGAAGCCCTCGTTCACGGTCTATTTCATTATGCTTGTGCTGAGTATCTTCAGCTTGCAGCTGCCGGATGTGATCTTTGATTTCGCTTCGCTGATCAGTCCTGCTAATGGCCCCATGGCCATGGTCATGATAGGCCTGATGCTTGAGTTCAGCTCCGACAGGACAAAGCTGAAGGAAGTCGTGACGGTGAATGTGATCCGCCTTGTCCTTGCGGCTGTCATTGCGGTGCTTTTCTTCTTTTTCACTCCATTCTCATATGAGGTGAGGAAAGCTGTTGCGATAACCGCGTTCGCCCCGATAAGCTCCGCAAGCCCGGCTTTCGTATCAGAGCTCAAGGGGGATATCGAGCTTGTCGGCTTCGCGAGCACTGTCTCCATCGTCATATCACTGATCCTGATGCCGCTTCTATTCGCGCTTCTCTAGCGCTGATGTTGACCCCGACGGCAGGGTTGGGGTATATTCTACGGGAATCGAAACTTAATAAGGAGAAGAAGATGTCCAAAGCACATAGAGGAACAGGTATCCGCGATCAGTTCAACAATGGAAGAGCTACTTGCCCCGTCTGCAAGAGAACTGCCATCAAGTGCCTTTACGAGAAGGAGATCGACGGAAACAAGGTCAAGATCTGCAAGGAATGCAACGCAAAACTTTCCAAGTAAGATGACGCCATTCTGGAAAAGAAGGAATGAGAAAGTGAGGATACAGCAGGCTGTACCCTCATTTTTCGCATCAATCGGGACCGATGTCTCCGTCAGCAGCCCTAAGGAGGCGAGGAAGGCATTAGAGGACAGCAAGCCGTGCATCGCCGTGCTGCTCCCTTCTGCGGCTGTCTATTCCGACTGCCATGGCTGGGCTTCCGCACTCTCTGCCGCATCCTATCTCGTCGTCATCGGCGATGAGCGCGAGGCAGGCGGAAAGCGCCTGATGAGAGCCATCGACGGTGTCGTCTTCTCTCCCGTTCCGCGCCGTCTCTCATCCGCATTCATGGTCAGAACACGGGAGGAGGCTCTCAGGCTCATTGAGCCGGTCAGGGAGACATACCCGAATGTGTTGACGCTCCGTGCTACAGAAGCGGCGGATGAGTGATATAATCAAGCTGGAGGTGATGTTTTGAGAAGCATGACCGGCT
>CASEZU010000179.1 GCA_949292445.1 uncultured Spirochaetales bacterium | reverse complement strand
TCCTGCCAGTACAGGGCGCGCTGCACGTTCTTCCGCTCAGAGGGAGAGAAGCCAGTCTCCGATTGAGAGCGAGAGGTTTATCACTGTCCGCGAGAATGATGACGGCAGATGCCTCGCAAAGTACATGCATTCGTAATTGAGATATCCTCCGTAATTCTCCTTCAGTGCTTTCATCACGCTTTCCCAGTCAATTGTTCCGAAACCCGGCAGAAGGTGCTGATCCTCTTTTTCATTGTTATCTGCTATGTGAGTTCCAAGCAGCAGATCGCCCGCTGTCCTTATGAATTCAGGAATATCCGCACCTGCAATGTGGGCGTGTCCTGTATCAAGGCATATTCCGGCCATGGGGGATAAAGCCGAAGCTATGGCCGCAAGGTCTTCAGCGTTCCATATCTCGTTCCTCGTTTCCATGTTCTCTATCGCTATCACAATGGGCTTCTTCTGCCGTTCAATGAGCGAGGAGAAATATCTTATGTTCCCTTCCACTGAGCGTCTGATAGGATGCACTACTATGTGCGGGATTCCCAGCGCTGCGGCATAGTCCATGGAGCGGAGTATAGCAGCGTCGGATTCCTCCTGCTCTCTTTCTGAAAGTGCAGTGTAATCCTGCGGGTAGGGGGCATGGGCCTGAATGTATTCAAGCCCATGCTCATCTTTCTCCTTTTTAAGAGTTCCGATATACTCCCATGCCCTCTCCGTGTTCAGTATTGAGCCGGGATTCATTATCTCGCAGAAGTTGAGGTCGAGTGCCTTGTACCCGCACTCCGCATAGAGCGGAATGAGGGCATCCATCGTCCTTTTGCCATCGCGGGTGAACGCTGCGAGATTTGTGTTAGATGATATTCTGCGCTGCATAGTCGTCGAGAGCCTTCTGCACTGTGGCAGCCATATCGGAGACAGCATCCTCTATCGGTTTGTCATTTTCCGTGACATTCCTTATCTCCGTCTGGAATGAGTAGTAGATCTGATAAGCTGATGGAAGCCAGACTCCGGTCACCTTTGGATTTGAGGCTGCTGTCTGTTCCATCGCGACTCTGAACTGTGGGTTCGCCTCCAGGAACTCAATGTATTCAGGATTATCCTCAAGCCCTGTATTCACAGGCATGTAGCCTGTCTTTTCCGCCCATGCAAGCTGCGTTTCCTCAGATGTGAGGTACTCCAGCACAATCTTCACCGCATCGCTTTCTGTGAATGAGAACATCGCTCCTCCTCCGATGTTCACTCCTCCTGTAGCCTCATCATCAGTTCTGGGCACGAAGGCTGTCCCCACCTCGAAGCGGCCTCCGACAGTATTGATGACAGTCGAGAGATTGGAGGAAGAGGCGAGCATTGTCGCTGTCCTGCCGGCTGCGAACTCGGTGCTGACACCTGACGTTATATTGCTGACATATCCTGTATCGTAGAGGGATTTCCAGTGTGCAAGGAAATTGGCGAATGTCCCCTCTTCTCCGAAGAGAACCTTCCTCGGAGTTCCTGTGTGCCCGTTCTCCTCATCCACCATGTATGACAGGCCTTTCTGTGCGCCTATGAAAGCTCCGAGTTCATATGTTGCAGGAACGCCGGCGAATGCATACCTTGTGACGCGTCCGCTGCTGTCCTTCTCCCCAAGAAGCGGAGCGATTGCGGCAAAGTCATCGAGTGTCTCAGGCGGTTCCAGACCCAGCGAGTCGAAGAGTGTCCTGTTGTAATAGAAGAGCAGGGAAGAGGCATTGAACGGAACAGCCAGCAGCCCTCTTTCAGACATCAGGGATTCAATTGCAGACTGCATTATGCATGAGGTGTCCAGTCCTAGATCCTCCGGGAGAACCAGATAGTCTGAATTCATCATGTCAAGAGCTGCTGTCGCATCCAGCTGGGCGATATCCGGAAGCGTTGATGTGCTGACAGCCGCAGCCGCTTTCACTTTTGTAAGGACATCATTTGCAGATCCCTGATAGATCGCCTCTATCTCTATGCCATTTTCTGCGCCGACTGTGCTGTTGAAATTGTCAACTATTTCATCGAAAGCCGTGCCGATAACTCCTGAATTTGAATGCCAGATCGTCACTGTATTGCCGCTTTCCGCATTTCCGCCTCCAAATGCCGGCAGAATAAAGAGCAGGACGGCGATGAATGCTGCTGCTTTTCTCATATGTTTTCCTCCTTGCTGTGTCTGTTGGTCTTGTCCCGCCTCATGTCCGGATGCCTCCGGAGAGGGCTTTCATTATCAAAGTGCGTCCTGCGGCAAGCAGGAGCAGGAATGGAAGCGTTATCAGCACGATGGCGGCAAACTGGGCGCCATACTCGCCCTGATCCGCGAAACCGAGCATCGTTATGCCTACCTGAACAGTTCTCATCTTCGGCCGTGTTGTGACAAGAAGCGGCCAGAGATAGCTGTTGAATGATGATATGAATGCCTGTATGAAGACAGTTGCAGAGACAGGCGCGGAGAGAGGGACCAGTATCGATGCCATGTATCTGAGATCGCCGGCTCCATCCATCCTCGCCGCGTCGTAGATATCCCGGTCGGCTGAGAGGTATGCCCCGATTGTGAGCAGCATTGCGGAGGCGGAGAATACTGATGGGAGCACTATTCCAAGATAGCTGTCGATAAGTCCCAGCCTCGCTGTTGTCATGTAATTCTCATACAGCATGGCATCTGAGGGGATGAAGAGCGTGGAAAGCAGGGCAATGAGGAGTATCCGCCTGCCTTTGAATGTGAGATGAGTGAAGGCAAATGCCGCAAGTATCGCCGCGCCTGTCCGCAATATGGCCGTCATCGCTGCCGTGATGCAAGAATTGAGGACATATCTTGCGAAGTATCTGTGCCCCGCTGCCATCTCATAGTTCCGGAGGGAAAGGGAGGAGGGGAGGAGACGCGCTTCTGCTGCTGTGAAATCCTGCGGAGAGAAAAATGATGCTGATATTGTGTATATCAGCGGAAACAGCACCAGCAGGCACAATATTGTGATCGCCATCATTCTGAGAGCCCTATACATCGCGCCTCCTTCTTGAGATCAG
>CASEZU010000178.1 GCA_949292445.1 uncultured Spirochaetales bacterium | reverse complement strand
CTTGTCGGGGAGACTATCTCGCCGTCTCCGATGATCACGTTTTCAATTGTACCGCCGTTGGAGAGCGTTCCTACAGCAACCGAGCCATAGACATGATATCCTCCGGTTCCTTCCGGGAATGAGATATCATAGTTTTCGAAGTGGACATTCTTCAGTGCGCCGCCGTCAAGCTCGGCAAAGAGTGCCGTATATGTATCAACGGATTCCGGATCATCTTCCTCCGCTATGTTGATGACACCGTTGTTCCTGTATCCTGTGATTGCGTGATTGTCTCCATCAAAAGTACCGGAGAAACCGGTTATCGGAGTCACAGCTTCCTGAAGTGTAACATCTCCTGTCATCCGGTAGTTTGCGGATCTCAAGGAATCATCAGAGGACAGTACATTCAGAAATGCTGCAAATGAATCATTGTCATTGATCAGGAACGGAGCAGCTTCTGAACCGTTGCCGCCGGCAAAGCCAAGATCAATGCCGACCTTGTCAATTGGGTCTGTTTTGTCCAGTATGATAGGGTAAGGTGCGATCCTATACTGTGTACAGGCTACAGCAGAAAGGAGAAGAAGGAGAATGCCCCCCCCACGATTGCAATTTTTGCAAAAGTATTCTTCATAATAACCTCTGGTTCTAAGTGTATATGCATATGAGGATAATCACAAGAAATTCATCGTGCGGTGAATGCGTTTTCCCGCAGTTTTGCAGGGTTTGCAGGACGATAATTTTTTCTGTCCGCGTTCAGTCTGATTGATATTCTTCCGGAGCCTTGGTTCACTGCTGCATATTTGCATTGAAAGGGGAGTGTGGTTATATTCAGTTGTATCTCACCGGGAGGAAGCTATGTCATATCCATCATTGCCGCATGATCATGGGGAACCGTTCGAGAAGGAGCTGGATCATCTTCCTCCGCTTTCCAGTTTCTCGATGCTCTCAGATATCTTCAAGCAGCTCGGTGATGAGAGCAGGCTCAGGATATTCTGGCTGCTCTGCCATTGCGAGGAGTGCGTGATGAACATTTCGTCAATGGTGGAGATGTCCAGCCCTGCGGTGTCACATCATCTGAACAGGCTCAAGGCCGGCGGTCTCATTGTCAGCAGGAGGATGGGCAAGGAAGTCTACTACAAGGCCGCAGACACCGAGAAGACGAGACTCCTGCACAGCATGATCGAGAGCATGATGGAGATAACCTGTCCCTGGAAGGCGTGAGACTGTTAATTTATGATTCTACAGAGGGCAGTCTGGTCTGTTTTTTCATGAATGAGAGGAGAAATGCTTATCTCCCCGTGACTTCCGGAAAATTAACAGAGATTTAACATGAAGACGCTTATCACTTAATTCCCGTTCATTAATATGCACTCCAGAAACAAAGGGCATGGCCCTTACAGGAGTCTGAAATGAAGAAGTTTTTCATGATAATGCTTGTTGCGGCTCTTGCGGTGACCGCAGTTTTCGCATCCGGATCCTCAGAGGAGAGCGCTACTGTCTCCACAGACGGATCGACATCGATGGAGCAGGTGATCCTTTCTCTTGCAGAGCAGTACATGACCGACAATCCCGGTGTCAACGTGACATATAACCCGACAGGAAGCGGAACGGGAATCACGGCAGCGCTCGAGGGCAGATGCGACATCGGACTTTCCTCACGCGCCCTCAAGGATGATGAGATTGCTTCCGGTCTGACAGAGACAATCATCGCTCTCGACGGCATCGCGATCATCGTCAACAATGACAATCCTGTCAGCGATCTCACAATCGATCAGATCTACCAGCTCTTCTCCGGAGAGATCACGAACTGGAGCGAGCTCGGCGGCACTGATACACCTGTTGTTCCCATCGGACGCGAGGCTGGTTCCGGCACAAGGGACGGATTCGAGTCCATCACAGGAACAGAGGATATCTGCAAGTACAGCCAGGAGCTTACTTCCACAGGTGCTGTCATCACAGCTGTATCACAGAACCCCGGTGCCATCGGATACGCATCGCTGGCAAGCAACCTTGAGTCTGTGAAGACAGTCACGGTCGAGGGCGTCGCTCCTTCCGAGGATACAGTAAAGAGCGGTGAGTATCAGATCCAGAGGCCGTTCGTCTTCGCGACGCTCACTGCAACTCCGCTTTCAGAGGCAGCTCAGGCGTTCTTCGACTACTGCACAAGCGCAGAAGCAGCCCCCATCATCGCTGGTGCCGGCGCTGTCCCTGTAGTGCAGTGATAACCCGGGGTTCCAGGATATGAATCTGAGAAATTTCATCGCCCAGAAGGGGTATAAGGACAATCCCCGCAGGCTGATGGAGGATCTGATCCACCTGGTATTCCTGGTCCTCGGACTTGTTGCGGTCGGCTCGGTTCTGGTCATCACGATATATCTCGTGGTCTCCGGCCTGCCGGCCATCTTCAAGATAGGGCCCATCGAGTTCCTTTTCGGGACCCGCTGGGCCTCGACGGCTTCGGAACCGGCTTTCGGTATCCTTCCATTCATCCTGACATCGATCTACGGAACTGCTGGGGCGATTCTGATCGGTGTTCCGATCGGCTTTTTTGCCGCTGTGTTCCTTGCGAAGATGGCACCGAAGAGGGTGAGAGAGGTGATGGAGCTCTGCATCGGAGTCCTCGCCGGAATTCCCTCCGTTGTCTACGGCCTCGTCGGCATGACAATCCTCGTGCCTGGTATCAGGGTGCTTTTCAATGTCCCGGACGGTGCCACGCTCTTTGCCGCGATCATAGTCCTCGCGGTGATGATCCTTCCGTCGGTGATCAACGTCTCGCTCACCTCAATCCAGGCAGTTCCCAGAGAGTTTGAGGAAGCATCCCTCGCGCTTGGTGCGACCAGCACAGAGACATATTTCCGTGTGACGGTCCCTGCTGCGAAAAGCGGTATCTTCACAGCCGTCGTCCTTGGAATCGGCAGGGCCATAGGAGAGGCGATGGCCATCATGATGGTCGCCGGAAACGTTGCGAACATGCCCTCGCTTTTCAAGTCTGTGAGGTTCCTCACGACAGCTGTCGCATCCGAGATGTCATACTCATCAGGATTGCAGAGGGAAGCGCTTTTCTCGATCGCGCTCGTGCTCTTCCTTTTCATCATGATCATCAACGCGATCCTCAACATGCTTAAGACTGGGGGAGAGAAGAAATGATAGAGAGAATTTCAGGAAAGAGGCTTTTATGGTGTTCCGTGCTGAAAGGGCTCTGCATTCTTTCAGTCGCAATCGTGACAGCGCTCACTGCATTCATGCTCATATATGTCCTTGTACGCGGGGTTCCCTACATCACGCCGGAACTTCTTCTGACAAGCCCGAGCGTCCTGCGTCATACTATCGGCATTCTTCCCGACATACTCAATACTCTTTACATAGTCATAACGACGCTCATCATCGTGCTTCCGATAGGAGTCGGCGCCGCGATCTACCTCAACGAGTATGCGACCAACAGAAAGGTTGTCGAGATCATCGAGTTCGCCGCTGAGACGCTTTCAGGCATCCCCTCGATCATCTACGGCCTTGTCGGCATGCTCATCTTCGTGCAGTTCTGCTCGTTCGGCACCACGCTTCTCGCGGGTTCGCTCACGCTTGTGATCATGAATCTGCCCACCATCATGAGGACGACTCAGGAGAGCCTCAAGACAGTCCCTGAGAGCTACAGGGAAGGGGCGTTCGCCCTCGGCGCGGGAAAGTGGAGGGTCATCAGGACAGTTGTCCTCCCCACATGCATAAACGGAATCATCACAGGATGTATCCTCTCGATCGGAAGGATACTCAGCGAGTCGGCTGCGCTTCTGTTCACAGCAGGCTTCGCGCACAACATCAACGGATTCATCAAGGGAATGGGCAGTGCGGGTGCGACGCTCACAGTCGCCCTCTATGTCTATGCCAGCGAGAGAGGCGAGTTCGACATCGCATTCGCCATCGCTGCGATCCTTATGGTTCTGACGGTCATCATCAATCTCATCACATCATACATGGGAAAGCTGATGAAGAGGAGAAACGGACAGTGAGTACAATCATAGAGACAAAGGACCTGGATCTCTGGTACGGCAGCATGCAGGCCCTGAAGAAAATAAACCTGAAAATGGAGGAGAAGAGCATCACGGCCCTGATAGGGCCTTCCGGCTGCGGCAAGTCCACATTCCTCCGTACGCTCAACAGGATGAACGATCTTGTTCCCGGCGTCCGCATCGAGGGAGAGGTCCTGTACAATGGAGAGAACATCTTCTCCCCGAAGGTTGATGTCAACGGACTGCGCTACGAAGTCGGAATGGTTTTCCAGAAGCCCAATCCCTTCATGATGAGCATCTACGACAACATCGCCTACGGCCCGCGTACACACGGGATCAGGAGCAAGGTCAAGCTCGATGAGATCGTGGAGAAGGCCCTTGTCGATGCCGCGCTCTTTGACGAGGTGAAGGACAGGCTCCGCAAAAGTGCCCTGGGGCTTTCAGGAGGGCAGCAGCAGAGGCTCTGCATCGCACGTGCTCTCGCAGTCCAGCCCAAGGTCCTGCTGATGGATGAGCCGACATCGGCGCTCGATCCGATTTCCACGGCGAAGGTGGAGGAACTTGCCCTGAGCCTCTGCGACAGATACACGATCATCATTGTCACGCACAACATGCAGCAGGCACTGAGGATCGCGCACAGGACAGCTTTCTTCCTGCTTGGGGAAGTTATAGAATACGACGATACGGAGAAGATTTTCTCCAATCCATCCGATTCGAGAACGGAGGATTATGTTACAGGAAGGTTCGGTTGATATGAGAACGAGATTCGACAGCGAGCTTGAGACACTTTATGTCAGCATGATAAAGATGGGATCCCTTACGGAGGACACGCTCTCTGCGCTTCAGGAGGCACTCTCCGGAAAGAGCAGGGAGAAGCTGAAAGGGATTGCGGAGATATCCCGCGAGATAGATGAGAAGGACAGGGAGATAGAGGCCCTCTGCCTCCGCCTGCTTCTGCGCAGGCAGCCTGTCGCGAAGGATCTCAGGACCATCTCCTCGGCGATGAAGATGATCTACGATATAGAGCGCATCGGCGACAATGCGGTGGATATCGCGGAGATAATCCCATTCATAACGGCGGAGGATCTCACCTCGCGCGTGGGGCTGGATAGGATGATCGAGACTGTCATAGAGATGGTCACCGGTGCAATCGATGCATTTGTCCACTCGAATGCGGCAAAGGCAAGTGCCGTCATCGCCGAGGATGATGCGGCAGACAAGGCGTTTGTCGAGGCGAAGCAGCTGGTGACGGATATGATAAAAACAGGGGACAAGGACGCTCAGGAGGCTCCCGACCTGCTGATGATAGCGAAGTATCTCGAGAGAATGGGGGATCATGCGGCATCTCTTGCGCGCTGGGTCCTCAACTCCCTCGATGTCTCAGGCGACTGGATCAACAATCCTGTGAAGGTTGAATGAGATGATATACCTTGTGGAGGATGATCCCTCGATCAGGAAGCTGGTCAGCTATGCCATCAAAGGCGCAGGCTACGAGGTGGAGGCGTTCGAGTCGGGGGAGGAGATGAATGCAAAAGCCGGCGATGAGAAGCCTGAGCTCTTCCTTCTGGACATAATGCTGCCGGGAGAGTCGGGGCTGGAGATACTGTCACACATCCGTTCTGATTCTTCCCTGAGAGATATTCCCGTAATAATGCTTACCGCGAAAGGGACAGAGTATGACAAGGTGCTGGGCCTCGACAGCGGTGCCGATGACTATATTGCGAAGCCTTTCGGCATGATGGAGCTTCTTTCGCGCATCAAGGCTGTGCTGAGGCGTTCTGAGAGGCAGAAGCAGCGCGATGATCTCTCATGGGGCGGCATCTCGATCTCTCCGGCATCGCACACGGTGAAGGTAAACGGGGCGAAGGCTGAGCTGACGCTGAAGGAGTTCAACCTGCTTCTCTATCTGATGGAGAACGAGGGCATCGTTCTCGACAGGGACAGTATCCTGAACACCGTCTGGGGATACTCGTTCGACGGAGAGAACAGGACTGTCGATGTGCATATCCGCCACTTAAGGGAGAAACTTGGTTCCGAAGGGCAGAGAATAGAGACGGTGAAGGGTGTGGGATACAGATTCAGGGGGCACGATGAATAAGAGAATATTCCAGACTGTTTTCTTCTCAATCGTCCTTACGCTGGTGCTTGTGCTGGCTGTTTCGATAACGGTCTTCTACTCGACGTATGAGAGAAGGATAGAGGACGATCTATATGCGGAGCTTCGCTTCCTTGCCGCTGCATCGGAAGATGGTACGGAGGATGTGAGGGAGATATCGATCCCGGGCCACAGGGTGACCATCATAGCTCAGGACGGGAGCGTGCTTTTCGAAAGCGAGGCTGATCCGGAGGGGATGGAGAACCATCTTCAGCGCCCCGAGGTGCAGGAAGCCCTCGTTTACGGGTTCGGCGAGGACACGAGGGAGAGCCATACGCTTCTTGAGAACTACCACTATGCTGCGGCGAGGCTTAGTGACGGAAGCATACTCCGCCTGGCGGTTCCCGCAGGTACGCTCTTCTCTTTCGTGATTGAGATGCTGCTGCCGATGGCCGTGATACTGATAATCCTTCTGATCTTCTTCGCCTGGTACTCGATGAAGGCCGCAAGAAGCATCACCGATCCGATAAACTCCATAGATCTTGAACATCCGGAGAACTTTGATGAGTATGAGGAGCTCTCACCGCTTCTCTACCGCATCTCAAAGCAGCAGTCCACGATAAAGGAGCAGCTGGAGAATGCGGAGAGAAGGAGCCGCGAGTTCTCGATCATAACCG
>CASEZU010000177.1 GCA_949292445.1 uncultured Spirochaetales bacterium | reverse complement strand
AAAGGCTATCAGTGGCCATTCGACGCCAGAAAGCTCGACGGCGGGTCATCAATCATCGACATACTCTGCTATCTTGAGCTGGAGAAAGGACGGAGGGTCTTCCTGGACTTCATGCATAATCCGGACAACGAGCCCATCCCGTTCCAGAGCCTCAGCCAGGAGGCAAGGGAGTATCTCGAGTCATCGGGAGCAATGGGAGAGACTCCGATAGAGAGGCTGCATCAGCTCAATGAGCCTGCCTACAGATTCTATCTGGACAAGCATGTGGATCTTGAGCGAGAGATGCTGGAGATATCGCTTTCGGCCCAGCACAACAACGGAGGCCTCTCGATTGACCTCTGGTGGCAGTCGGAGGTGAAGGGGATCTTCCCTGTGGGGGAGGCTGCTGCATCGCATGGAGTGTACCGTCCGGGCGGAAGTGCCCTCAATGCCGGTCAGGTCGGATCGGCGCGTGCAGCGTCGTTCATCGCGGCAAGAAGATGCGGCGGATGGAAGGCCGAAGAGGATATCAGCGGAGCGGCAGCCTGGGCTGAGGCGATCATCGCGGATGCCGGAAATGGCAGCATTGATGCAGATGATGCATATAACGCCCTCCGCCGTCGCATGAGCATCTCCGCTTCCTGCATAAGGAATGTCGGAATGCTCAGGAATGCGCTTGCCGCCACCGAGCGCGATGCGGCTTCTTTCAGCTCTGTCAGGGTACAGTCTCCGGGACGGGTGTGGATGCTCTTTGAATACCGCAATGCGCTCATTGAGAGCCGCGTCTATCTCTCGGCGATGATTGACTATGCGCTCAGGGGCGGCGGAAGCCGCGGCAGCGCGATCTACTCAGATTCTAAGGGAAGTGTCCATCCGGATGCGCTGGATGAGCGTTTCCGCTTCTCCCTTGAGAGCGATGATTCCCCTGACATACAGGAAGCTGCGCTCAGGGGGGATGAGGTTGTCATCAGCTACAGGAGGCCGAGACCGATACCCGATGATGACAGCTTTTTCGAGAATGTCTGGGCCCGCTACAGGGCAGACGGCTGCATTTACTGAAAGGAGGAGTGATGGACAGCAGTTTCTTCAGCGGCATCGTGCCGCCGATCGCGATACCGCTAGATGAGAACGAAAATGTCGATGAGAAACGTCTGAGAGCACATGTCGACTTCGTCATCCGCGGCGGTGTATCGGGCATACTCGCATTCGGATCCAACGGCGAGTTCTACATGCAGGAGGAGGATGAGCAGAGGGCAATACTCTCCATCATCATGGACCAGACAGCAGGGAGGGTTCCCGTATACATGGGAATAGGTGCGATCAGGACAAGAAAGTGCATCCGCCTTGCTGAGATGGGCCTTGAGATGGGAGCTGCCGCTGTTTCCGTGCTGCAGCCGATGTTCCTCAAGCCCACCGAGGATGAGCTCTATACGCACTTCTCCGCGATAGCTGACAGCATCGGAGGCGCTCCTATGATCCTCTACAACAATCCGGGGCGCACAGGGTATCCGCTGACGCAGGAGCTTGTTGAGAGGCTCTGCCACGATAAGGAGAACATCATCGGCATGAAGGACAGCTCCGGGGATATCACGCAGACGGAGGAGTTCATCAGGCGCAACAGGGACACAGGCTTCAGGGTAATGTGCGGAAAGGACACGATGATCTATGCCGGCCTCTGTGTGGGGGCCTCCGGAGCAGTGTGCTGCACGGCGAACTTCCTGCCCGAGCTCGTCTGCTCGATCTACGACAGTTTCAGGGCAGGGGATATGAAGGCGTCCCTTGAGGCGCAGTTCAGGCTCAATCCGATACGCCTGAGGATGGACAGATCCTCGTTCCCTGTTGCCACTAAGGATTATGCGAATCTTCTGGGCCTCGGGCTCGGCTCACCGTATCTGCCGAACAAGCCGTCGCCGGATGCGCAGATGAAGGCGCTGAGAGCTGAGCTTGTGAAGGCAGGATATATAAAAGAGGAGGAATGAGATGAGAATAGGATTCATCGGACTTGGCATTATGGGACGCCCGATGGCTATGAACCTGATAAAGGCCGGCCACGAGCTTGTTGTATGTGATCACAAGAGGGCTGCTGCGGATGACCTCGTTGCTCATGGAGCGGTTTTCGCGGAGAACGGAGCGGAGATTGCCGCCTCCTGCGATCTCTGCATAACGATGGTGCAGAACAGCCCGCAGGTCAGAGAGGCTGTGCTTGGCAAGGGCGGACTTGCAGAGACGGCGAAGCCTGGCTTCACTCTCATCGACATGTCGTCAATCGATCCTGTCGAGTCGAAGAAGATAGGCGCAGAGCTGGAGAAGCGCGGCTGCGACATGCTCGATGCGCCTGTTTCAGGCGGGGAACCCAAAGCCATTGACGGCACGCTTTCGGTGATGGCTGGAGGAAAGAGGGAGACATTCGACCGCTTCCTTCCCATTCTCAGCGCCATGGCTTCTTCCGTAACGTACATCGGTCCCCTCGGGGCAGGAAACATAGCGAAGCTGGCGAACCAGATGGTCGTGGCCTGCAATATCGCGGCAGTGGCTGAGGCGCTCTCCTTCAGCAGGAAGGCCGGTGCCGATCCTGAGCTTGTCTATCAGGCGATAAGAGGTGGCCTTGCCGGTTCTACTGTCATGGATGCCAAGGCTCCGATGATGCTCCGCGGCGAGTACAAGCCCGGATTCAGGATCGAGCTGCATATAAAGGATCTCTCGAATGCGCTCAGCGCCGCCCATGCGGTGCATTCCCCGGCTCCGCTCACAGGCGGGGTGATGGAGATGATGCAGTCGCTCAGTGCCCATGGTTTTGCCAGGGAGGATCACAGCGCGCTCGCCAGGTTCTACGAGATGATCGGCGGGACGGAAATCGGAGGCGGAAATGAGAATTGAGAGCGTCAAGGCAGAATACATCAGGTATCAGTCGGTGATGGTCCGCGACGGGGAGGGGCACTCCCATCCCGGCAAGCCTCACGATGCCAAGGTCGGTTTCCTGACCATAAGGTGTACGGACGGTACTGAGGGCTATGCTGTCGACGGGAACATGCTTGTCGATGTGATCAACAGGGTGGTGGCACCGGCTCTTATCGGAGAGGATCCATTCATGCATGAGCGCATCTGGCAGAGGATGCGCACATGGCAGCGCCTGCATTCTGATTTCACTGACCGAACCCTCTGTGCGATGGATCTCGCGCTCTGGGACATCTGCGGCAAGAAGTGCGGCCAGCCTGTGTATAAACTTCTCGGAGGATACAGGGAGAAGGTTCCCGCCTACGGTTCCATCATGGTCGGGGATGACATCAAAGGGGGGCTCGATACGCCGGAGGCCTATGCCGAATTTGCCGCAAAACTCGTGAAACGCGGCTACAAGGCTATAAAGCTCCATACATGGATGCCTCCGATCATTCCCGAGCCCGACCCGAAGCTGGATGTCAGGGCATGCCAGCTCGTGCGCGATGCCGTCGGTCCGGATATCGCCCTGATGCTTGATCCCTATCATGACTACACGAGGCAGCAGGCGCTTTATATAGCGGATGCGCTCGCGGAGCTGGATTTCCTCTGGATGGAGGAGCCGATGGATGAGCATTCAATGTCGTCGTATGTGTGGCTGACGAACAACACCGCGCTTCCAATCTGCGGCCCTGAGACTGCGGAGGGCAAGAACAGAACAAGGGCGGAGTGGATAGCCGCCGGAGCCGCTGACATCGGAAGGGCAGGCACGGAGGTCACAGGAGGCATCACCAGCGTGATGAAATCCGTGCACCTCTATGAGTCATTCGGCATGAAGATCGAGCTCCATGGCAATACGATCGGCAACCTCCATGTGCTGGGGGCGATGGGCAACGGAGATTATTTCGAGCGAGGGCTTCTGCATCCGCTTCTTGACTATGAGAAGCCGAAACCGTGGTTCAGGTCGATCTATGATCCGATGGATGAGAACGGCATGGTCACGATTCCGTCGCGTCCCGGACTGGGATGGGATCTCGATTTCGATTACATAAGGGAAAACACCATAGCATGAGGCTCATAAGGATAAATGAGAGGGATAATGTCGCTATAGCGGTAGCCGATGTGAAAAAAGGGGAGAGTTTCGAGGGTTTCCCGTTCAGGGCTCTCTCCGATATCCCACAGGGGCACAAGGTTGCCCTTTCTCATATCGGCAGGGGCTCAGAGGTCATCAGATACGGTGTGCCGCTGGGAGTCCTGAATGAGAGCGTGGAGCCTGGAGCTCTGATCAGCGAGCA
>CASEZU010000176.1 GCA_949292445.1 uncultured Spirochaetales bacterium | reverse complement strand
TCGCCGCTCTCAGCATCATATCCGCAAGCGGTGAAACCGGTACTCTCAGAACAGCCTGCTGTCAGGCTGCAGGAAAGCAGCATGGCTGCTGCAAGAAATAATAATCTCATCATTCTCCCTTCTCCGATGAATTCCTGAATCTCTGTTTCAGCGCTGTAAAACAGGTGGTGTCAGAGAGGACGCGCAATCCGTCCTTCTGCCATCCGGGAACCCCTTCTGCAGTTGGAATTTCCCGTTCCCCCTGCTAGGATGGACTTTTGTGTAACACAAATGTCAACGATGAATGAAAAGAAATATCTCACAATAGGCGAAGCGGCCAAGGAAGCCCATACCACAAGCGAGACACTGCGTCATTATGACCGCATCGGTCTGGTGAGTCCCAGCAGGAAGGATGAATACACGAACTACAGGTACTATTCCAGAGAGGACATCATCCGCCTCAATACGGTGCGGGCCCTGCAGATGATGGATCTGTCGCTGAATGAGATAAGGAAAGTCCTGCAATACGACAGCCTGGAGGAAATCATCGGATTCCTTTCCGGAGCGGAGAAGAAAGCTGACGAAAAGATAGCTGCACTGGAATACAGTAAGAAAAAGATAGCGCTGGCCAGAGCGGACTATGAAAGCAAGCTGAGATGGCAGCAGCAAGGCTCCAGCGGCATTGCCGTGAAGGAGATTCCCGAGCGTGTGATCATGCTCTCCGGAACACGCGGAGAACCTACGCTGGACAATCTCTGGAACTATCTCGGCCACTTCTACGGCAGTATTCCCGCCGGCCTGAAGGATCAGTTCTCATTCGAGGATCTTGCCGGCATATACAATGACGGCAGTCATGACAGACTATTTGCGCTCTGTACCCGGTATGCCGGCTATGACGGTCTGAAGATCCTGCCCGCAGGAAAATACCTCATTGCAGGCTGCACTGAAGAGAACAGGAAGCGGACAATGGAAGAGCTCTGCCGCTGGGCAGAAGAAGAGTATGGCGCAAAACCGGAGTTCACGCTGTAGATCATCATAATTTCCGGCGTGCTGCAGTGGAATTATGAACTGCAGGTTCCTGTCAGTATCCGCCAATGATCACGCCTCCGCCTACGACAAGCGCAAGCCTGTACCCCGCACTCTCCCTGTGATAAAGATCGTAGTATCCGGAGAAGCCGAGGCGGAAATACATGCTTCCTGAGCGCGATATTACCCCCAGCTCCGCCAGGACACCATACTCCTTCTCCTCGATGAAGTCCATCGGGGCAGAGTCATTGGGAATATGCTCGGAAGCTGTGCGGTAAGCGGAATAGCCGAAAGCGGCAGTGAGGAAAGCCCCGATGCGCGGAGTGAAGAACTGGTAGTAAGCGAGACCGATCGAGAGATCCTGCCGGAAATCGAAATCATAGGTTATATACCCCTCATTAACACCGCCCGTCAGCGTACGTCCTATGGGGAGCATCATGTTGTATCCCCCGATGAGGCCTATGCGGACTTTGTCGGAAGGAAAGAAAACAAGATCCAAGTCAAGCCCCAAGGACTTGATCTGCGAGACAGATTCCCCCATAGCAGGGAATGAGCCTGCGATCTCATCGGAAACCTCATTCCTGTCCGCAATGAAGGATCCGCCGATCCAGAGCTCAGGAGAGGCATGGAGGGTGAAGAGCGAGGAGAGAAGCAGCATTAAAATGGCCCTACGCATCAGCACCTCCGAATCTGAAGCCTGCACCTGCATACGCCCCGCATGTGAGCATTATATACCCGGGATCATATACCTGATTCATCGAAAGGAAGAGCTTCACGAGATGGGCATCGTATGTAAGCGCGAATGAGAGGAAGACATCATCCGTCAGGAAGACATTTATGCCGGGTTCTATTGATACCCCCATGACCACGCCTGAGGTGAACCAGTCATATGAACCGATGCTGAAGCGGATGGGAAGGAGGATGTCTACCCGCCCTGTGCTGTAGCGGAACACCGGACCGATGCCGCAGAAAAGGCTTGTATGCTGCCGGCTGAGGCTGTCCTCTGTCCTGTATTCCCAGTCATAGCCGCTGCCATCAGGCAGCACGGACTGCGAGAAATAGGGAAAACGCAGCGTCAGGAACGTGGAAAGCCCGAACCGGGAGTCTTCCTCGAAGTAGATATCGGCACTTGCATGCATCCCTATATTCATCCGGCGGATGAACTCACCGCCATTCGGGAATCCCTCTGCAGGATCATATCCCAGAGGAAGAGGATCGGAAAAAGCATTGGTGTCATACGACCATTCCAGGCCGCCCCGGAGATCAAACGATACCGCCGGAAGAACGGCTGAAGCCAGGAGAATCAGCATTGCTGAAAGCACTTTTCTCATCATATGCCCACCGAGAAACCGAATCTCTGTTCCACGAACATATCCTCATTGAATACAGGGTCGTAGGAACATCCTATCTCATAGAAGAACTGCGCGATACCGGCAATGACGAACTCAGCCCGGATGCCATAGCTGCCGACGCTCTCGGCAATGCTTTTTTCCGACGATGTGTTGAGCACACGGCCCAGCCCCCAGCCAAGATCCCAGAAAAGCATCAGCGAAGGATATGTGTCCCTGCTTATGATCTGCGGGCCGTAGAATGTGAGCGCCAAACGGTTAGTGATGACATTCCGCGCATTGGGCACGTCAGGCCCCCAGATATCCCCGCCCTGGATGTAGGCGGGAACCTTTGATCCATATATCCACCTGTATGTGACCCAGTCATCGAGCACGATGCTGAACCAGGTTTTTCCATTATCTGCAGGAACGGAAAAAAGCGTCTTCGAAAGCTGCGCCTCATTCCAGGAGAGCACGAACGATGCAGAGCCGTCGGTGAGGATCATCCACTCAGGAGCGAAGCGCCAGTATGTGCCGCCCCTTATGCCGTCCCTCCGCGTCAGAGTATCGCGCATGTAATCGAACATCAGCCCCGCCGTGATGGTGGTCTGGAAGACAGACCTGTCATCGGAAAGCTCCGGAGCACCTGTCCAGGAGCCGTCAGCGGGGAAGCGGTAGTCACCGTTTCCTCTCCAGAAAAGCCCCTCTGTCTCACCGGGTGATGTCATCCATGACAGCCTCTCAAACGCCATCTCGAAGCGGCCGTCTATCGAGACGAATGCTGTCAGCAGGTCCCGGTCCGAGAAAGACGTGTCGAAGAAGCCCTGCGCGAAGAAAAGGTTGAACTCATCGTAATGGACTGTATATTCCTTCGGGAACGCATACAGAAGCGGATCCTCTGCGAAGATCTCCCCTGTCTCCGGATCCTGCCTGAGCGTCCTGTACACCAGCCCATTATCCAGACGGAACGCAAGCTCCGTCCTGTTTCCTTCTATCAGATCGGGAACGGGAAAATTGAACTGGTACTTGACAGATGTGGGGAACACCCCCTTGCCGAACTCCGGCTCCGTACGTATCTCGAAGACATGGTAGCCGAAACCTATCGCGGAGAGAGGCAGCGTGATGAGGATGAACAGAACTGGCAGAAGCATCTTACGCACGTCACAGCCTCCTAGAGCGACACATAGAACTGGAGGGCGGAGTTCTGCCACCACTCCGGCCTGTCTGGCCATATTCCGCGGATGAAATCATACCCCACCTGGTACTCGAAGCGTATGAACCCGAAAAGCCTTAACTGGAAGCGGGCGGAAAAGCCTGACTGCAGTTCGACCGCGCTGGTCACGGCATCCTGCTCATTAGCCACGCCACCGAACATCAGCGTGTTGTAGAGATTAAGCTCTATGTTTGTATAGCAGTCCCCCGCCATGAACTGCGGCCCGTTGAAATGGAGCCATATCCTGTCCTGCAGCGTGCCCCTCAGCCTGTCCGACGGCAGCTTGTTCTCGGGAACCACCGGCCCCGCGACATACTGCAGCGTGTTGGAATGGCCTATGTACATGTTAGTCCAGTTCCAGCCGTTGTCCTGCTCGATTGAGAATATCTCCATCTTCTCCTCCGCATAGAGGGATACGAGGAAGTAGTCGCTCTGCACGCCCTCCGGAGTGAGATTGTTGAAGAGCCACTGAGGTCCTGCCTCAAGGAGAAGATCGATCCCGATACCCTCCTCTGCCTCTGCATCGGTGGGGGTATCGCGGTCCATGTTCAGGGAAAGGAGCAGGTAAAGGTAATCGGTGAAGACGCTGCGCGAGCCGTTGAGCCAGGGATAGGCAGGAAGCGCTGAATCAAACGGGGAACGGAGGGAGCCGTCACTGTGGACAAAGACAGGAGCGGAGAGGCCTCCATGACCGGGAAGGGAGAATGAGACCTCCTCTAGGCTCATCGCATAGCGGGCATTGAATCCGACGCGGATATTGAAAAGGGAGCCGCCGTCGAAGAGCGGGTTATCCCAGAATCCCTGATCAAGGTAGAGATCAATCGACGAGCGAGGATTGAAATATGAAAGCGTCCTCTCCCCTTCGCGGTTCCAGTCTCCGGAGCCGAAGAAATGATATGATGAAAGCTCATCATGCCGTAGTGCCCACCTCGGGCGTCCTGTGAGGTAATCATAATCTGCTGAGAGCGATGCATTGTTGAACGCAAAGGAGAGCTCAGCCTGGAACTCTGCCATGTTCTCACCAGGAACCATCTCGAAGTGCTTCTCAAAGCCGAAGGTCGTGCCAAGGGGGAAAAGCCCCAGCCCGAATCCCTTGACACCGCCGGAGACAGCCTCGATGTAAGCCTCAAGCGAGCTGGACTCGGCATTGAGGCTGAAAGGCAGAAGCAAGATGATCAGGATGGCTCCCGCTGCCCTTCTCATATCAGAGGGAGAAGCCCCATCTCCTGTCCAGCCATGCGATGGCAAGTCCCATCCAGCTCTGGACGCCTTTCTCCTCCTTTCCAGTCTCCCTCCTTCCGAGGGAGAGACCGTGGGAACCGTCCGAGTAGACATGGAGCTCTGCTGGGACATTGTTCTCATGCAGCGCAGATGCGAAGGAAAGCGAGTTCCATACATCAACCAAGGCATCCGGGAATGTATGCCAGATGAAGCAGGGTGCGGTATCGTGATCGACCTGAGTCTCCAGCGAGTAGTAGGAGATGAGCTGGCTCTCGCCCTTCGTGAGCCAGGCGGTGCAGTCCTTATGGCCATGCTCCCCCATAGTGATCACAGGATAGCAGAGCACCGCAGCATCAGGGCGGGAGGCAGCGCCGTATCTCTTCCAGTGGCATGCAATGGATGCGGCGACATGCCCGCCTGCGGAGAATCCCATGATCGCGATCCTCTCCGGATCTATGTCGAGGGCCTCCGCATCGCGGCGCAGCGTGGAAATGGCGAGAGCCGCCTCCTCCTCGGGCCATGCGCGTCCTATCGCCTCGGCAAGGCTGTATTTGAGGACAAAGACGTTGTATCCACTGGCAAAGAGGGGGAACACCACAGGATCCTCCTCACGGATTGAAAGACGCCAGTAACCGCCGCCGGGGCAGACTATCACAGCGGGGCGGAGCCGGTAGCAGCCGCCCACACTCTCCATGTCTTCGTGGATGTATCCATAGAACTCAGACTTGTTCTCACCTATCAGATAGTGAACCTTTCTCATTCAGCGACCCGCCTCACCGTACAGTATAACCGATATTTCACACTCTTTCCGCCAGAGTGTGAAGCGGGGGGCATTATCCGGTTCAGTCCTTCAGAGGGATATCAAAAGTCATCCTGTCCCTGGTGAGGACGGTGTCGGGGAAAACTTCCTTCGCGTCGCGCTCCAGGATCCTCAGTTCCCTGTCGGAATAACGCGGGGAATAATGCTGCAGGCAGAGCAGCCGGCTTCCGCTGTCGCGGGCGACAAGTCCCGCCTCATAGCTCGTCATATGCTTCTTCTCGCGCGCGGTATCCCTGAGGGCTTTCTCGAACATGCCCTCGCAGAAGAGAATATCGGAATCGTGGACGTAGTCCGCAATATTCTCAAAATACATCGTATCCGTCACATAGCTCAGCTTGCGTCCGGACCTGGAGGCTCCCATGACCATGTCGCTCGTGATTACACGTCCGTCATCAAGCGTCACAGGAGTACCGCTCTGGAGCGTTCCCCAGAGCTTCCCTTTCGGGATGCCGAGAGCAAGCGCTTTATCGGGAAAGAACTCCCCCTTCCTCGCCTCCTCTACAAGCGTATACCCGAAGCAGGGCTTCGTATGGATCAGGGGAAAAGCCTGGACAGTGAATCCGTCCCCTGAGAAGACAATGCCCGTCTCAACAGGAATGAAGCGCACCTCGTAATTGATGTACATATCGAGGATGCGGCGGCATGAGTCCACATACTCCTTCAGTTTCTGCGGTCCGATGATGTACAGCGGCTCGGTCCTGTCAACCTGGGATGAGAGCATCATCATGCCCGGCAATCCTGTGACATGATCGGCATGCATGTGGGAAATGAACACTGCGGAGATCTTCTTCCACCGCAGGTTCAGCATCTTCATCGATACCTGCGTGCCCTCTCCTGAATCGAAGAGGAAGAGATCACCGTCGCGGCGCACCAGCACCGATGTCAGAAATCGCCCGGGAAGCGGCATCATGCCGCTGGTGCCGAGCTGAAAGGCTTCAAGGTTCACATCATGACTATACAGATTATGACAAGTGAAGGTCTAGCCGGAGAGACTGAAGCCTCTCTGCCGGCGGAGTGAGAAAGCTACGGAGAGAGAGGAGACGCCAAGCATCAGGAGGAGCATCAGGAGTATCTCCGGAAGCGGGAAACGGACCGAGAATGAGGTGACATAGTACTCAAGGAGTGCAGGGTCAGCGGCAGATACAGAGCGCAGAATCAGCGGGGAAAGGGCGGCAGCAGCAAGCCCCAGCAGCGTACCGGACAGAGCTGAGAATGCCACGGAAGAGAGCGTCATGCGGAAATAGATTCCCCTTATCATCTTCCGCTCCATTCCCAGAAGTGAAAGCTCCATGATGTCGTTCCGGTCCCTCTCGATGTACACCTGGGCGGCATCGGAGGAGAAGAATGCGGCAAGAAGCGCCACCGCGATCAGGATGACGTAGAGAATGCCAATAGAGGAACGGACATTGCTGTAAAGCGCGGAATACATCGTCCTGTAGCTCTCAGCCGCCACCCCGCCGTCCCACAGCCGCTGCAGCAGGGCATCGGGCTCCTCCCCTTCCGGAAGGAGTATCTCATACCCGGGAAGCGAGGAGAGCATCTGAAGCGGCACGAATGCAAGATGGCTGTCCAGCTGGGGATAGACTGAACTGAAGACGGCGCTGACAGTGACGAGATACGGCCTTGCCCTTCCCTTGTCCTCTTCCCAGACAAGGAGCGTGAACCGGTCTCCCGCTGCAAGGCCCAGCCTCCGGGAGAGAGATGATGAGATCACAACAGGATTGTTGCACTCTCCGTCCCAGTACCGGATATCAAGCTCATTCCCCCTCATGCCGGAGAAATAGTCATCTTCCACTCCCTTGAGGACAAGGGCTCCCTCACCATTTTCAGAGTACGCGAGCGCGCTGCCCGTCCTCACCATGCTGACCTCGGCATCCGGAGGAAGCAGGGAAGATGGATCGGAAAGCGTATGGATCGTTCCGGAACCCATCACGGCTATCATCCTGTCTATTTCCGCCGAGAAGGAGGCGATGAATGAAAGCGCAAAGACAAGCGCCGCCGTGACAGCAAAAAGGATAAGGAGAGGCATGAGCGAGGTGAGGAAATACCTTGCACCCATTCCGTGCCCGCGTTTCCTTGAAGCATAGAGCCTCGCTGCATCAGACATCAGAGAGCACTCCTTCCCTGAGCTCCAGCATCCTGTCTGCCCGTTCGGCAAAGCTCCTGTTATGCGTGACGAGGAGCATGCAGTGACCGGTGCGCCTTACTGCCTCGAGAAGAATATCCTCAGCAGCTGCCGCGCTCCGCTCATCAAGTGAGCCAGTAGGCTCATCAGCGAATATCACGGAAGGATCCCCGGCCAGGGCACGGGCAATGGCAGCGCGCTGCCGCTCCCCTCCGGAAAGCTCCGCAGGCCTGTGATCCCTGCGCTCCGAAAGCCCCACAAGAGAGAGGAAAGACTCAGCCTCACGGAAGGCATCACGGCGCCGTCTGCCCTGTATCATAAGCGGCATGGCAACATTCTCAAGCGCGGAGAAATCTGGAAGCAGCCGCGATGACTGGAAGACGAACCCCATCGCCCTGGACCGGAGGCGGGAGACTTCCTTCTCATCCATTCCCTCAGTGCTTCTACCGCTGTAGAAGACTGCGCCGCTGTCAGGAGAGGAGAGAAGCGCGGCTATCGAAAGGAGCGTGCTCTTTCCGGACCCGCTCTTCCCCACGACTGACACAACCTCACCCTCCGCTATCGAAAGAGAGACTCCCGAGAGTATCCCGATCCTCCCTCCGGACGGAGACGGAAATGATTTCACGATATCCCTGAGTTCAAGCAATGCTGTCATCTGCCATCACCTCCGACAGCTCCCGCCGTCCCAGCGCAGCCTCCTCGCGGAGGGCGAAGAGTACAGTGAAAGCAAGGAGCAGCAGGGAAAAGATGAAAAAGGACGGATAGGGCACTGAAAGCGCAGCATCCACTCCGACAAATGAAAAGAGGAAGCGCTCCCCCGCAGGAAGCGCGATATGGGAAACGATCAGGCCGAGAAGTATTCCCACCAGCATCACGGTGCAGAAAGCCAGCAGGAAGACGGCATTGGTACGCCTGCGGCCGAGGCCGAGGATAAGGAGCTCCGCCCTCTCCTTCTCCCTTGCCGCGAAAAAGACCCGGGCACTCCCCTTTGCCGACACAAGGATGACGACGAAAAGAAGGGAGAGTACCATGTACATCATCACATTCTCAGCAGTGAACGCGGAATAGAGGCCAGCCTCCTGCTCCTTCCATGAGACACCGCTGTATCCTTCGTCCTCAAGCTCCCCGAGAACAGCTGCATCCACCCCTTTGATTGCCGTGAAAACCGGCGTTCCCTCCACCATCATCGTGTCAGGAAGGAAGAGCATGGTGGAATCGAACGATGTCCCCAGATCCGTGAAGAATGCCCCGCTGACGGGAAATGTCACTGTACGCGGCAGCATCCTTCCGCTTCTGCCCTCTCCCATCATCGTCAGCGTCATATATCCTGAAGTGCGGCCGTAAAGCGTATAGGGAACGAGGAGCCCTCCTTCCTTCCCGATGCCGACGGAAAGGCCTCCGTCGTAATCACGGCCGATGAACCGGACCTTGTAGGCGCTGCCGTTTCCCAGAGCCTCGCTCTCCCCGTATGAGAAAACCGCCGCATCCGGGAACCGCTCCCGCATCTCTCCGGTATGGTCTCCTGAAAGGACAATATCGAAGGAGCTCACATCCCTTATCCGAGCAAAACGTCCATCCTGAAGGTACTCCATCACTGACATCGTCACCATCAGCACAGCAAGCGACAGAGCCGTCGCAATCACAATCCGCAATGCCCGTGCCCTGTGATGCGCTGTACGTGAGAAACTGTACCTGAGGAAAAGGAACGGTATCACAGCCGGTGTATCTCCTTTACCCTCACCCCGTCGCCCTCAAAGAGGATGCTGTATTCAGGAACACCGCCGCGGTATCTGATCTCCTCGATCTCACCGCTGTCGAGATAATTCCTGACCTTCACGGTCTCTCCGCCCTCCTTTTCCTCGGAAGACACCATCCTTCCCCCATCATACCTGACCCTTGTCTCGGACGTCCCGTCGGATGAGACGCTCTCCGTGAGATTCCCCTCATCGTCATAAGAGTAGACGGTGACATTGCTTCCCTTCCGTTTTTCGCTGAGCCTTCCTTCCGGAGAATAGACCCTGACAGACTCACTGCCGTCAGGAAGCATCTCTGTCTCCGTCCAGCTGCCATCATCCTCCACCTCATATGCAATGCTGCCTGCACTGAGATTCTCCCTCGTGACAATCCCGCTGTCATGGTAGGTGAAGCGTATCGCATCTCCATCGAGATCATACTGGTAGAATGACGGAGCG
>CASEZU010000175.1 GCA_949292445.1 uncultured Spirochaetales bacterium | reverse complement strand
AGATATTCACGGCAGTTCTGCTGACTGGGATCTTATCATTTGATTCAGGCTCAGCATTCTATGATATTTTCAGCCCTTGCATTAAGCCGGGGCTGAAGTTTTCTGAATGGACCTCAGATATGCTGGAACCTCTTCAATGTGTTGCAATCTGTTGCGCCAAATTTGTTGACACCTCCTTCGTATACTGTAGAATCTTAAATGACAAGGAGTGATTATGGCAGATAAGATGAGGCCAGTTCCGTTTTCCGGACTTCTTGAAAGGATAGCCGGAGAACTCAGAAACCACGGATCGGTGTTCGGTATAGATTCCTCTCTGTTCTATGAGGATGGGGGAAAGAAGAGCGTAAAGGTTTTCTCCCAGGAATGCTCCGTTCCTGCAGGTCCGGCCGCTGGCCCGCATACCCAGCTTGCTCAGAATATCATTGCAGCCTATCTTGAGGGCGCGAGATTCATAGAACTGAAGACTGTCCAGATAATGGATCATCTGGAAATAGACAAGCCCTGCATTGATGCGCGGGATGAGGGATACAATGTCGAATGGTCAACTGAGTTCACGCTTGAGAAAGCGGCGGATGAGTACATCAAGGCATGGATCATACTCCACATCCTTGAAGGTGCGGTAAAAGGCCATATTCCCGAGAAGCCGTCGTTCATCTTCAATGCTTCCGTAGGCTACAACCTCGCCGGAATCAAGGAAGAGAAGATGCAGCGCTTCATCGATACGATGATCGATGCCTCCATTGATGACCGCTTCTCCGATTACATCACAGAGGCTTATTCAATACTTGAGGACAACATATTCGAGGGAACAATGCTTGAGGGAAGCGCGATGCGCATCCGCAATGAGCTCGATTCCATTTCTCCTCATATCTCACCGTCTGTGACGATATCGACGATGCATGGCTGTCCTCCTTCAGAGATAGAGGCTATCTGCAGCTACATGCTGACAGAGAAGCATTTCGACACATTCGTGAAGCTCAATCCAACGCTTCTGGGATACGATGAGGTCCGGCGGATTCTCGATGAGCACGGCTTCGGCTATGTTGTGCTGAACCGTGAGAGCTTCGAGCATGATCTCCAGCTCTCCGATGCGCTGCCAATGCTCCACAGGCTTACGGAGCTTGCGGCTGCTGAGGGCAGGGGATTCGGCGTCAAGCTGACAAACACGCTCGGTACATCCAATGATGGATCGGTACTTCCCGGAAAGGAGAAGTACATGTCCGGCCGCGCTCTTTTCCCGATCTCGATAAAGGTGGCACTCACACTTTCAGAGGAGTTCAGTGGACAGCTTCCGATCTCATATTCAGGCGGTGTCAGCGCACTCAATGCCGGCGATATCTTCGAGTGCGGCATCCATCCGATAACGCTCGCAACCGACATGCTCCATCCCGGCGGATATGCACGCCTTGCACAGATCGCGGCAATTCTGCAGGAAAAGAGCGGCTGGGATATGGAATCAATTGATCTTGAGAAGCTAAGGGCTCTTGCGGACAGGGCGGAGAAGGATGAATCCTTCAAGAAGGAAATGGCAGAGCCTTACAGGGCGAAGCTCTCATCACTGCTTCCTCTTACAGACTGCTTTGTCGCTCCCTGTGTAGAGTCATGCCCGATTCATCAGGATATTCCCGACTATGTCGCGCTTGCAGGCGAAGGCCGCTGGGCAGAGGCCATTGGGCTTATCTATCTCAAGAATGCGCTTCCGAACATCACGGGATGGATCTGTGATCATCAGTGCCAGAATCACTGCACTCGCCTTGATTACGAGGGACCTGTGCAGATCAGGGCCATAAAGAAACTCGCAGCGGAGAAGGGCATGGATGAGTTCCTTGCCGATATCTGGGAGAAACCTGAGGAGAGCGCTGATGTCAAGGCTGCGGTGATAGGAGCCGGCCCTGCGGGACTCTCCGCCGCATTCTTCCTCGCACGCGCGGGCTTTGACACATATGTCTATGAGAAGGGGCCTGAGGCCGGCGGCGTCGTCAGGAATGCCATCCCTGAGTTCAGGATTCCTTCCGAGGCAGTGGACAAGGATGTTCTCTTCATAGAGAAGTCCGGGGCGAAGTTTTATTTCAATACCACAAAGACAGTGAGCGAGCTCCGCAAGGAGGGCTTCGAGTATATCTTCGTTTCCATCGGTGCGGAGAAAGCCAATGATCCGGGAATATCCGGCAACGGCAGGCGTGAGAGTGC
>CASEZU010000174.1 GCA_949292445.1 uncultured Spirochaetales bacterium | reverse complement strand
GCGAGTTCCGGAGTGATTTTATTCCTGAACGGACGCGGAATCATCAGGTTCCTGCCGTCTGCAGTCTTCAGGTACTTGCCGAATCTTCCGTCTGATATCACGACACCGTC
The DNA here is from genome assembly GCA_949292445.1 of uncultured Spirochaetales bacterium. The sequence continues at coordinate 1,524 of CASEZU010000174.1, read as the reverse complement.
AGCTATCGAGACATCCCCTTTGTCCGGGAAGAGTATCATCATCGCATCGCGGTCAGTGAATGTTCCCGGGAAATAGCGGCTCTGGTCAATGGAAGCCATCTTCTCCTTTCCGGCCTCCTTGTCGAAATAATCAGATGCTATATAAGGTCCGAATTTGCTGATCCTTATTGAATAATTGACAGTCTGGCCGTCGAGATCGAACCTGTATTCCAGACCGGGAATCTCCAGGCTTGAGACATCCGCCTTCCTGACTGTGGTGGATACTTTCTGGATATCAGCATCGAGACCGGGGAAATCCTCAGCCCCCTTCCAGAATGAATCAAGATACTCCGTCTTGCTCTCCTTCCCTTCAGCTATCTTGTCCAGGCCTTCCTCCATTCTGGATGTGAATGCCGTATCGATATAGCTGGGGAACGTCCGCTCAAGGAAGGAATCCACAAAGAAACCCGTGAATGTAGGAACAAGCTGCCCCCCCTGACGGACCACATACTTCCTGTCGATCAGCGTCGAGATGATCGCCGCATATGTCGACGGCCTGCCGATTCCCTCGCTCTCCAGCGTCTGCACGAGGCTGGCCTCCGTGAACCTTGCAGGCGGTTTCGTCGTATGATCCTTGGCCTCTGCCTTCTCTATTGCCGCACTCTCTCCACTGACAAGAAGCGGAAGCACTCCCTCCTCTCCTTCCTGCGTATCCTCGTCCGTGGATACCTCATAGAGCTTGAGAAAGCCCGGGAATCTTATCGTAGTGCCTGTCGCAGTGAAGGAATATTCATCAACAGTGAGAATTGCCGTTGTAGTGCTTTTCTCCGCTTCCTTCATCTGTGTCGCAAGCGTACGCTTCCAGATTATCGTGTAGAGTCTGAGAGGATCGCCGGAAAGGCCTGTCTCGGCGGGTTTCCTGAAATGGTCTCCAGCCGGCCTTATAGCCTCATTTGCCTCCTGCGCTGTATCGGACGTGGCCTTGTAGTTCCTCGGCTTAGGAGAGAGATATTCATTCCCGTACAGCTCCTCTACCTGTGCTCTTGCTGCGCTGATGCACTCCGATGAAAGCGTCGGGGAATCAGTACGCATATAAGTTATGAAGCCCTTCTCATAAAGCTGCTGGGCAAGCGCCATGACTTCCTTGACACTCTTATGCATCTTGCGCGCCGCATCCTGCTGCAGCGTCGATGTCGTGAACGGCACTGCAGGCCTCTGGACTTTCTCCTGATTAGTGACGCTGAAGACCATTGCCTCGCGGCCTTTGACAGCATCAGCGATCTCCTGAGCGCGCTCATGGCTGAGCACGACGGCATTTTTCCTCAGCTCCCCCGTCTCAGGATCGAATGACTGGGAAGAGGCTACGGAAAGATCTCCGATGGACCGGAGCCTTGCACCGAAGCTGACGCCGGCCGCCTTCATCTCCGTCTCGACAGAGGAATAGCCTGATTCCCTGAATGCCCTCCGCTCCTTCTCCTTCTCCACCACGAGCTTCAGCCCCGGCGACTGGACGCGTCCTGCGGAGTAGCGCCCCGCGAGCTTTCT
>CASEZU010000173.1 GCA_949292445.1 uncultured Spirochaetales bacterium | reverse complement strand
CGATATTAAGAAGCCCGATGCCGTTGCCGTCCTTGAGATGCTTGTGCTCGCTTGACTTGTCCAGAAGTGATGAAAGCACGTCCGGTGTCATTCCGATACCGTTGTCGCGGACGCTGACTGCGATTTTATCTTCTCCGACAGCCTCCGCTTTTATCTCTATCAGGCCTTCCTCCTGCAGGTATTTTATTCCGTGATAGATAGAGTTCTCGACGATTGGCTGGACTATCAGCTTTATCGTCGGCACGTTCTCCAGCTCCTCAGGGAGGCTTATGGTGAAGCTGAATTTGTCCTTGTACCGCATCGACTGGATATTCAGATAGCTCTCGACATGTGAGAGTTCTTCCTTCAGCGTTATGATGTCATGTCCTTTCGCTATTGATATCCTGAAAAGGCTTGCCAGTGCGGTTACCATCTTTACCACTCCCTGGCTGTTCCCAGTCTCCGCCATCCATACGACGCTGTCGAGCGTGTTGTAGAGGAAATGCGGGTTTATCTTCGCCTGCAGCGCATCGAGTTCCCGCTGCCTTTTCGCGGCCTCCGTCTTCCTCACTTCCTCCATCAGATCCTCTATTCTCGTGACCATTACCTGGAAGGAATGGGATAGTGACTCAACTTCCTTTGAGCCTCCATGAGGCGCCTTCACGGAAAAATCACCGTCCTGCACCTTCCTCATGTTCATTTCCAGAAGCCGCAGCGGCCTTGTGATATGCTTAGATATCATCTGGGAGAGAATGCCGGCCATCAGGACGGAGATGATCATCACGCATATCAGCGTTATGCGGAACAGCCGCAGCGGCTTCAGCATCTCATCCATGAATGCGATGCCGACAAGCCTCCATCTGGTTTGTTCCACAGTCTGTATTATCGTCAGCCTCTCCCTGCCGCCGAAATGGGAGATATAGGAACCGAATACATGTTCATCCACGCTTGCAAGATCCTCCTGCATCAGGCCCTCGTCCAGCATCCTTTCCTTTGGATGGTATACGATGTCGCCGTCATTGGAGATGATGTAGATGTATCCGGTGGAGGAGAGGTGGGCGCTCTCGAGGAGTTCGGCAACCGCATTGAAGTTGAGGTCTATCAGCAGGACAGCGGGCGTTGTCCTCCTGTTTATGTCCCCGTAGCTGATGACGGTAGAGTAGGAGATGACATAGTCTCCGGTGCCGATGCTTGTCCGGTGAGGGCCTGTGAAGAAGAAATCTCCCTCTCCCTCCGCTGCCCTGCGGAACCACAGCTGCGATGTTATCTCCTCTGCAGTGGCATCAAGCCGCGGTTCTGTCGATATTATCGTTGATCCATCCATGTTGAATGCTGTGATGCTGACAAGGTCATCCCTGGAGCTTATCAGGGCCTCAAGCCTTGTCTTTATATCGCCGGCATCCATCTCGGACGTTGTCCTCGCCAGTTCACGGGCATAGTCTGAGACGTCGATGATGTCATTTATGTAGGTGCTGAGGTTGTTGTTCACCTGCGTGACTATCTCAGAGGCGGAATCCATCGCGTTGTCCCTTATGGCGATGGATACGAACATTGTCAGCAGTGTTCCGACCAGAAGTACGAAGATGGAGATTATCAGGGCCATTGCCCCTGACATAAGGGTGCGTATGGATACCGTCTTCCTCCACTTCCTCATCGATGCCTCGCTCTGTACTGCGACGGGGACTCTCCGAGATTCTTCCGGAAGATGAATGAGAAATAGTTAGGTTCTGAGAATCCTGTCTTCTCCGCTATCTCATAGGTCTTGGCGTCAGTGTTCTTGAGCAGTTCCTTGGCCTTTTCCAGCCTCACGTCCGTCAGATACTGCACAAATGAGCGGCCTGTTTCCTTCTTGAAGGTTGTGGAGAAATATGCTGGAGAGACGGATATCTCATCCGTGACCTGCTCAAGTCCGAAGAGGGGATTGCTGTAGTTCTCCTTTATTATCCTTTTCGCGTTTTCCACGAACTGTATGTGCGAGTTCTCCCTTGCTCCGGTCGCACTCTCATTCGCCCTGACCGCCAGCTTCATCATCAGGGCCTCTGACCGGGAAAGACTGTTGGCGTGGGAGAGGGACAGGAAAAGATCCTCATCCTCCATCAGCGTTGCCACATTCCTGCCGTAGGATGCACATATCTCGGAGATTATCGAGAGAATGCTGATGACAGCATTCTGCACGTTCGGGGTATCCGTGATGCCGCAGAAGAAAGAATGGACAGCCCTCTCCGTGTCCTCTCTGTTCCCGAACTTGATCGCCATCACAAGCTCTGTGCGGTGGTCGCTCCTTTCCCCCGTATCAGTCTCCGTCGTCTCCACATCGCTTATGCTTATGATGTGCTGCTCGGGATATATCTGGGAGTAATTGAGCGCCTCAAGCGCGCTTCTGTATGATTCCGGCAGCCCCGTCGCCTCCGTGACAATCTCTCCTATGCCCATGTTGTATGAGACTGAGAAGTAGTGGATGATCCTGTCCTGAAGGAGCGAGAGCATCCGGTTGATCTGTTTTGAGAAGAGAGAGGCGAACTCCTTCTGCATCGAAGATGTGAATATCAGGACACCCTGGTTTTCGTACTGGAACGGTATCACACCGTTTTCTCCGCTGATCGTTTCCCCCACAACCTCCGCAACAGCAACGGAGGAGAGCGTTTCCGTCGGCAGGTCTATGATGGCCACCGCATAGAGCGAGGCGGGAAAGGGCAGGCCGTATTCTTTCGCCTTCTCCTCAATAGCCGCTGCATCCTGCCGTCTTGTGGGAGTGATCAGGGAGACAAGGAATTTTTCCCGGTAAAGCTCAATGGCATCCCGGTAGAATGTTTCCAGTTTCTCCCTGTCAGACACCTTTGCCCTGTCCGCGTCGAGCCTTTCCCTGGCTCTTCTCAGAACCTCCCGCATTGATTCCAGACTTACGGGTTTCAGCACATATTCCGCCACATTCAGCCTCATGGCGGTCTGTGCGAATGTGAACTCGTCATAGCCGGAGAGTATGATCACTTCCACAGAGGAGGAGAGGGAGCTTCTGACTTTCTCTATGAAACCTATTCCGTCGAGATACGGCATCCTGATGTCCGTTATTATGACATCGGGCATCGTCTCCTCGACAGCCTCGAGCGCTTCCATTCCGTTTGAGGCCTCTCCTGAGACTGTGAACCCGTATTCCTCCCAGGGAGTCAGTTCCCTTATTGATCTCCTGACCTCATCCTCATCGTCGACGAGCAGTATCGTGTACATCAGCGGTACATCCTCAGTATGCTCTCAAGGAGCGTCACCAGCTTCTTCCTGAAATTCTCCGGCTCAAGCACCTTCACCGCCGTACCGCTCTGTATCACACGGAGCATCAGCTCGATTGAGTTTTCGGCTCTCATTGTGCATATCCAGCCGCCGTCTGCGCTTTTTTCCAGAACCGGCTTGTCATGTACGATGGAGGAGAAGGAGTTGAGGGCACTCTTTTCCCTGAGCCTCATCTTCAGCGGGATCATGTCGATGGCATCGTATTTCTCCCTTTCCGCGTGGGAGAACGGCTTCAGGTTGTCTGGGATAGTATAGGTCTCGTCCAGCATCCTCGCTTCTGTTATCGAGGCGATGTCCAGCGTTATGATGTCCTTTGTATGCCTGAGCCTTCCGGTGACAGTGATCGGCTTCCTGCCTTCGCCCTCATCCTTGTAGCCTATGAAGTAGGGGGCTATCTCTATCTCCTCCCTGTCGGGCACGGATGTCGAGATTCTCGCGATCCTTCCTGATACCCAGCAGTCGATGAGCACTTCAAGCACCTCATTGTAATGCCCTGTCAGGTTCCTGTTGTTCTGTATTGTCTGATCTATCCGCTCGGCGAGGCTGAGCGCGTTCTCGCTGATCTTGGGGGCGTAGGAACGCATGTTCATCGCAAGTTTGCGCAGCCCTGAGGCCAGATGGGGGTTTGCGAACTCGGCCGTGGAGGCCAGGACCTCGGCTCCCATATTGAATGCGAGGCTCTCATAGACGGAAAGTTCCATGGGGGATGAATCATCATCGCTCTCCCTGAGCTTGATGAGATTGTTCTCCTCGTAGATGCCGATATGCTTGGACAGATCATCCACATATCTTGATATCGTTGAACGGTGCACGCCCATGCGCCTCGCTATCTCAGCCCTCCTCATTCCCTCCGGATGGGAGCGCAGCAGGAGCTCCAGCTGAGCGATCCTTTCTCCTTTCATGATGCCTCCGTTTCTATTCTAGCATATGGTTCCCGGATGCTGCGTATCTGTTGCATGTCCATCTGCTGTGGTATTATCGTGGCATGGAAGAGGAAATCGAGAGACTCGAGATAAAGATAAGCTATCTGGAAGGCCAGTGTGATGAACTGGACAAGGCCGTCATAGATCAGGAAAGGACCATAGCCATCCTTGAGAAGAGGATCGAGGTCCTGGAGAAGAAGGTCGCCGACCTGATAGAGGTTTCGGGGGAGGCCAGACCTAACAGGCGGCCGCCCCACTACTGATCATCTTCTTGTCCACTCCGTCTCTGCTTCGAAGACGGATGTCATTGAGCCGTCAGCTTCCTTTTTCGCAATGCGCGTGAAGAAGACCGGGGCATCTTCGGAGAGCGGATCGCTGCTTCCGGAGTAAGTCTCGACGACAACTTCATCGCCGTCGAACGTCTGCTTCGCCCAGTGGCAGTCGATCATTCTCAGCCTGTGCGAATCCTGGAATGAGAACGGGAACGCATCGCAGAGCCAGTTGATGTAGCTTATGTTGTTGATGTGTCCGTTCGTGTCGGTGTCATAGTAGTTCGTGACCGGTTTGAAATCCGGCAGCCTGAAGCCTTTGAAGTCATCGGCTATCCTCAGCTTCCCGATATCCGGATCGATGTATCTCACTTCCTTGTCCGGCAGTTTGAAAAATTTCAGTGCCTCATCCGGCCTTATCGGGCGCTTCCTGCCGAGATCCAGCATCACCCAGTGGCTTGTCGTGGTGAAGATCCTTTTCCCGTCAGCGCCATATCCTTCCACCATACGGGGGGCGAAGAGGCGGAATGGAGATTCAGCCCATGTGTCGATACTGACTTCCTCCATCCAGTCAGGAAGCCTGTCTATGACCATCCTTGCCCTCACGATGACCCAGGTCTTGTTCTCTCTTTCGACAAGCTCAGGAATACCGCAGTGCTGTACTGTCGAATGCTTCGCGGCAACTTCCTGCAGCATTGTGAAGAAGAACGGTATCTTCCCCTTGAAGAACCTGTCCGTGTCGGTGCTCCTCACCTCCATTGTGTCATGTCCGATGCCGTTGTCATCTATCCTGAACATCTTTGCCTTCCTTTCTGTAGAACAGCAGCACAGATCTGCCGTATTTCCTTTCATCCACAAGGTGGAATGATCCCTCAGTCTCCGGCCATATCTTCCGTTCCTCTGTCGGAATGTGGATGATGAAGAGGCCGTCATCCTTCACAGCCCCGCCTTTATCCGCGGCGCGCAGTATGCTGATCTTCTCCTCCATCGGGAACGGAGGGTCAGCATATACGATGGAATAGCGGTATGCCCCTGATGAGAGAAAGCGCAGCGCATCCATCATGAAAAGCCTGTGATTCTCCTCCACGAAGGAGAGATTCTTCTCTATTGTGGCCTTTTTCCCTTTGTCCATCTCGACAAGATGGACGGGATCCGCTCCGCGCGAGGCCGCCTCGATTGCAACACATCCTGATCCTGAATAGAGATCAAGAAAGGATAGACCGGAAAGATCTCCCAGAATAGAGAAGAGCGACTCGCGCATCCTGTCCATGGCAGGCCGTATGATTCCCGGCGGACACTGTATCTGCCGCCTCACATATTTTCCACCTGTGATTCTCATGTTCCGAGCTTAGCCAATGCGGCGGGATTTGTTCAAGTTTCCGCGGGCCACAGCCCGATCTCGGGAGCGATTCTTGTCATTCCGTCGATCGCAAGCTGGATGATGTCCCCTGTCTCCATGCCGAGCATTTCACAGCCTTTTTCTATGACGCCGCGGTTCACCCCGGCCGCGAATGATTTGTCCTTCCACTTCTTCCTGATCGACTTTACGGAGATACCCTTCATTTTCTCAGGCCTCATCAGCGCCGTGGCTGTGATGAGCCCTGTAAGCTCATCGACAGTGAAGAGCATCTTCTCCATCATCTTCTCAGGCTTGACGTCAGTCACAAGACCATAACCATGACTGCATACTGCGTGGACGAGCTCCTCCGGTGCGTTTATCTCGGCAAGGAGCTGAGGTGCCTTGCGGCAGTGCTCCTCCGGGAAAGACTCCCAGTCTATGTCATGCAGGAAGCCGGCTATTCCCCAGAATTCGGGATCCTCTCCGTATCTCTCTGCTGCTTCCCTCATCACGGCTTCGACAGAGAGCGCATGATGGTAAAGACTCTCTGATTTGTTGTATTTCCTGAAAAGCGCAAGGGCTTCTTCTCTTGTGACTGCCATAACTGCCTCCGGAGCGATTATAACTCTTTTCTCCGCGATTTCAGAGGCTGCGGCATGTATTGCCGGCGTTTTTCCTCACTGCCGCCGCCATAAGCTGCTCCCGCAGCACTGCATTCTCGGCTTTCAGCAGCCCCCTGTCCTCCGCAGCGATCCTCTCAGCCTCGCTGCGGGCCCGTTCTACAAGATCGAGGTCGCTTGTGAGACTGGCGAAACGGAGATGCAGGAATCCCGACTGCCTCTCTCCCGTTATTTCTCCCGGACCTCTTATCTCGAGATCCTTCTCAGCGATGCGGAAACCGTCATTCGTCTCCTTCATCACCCTCAGCCTTGCCTTGCCTTCTTCGGTGAGAGAGCTTCCGTACACAAGGAAGCAGTAGGAGGGGAGGCTGCTTCTGCCGACACGTCCCCTGAGCTGGTGAAGCGCGGCGAGGCCGAAGCGTTCAGCGTGCTCTATCACGATGCAGGTGGCATCCGGTATGTCGATGCCGACCTCTATGACGGATGTCGCCACAAGATAGCCCAGCTTCTTTTCCCTGAACGACCTGAGAATCCCCATTTTCTCATCATCGGGCAGCCTGGAATGGATGAGCGCTGAAGGCACACCGGGATATTTCTCCTTCAGGAACTCATACATTGTCGTCACATCCCTCAGATCCCCCTCTCCCTCGTCATCGATCCTGGGATAGACGAAGTAGGCCTGATGGCCGCGGCTGAACTCGACCCCGACGGAGCGGTACATCTCCTCTCGTTTCGATTCGCTCACGAGATATGTCCTGACAGGAATCCTGCCCTTAGGCATCGAATGAAGTACTGAGACGCTGTAATCTGCAAAGAGCGTGAGCGCGAGAGAGCGGGGTATCGGGGTGGCGGTCATTGAGAGAATGTCCGCGCTGCTTCCCTTTTTCATGAGTGCCTCACGCTGCTGTACCCCGAAGCGATGCTGCTCATCGATTATCGCATAGCCGAGATTGCGGAAGACAACGTCCTCCGAGAAGAGGGCATGCGTGCCTATGACGAGATCGGTTGTGCCGTCCCTGAGCGATGAGAGAAGGAGGCGCCGGTTCTCTCCCTTCACGCTGCCTGTTATGAACGCGATGCGCACCCCGAGCGGACCCAGCAGTGCCGCCGCTCCATCTGCGTGCTGTCTTGCGAGGAGCTCTGTCGGTGCCATGAATGCGACCTGTCTGCCGTTGTCTATCGCATGGAGTGCTGTCAGCCAGGCGACCAGTGTCTTGCCGGAACCGACATCGCCCTGCAGCAGCCTGTTCATCGGGATGCTGCTGTCCATATCCTCCCGTATTTCCTCAGCAGCTTTCAGCTGATCATCCGTAAGCTGGAACGGGAGCTTTCCGAGCAGCTCTCTCTCCCTTCTTGTCGGGGCGCTTCTTTTCCTCTTTCCTTCCCGCTTTTCCCTCAGCACTGCAAGCTCCATCAGGAAAAGCTCCGTGAAGGCGAGTGTGCTGAGCGCCCTTCCGGCCATCTCCGGAGATGCCGGGAAGTGCAGGTTCCTGTATGCCTCATCATGGTGCATGAGACCCTCTCTTCCGTACATTGTCTCCGGAAGTTCATCAGGAATGGGGGAGAGCGCATTCACGGCATATTCCGCCGCACGCCTCATCAGCTTCTGCGTGAGGCTGCCTGTCAGGGGATACACAGGCAGTATGCTTCCCAGTCCCACCTCCTCTCTTGTCCTTTTTATTTCGAATGAGGATATCTGGAAGATCCCGCGGCTGCGCATTGCCTTTCCGCAGATGTACCACTCAGTCCCTGTATGCAGCTGCTGCTTGAGGAAGTATCTGTTGAAACAGAGAAGCTCCACGCGCGTGCCGTCATCATCTTCTGCGATGACTTTCAGCGTGCGGCCGCCTCTGGAGCTGAACTCCGAGTGTCCGAGAACCGTGATCCTGCAGGCAACGGAAGGATCGTCGATGGTGGCCGCGGCGAAGCGTCTTTCAGATCTTCTGTCATCGTATGCGCGCGGCCTCAGGCAAAGCATGCCGCGGAGGGTGGAGACACCGAGGGACTGAAGGTCCTCTGCGGCCTTCTTTCCTATTCCCGGTACTTCGGTTATCCTCCGTTCCTTTTCCATCTTACAGCGGTATCCTCAGTGCAAGATCTGCGAGGATCAGGAAAGCCCTCTTGAGCACGAAATAGAGCGCGATGTTTATCGCAAGAGAGATCAGGGCGACGGTGCTGTCCTTGGGGATGCTCCGCGTAAAGCTCCTGCGCACCATATTGGAGATGGGGTCGGAGAACTGTCCTGCCATGCCGTACATCATCGGATTATGGGTGAATGCGGCTATTGTCCGGAAGATCAGCATCAGGATCGCGAAGAAGAGGAATATCGAGACACCATATGCCCAGAAGGCATAGATGATGTTTGCCAGAATGATTCCCAGCGTCAGGAAACCGTATGTCCCGTAGACCGAGAGCAGCGACTGCACGACGGCAATGAGCCCGATGGCGATGATCGGGGAGAAGTCAAGCATCCCGACGCGCGCCCTGGATGAGCGGAAAAGCCCGAGGTAGGGATCCACGATTCTGGCCATGTAATAGCTGAATGAGCCCGGCCTCGGATATGGCCTGACCCAGGATACTATGATCCTGATCCAGATTATGAACGAGTATATTTCAAGGAGCCTCGCCAGAAAGAGCGAGACTGACATAAGCACATGCATCGGCTTCCTCCATAACCAGAAGTTAAGAAATCCAGACCTTTCTGACCAGTGGCAGCTCCTCAAGTTCTCCCATCAGCGTCCTGGAATAGTCCACATGATACATTCCGCCGGCTCTCAGCTCCTCGGAGGCATTGCCTTCTATCGTGAATGATACAGGTGTGTATCCCTCATGATCCTGCAGGGCCTTGCCGATCGTTCTCAGATCCTCCGGGCGGAATGATCCGCTGTTCCTGAGCTGGATGTGCACCATTGTGATCGCCTCGGGCTTGAGCTCATACGGCGAACATACGGATGAGAGGGTGAATGAGAGCCTTGTGTCTCCTTCCTTTCTCCTGAATGTGCCGCGGAAGCCGTATACCTGGTCCTCCTCGATCTTGTCCCTCATTGTCTCATAGACGGAAGGGAAGGCGACGGCATCCACATCCCCCTCCTTTGTCTGGAGGGAATAGATACCCATCTTCTCCTTCTTTGCCTTGGTGATGACCTGTCTCTCCGCTGTCACGAGGGCTATGAGGGATGTCTCCTGATCGAGCGGGATCGTGTCAGGATCGGAGAGATCGGCCCTGACTGAGGCGGCTATCTGGTCGGCGTATGCATCAAGAGGATGGCCGGAGATGTAGAATCCGAGGTATTCCTTCTCCATCTGCAGCTTCTCAGCCTGCGGTATCGGCTCGGCGCTCCTCATCTTGAATTCCCCGATCACGGGATCCTCCGAGCCGAAGAGCGAGAGCTGGCCATATGCCGTGGCTTCCCTTGTCTCCCTGTCGAATCTGAGCGCATCCTCGAGATTCTCAAGCAGCGTGGCTGTATCGGTACCGAGTTCGTCGAATGCTCCGGCTTTTATCAGGGACTCGACTGTCTTGGAGTTTATTCCGTCGCTCTGGCGGGAAAGGAAATCCATGAAGTCCTTGTACGGTCCGTGCTCCTCCCTCTCCCTTATTATCTCTCCGACGATGTTCTCTCCGACGTTCTTGATGCCTGCAAGGCCGTAGATGATGTCGCCGTCGACGACGTTGAAATGCTTCTCCGACTTGTTTATCGAGGGCGGAAGTATTCTCAGGCCGTATTTCGGTGCCAGATTGAGGTACTCGGTGA
>CASEZU010000172.1 GCA_949292445.1 uncultured Spirochaetales bacterium | reverse complement strand
CTCTATCCTGTCTCCCATGAAGAGGACTCCGTCGGCATCCAGCGGCATGTACCTCGTTGTATATGAGAATCCTTTTCCCTCTCCGCTTCTGGAGAGGATGGAGAGGCAGTCCGAGCCTTCTCTGCGGCGGAGCGTCATGTCGGCTTTGAATCCGCGTTCTCCTGATGGCAGCTCCAGATCAGGAGCTGTGATGAGAATGCGCTCCCTGCTGCCCCTCCGCATGATGGAGGCTGTCATGCTGCTGTCGAAGTAGGTGAGGCTGCTGTCATCCTCCGACGGTTCCGGAAGTCTGGCGGTTTTTATCGAGGGTCTTATCACCGATCTTATATGTGAGGCCCTTCCTCTGGAATAGTCGACGAATGAGATGGAATGCACTGAGGCGATTCCCAGATCGATGAACGCGACCTGCACCGAGATATCCCGCTCCGTATCAGTGAATGAGCAGATATCGCAGCCGCGCCTGGAGACTGCCTTTCCCTGATCCCTTGTCTGGTAATCCCAGACAGGACGGCGGCTCCAGCTCTCAGGTGCTGATTCGGTTATCGGGGTTCTCTCTTCGGTTTCTCTCGTCATGTGGTGAAGTATAGCAGGCTTAAAACAAAAGCGGCAGTCTCCTGCCGCCTGTTATCCGGTTCCTGCCGGTCTCACTGTGCCATCATCACGTCCGAAAGATAGGTCGAGATGAAGTTGTCCTCGAAGCTGTCGGATGAGAGGATGCTCGACTGGAGATCCTGGGCCGCGAGGGTCTGGGAACTCGAAGAGTATATCAGGTCGAGGTATGAGGTCCAGGAGGAATTGGCTGTCCCGCCAGCTACCGGGCGTACGATTATGTAGCTGGAACCCGACTCCTCAGGTCCGATCACCGTATTGTCCGCTGCTGTGAAAAGCTCTTTGTGGAAAGCCGCATCCATTGCTGCCGCATTGTAGAGGAATCCCTCCGGATCATTGCCGGCGAAGCCGTTGATGAACGAGGATGTTGACGGATTGTATGATGAGGCGCTCACATCTGTGATGACAAGGCCGTTGTCCGCTGCAGCCGCATCAAAATCCTCTGAAGCCGCAGCATATATCTCGGCTGCCTTTGTCTCGAGGAATGCGTTCATTGTCTCGCTGTCATTTATGGAGATGTATCTCTTCACATCGGAGAGCGTGTCAGGATCCGTGAGATCAGCTGCCGCTGCGCTGCTGTTAGCGCGGAAGATCATCCAGCCCGCATATCCCTGTACCGGGGCGGACATCTCACCCTCTGCAACAGCAAATACAGATGCCGCATCCTCTGCGTTCATCAGCATTGTCTCGAGGTTGTGATAGATCACGCTGCCCATCTCGCCGTTTTCCGAGCTGTAGCTGTCTGTTGAGTCTGCAGCTGCCGCTTCCTCGAATGTTGTCTCGCCGTTCTGGATTGAGGCGATGAGATCATTGGCTTCCGTCTCTGTCGCGACAGTTATTACTGAAAGATCCATTGTCATGAACGGAGCCTGATTGCTCTCCGCATATGCGGCCGCATCTGCATCCGGGTATGTGTCGGAGTCAACGATGAGATACTGGAAAGCCCTTGGAGCGCTGTTGAGCGCGGAGACGAAGTCATACTCAGCATTCGATGTCTTCACGGATGTCATGTCCTGATAGACCACCTGTGATGGGAGTGCGTCCCTGAGCTGGTTCTTGAGTGCATCCTTGTCAAGATCGGAAGCTGCGTTATATGCCTCCATGTCGAATGCGCCGTTCTCATCGCGGTAGAGTCCGCTGCTGACTATTGCCGAGCTGAGCATCTTGTCCGATACCGAGATCGAGGCCTCATCAGCAAGCTGGGAAAGTGCTGTATGGAATACGGTCTGATAGAAAGCCTGTGCATAGAGCTGCATCATGTTCTGACCGTTCATCTGATACATCTGCGAGAGTGAATAAAGCTGATTATAGAAGTAGTTGTCGTATGCCAGCTCGAGAGTGATATCCTCGCCGTTATAGCTTCCGAAATCAATCTTCTGCGAGTTGCCCGTGCTGAAGATGGTGGTCGGAAGAATGAATGTTACGGAGATAAGAATGAGGACGATGACACCGATGACCCATCCTGCGGATTTCCCGTGCTTTTTCTTATCCTTCCCGTTCTTCTTTCCCTTCTCAGGGATGACTGCACCATTTGCGTTATTGTCCGAAGGCATCCTGAAACCTCTTTCCGTGTAATATAAAGCCGTTCCGTTAAGGAACAGCCAGTCAGAAAATTACCATCTATGGAGTGTATCTGTCAATTCAAAGAATACCTTGAGGGGGTGTCTCAGCCGACTCCCAGATCAGTGTTCTCCACAAGAACCTCGGCTTTCGGGCTTTTCGCTATGGAAGGGGCAAGCTCTTCGGTGAAAACCCTTGCCAGCTCCTCATTGCGCTTCTCTTTCGAGCTGTTAGGGCAGAAGAGGTTGACGGAGTAGTAGTCGAAGAGCCTCTCCGCGATCTCGACGGAGTCCGTTATATCCTTCTTTGTCTGTTCTTCCATACCGGCAAGGAGGCATACGCCCTCGAAGTATTTTCTTATCATCTCAGGTGTCACATCCCGTCCGATTCCCTTGTTCCATCTGAGGCGGAGCTCCGGATTGAACGACTCAACTCCGATGCGGTAATGGACTCTGCACGGGAAGTTCTCAGAGAAGGCAGCAAGCTGGCTGCGGTATATCCAGTGCGCTTCAAACCAGAGGTCGCTTATGCCTTTCTCCCTGACAGTCTCGGCGATCAGCCGTACGGTCCTCTCATCGAATTCCATCGCAGAGCCGGAGTTTATCACATCAAGCACTCCGTATTTCCCTGTCACCTTCCTGAGCACAGGCTCATTTACGGCGAAGGGGTCCGCTGATTCATCGAGATAGTAGTCGCAGAATGTGCATTTCCTCCATCTGCATCCTGTTCCCTGGAGCAGTATGAACTCCCTTCTGAAACCATTGTCTATTTCGCTGTATCTCACGAGATCGCTCACAGGTATTTCCTCCTTATGTATCCTACTGCAGCATATGCAAGCGGGGTTCCGGCAATCGCCTCGATGATGAGCTTGGCGATGTACTGGACGACGATCATTGATAAAAGGTCGGAAGCGGGAGATGTCCCTGAAAATGCTATGAGCACGAAGAACACCGTATCAAAGATGTAGCCGACCATTGATGATGCTATTGTCCTTATCCAGAGATGCTTCCCGTCCTTCTGCCTGTCCCTGATGATCACCAGCACCTTCGCGTTGGCAAGCTCGCCGATGAGGAATGAGATCAGGGAAGCTGCGACTATCCGCGGCACATATGTGTATATCGTGGTGTATGCCTGCTGGACACTTTCCATATAGTCGGGATAGGGCAGGATGACGCCGATGGAAGTGAAGACAACAAGCAGGGCATTGCAGATGAATGTCGTTATGATGACTTTCTTTGCCGTCCTGTATCCCCAGACTTCGGCAAGGACATCCCCCAGCATGTAGGCAAACGGGAATGTTATCGTTCCGGCATCAAAGAGCGAGAACGATCCTATTGAGATGATCTTGACTGCCATGAGGTTGGCAACGAGATAAAGT
>CASEZU010000171.1 GCA_949292445.1 uncultured Spirochaetales bacterium | reverse complement strand
GATTCCACGATATGGCAGGAGACGATGGACATCCTCAGCAAGGTCGAGTCAGATCCTGATGCTGACATCCCGGCACTGCTTGCGGATTTCCAGAAGACCGTAGATGATTTCTACAACGATTACTACTGATGATTGTCAATTATGCACACAGGGGGGCATCGGCGTATGCCCCCGAGAATACAGTACCGGCCTTCGATCTCGGAATTGAGATGGGGGCCGATGGCATTGAGACGGATATCCGCATGACGAAGGACGGAGTGCTCGTCCTTTTTCATGATGATACCCTGATGCGCCTCGCGGGAAATCCTGCTGCCGTGGAGGATCTCACTTTCGAGGAACTCTCCCTCATTGATCTCGGCACCACTAAGGGTGAGCAGTACAGAGGCACAGGTATAGTACGTCTTGATGATTTTATTTCCGAATACGGAATTAATAAGCGGAAACATCTTGCGCTGGAAATAAAGGGCAGGGGCATAGCACTGGATGCATATGCTGAGATAAGCCGCCATCCAGGCCTTGTATGTGAAATAACATCATTCTCTTATGAGAGCCTCAGAGAGATACGCAGACACCACTCAGAGCCCCGGCTGGGCTACCTCACATCGTGTTTCTCTCACGGCGAGATCATGAGGCTTATTGATGACGGCATGAACGAGATCTGTCCGCGTGCCGACCTTATCACTCCAGCCCTTGTGGAAGATGCTCACAGAGCAGGGCTCCGCGTGCGCGCATGGGGTGTTTCAGATATGGGCCTGATGATCCATGCGGCGCTGTCGGGAGTGGACGGCATGACTGTTAATTTCCCTGATCTGCTGACAGCCTATCTCAGGAGGCAGAATGAATACTAAAGCGCAGAGGATGCTGCGGGAGGATGTGACGGGGTATCTCTTCATACTCCCAGCCGCCTTCCTTCTGGCGGCTTTCGTCATCTATCCGCTTTTTGCGGCACTTTACAACAGCTTCACGTCGTGGAACCTCATCTTTCCGCGCAAGTTCATAGGGCTCAGGAATTATACGGAGCTGTTCCAGGCGGAGGAGTTCTGGCAGAGCATTGCCAATACATTCCTCTATGCCTTGATCATCATTCCGTTCTCACTTGTCATAGGTTTTGCCGTGGCGTTCCTTATCAGGAAACCCTCGAAGGCCAATGTGGTGTACAGGACAATTTACATCACTCCTATGGTGACATCGATGGTCGCAATGTCCGCTGTGTGGCTTTTTCTCTACAATCCGCAGTACGGGCTTGTGAACACGATCCTCGAGGCTGTCGGACTGGAGGGGAAGAGGTGGCTCAACGAGCCTGATACGGCTCTCCCTGCGCTTTCCGTGATCATAATCTGGAAGAACATAGGATATGTGGCGGTGCTTTACCTCGGGGGCCTGCAGAATATTTCGAAATCCGTCACTGAGGCAGCAGAGCTGGATGGTGCAACCGGAATGAGGAGGCTGTGGCACATAGACCTTCCTCTTGTTTCCCCGACATCGTTCATGCTCCTCATACTGCTTACCATCGATACGCTCAAGCTCTTCACGACTATCGATGTCATGACTCAGGGCGGTCCGGCAGGAAGTACGGAGAACCTTGTGGAGATGCTCTACAAATATGGTTTCCAGAACAGCAGGATAGGGTATGCCAGCGCGATATCTGTGATTCTTTTCCTTCTCATAGTCGCAGTGAATCTCGTCCAGATGAAGCTGGAGAGGAAGGTGAACTATGACTGACAGAGGAAAGAGAAAGCTCTTGGAGGTCCTGAGACATGCATTCCTGATCATTATCGCGGCAGTAATAGTCCTCCCGTTTGTCTGGATGCTCATATCCTCCTTCAAGGACAACAACGATGTCTTCGACAATACCGCCATCTTCCCCCGTGTCTGGAGATTCTCAAATTATCCGGAAGCTCTCAGAGCCGCTCCGTTTGCCGTTTTCTTCAAGAACAGCATCATTGTGACAGCTGTGTCGGTACTGAGCCAGCTTGTGACATGCTCTCTGGCGGCCTTTGCCTTCGCCAAGCTCCGTTTCCATTTCCGGAATCTGATCTTCCAGATATTCCTCGCATGCATGATGATTCCTTCGCAGGCCACCGTGATATCCAACTACATCACGGTGTCGAGGCTGGGGCTGGTGAACACCTATACCGGTCTTGTCCTTGTCTCCCTTACGAGTGTTTTCGGCATCTTCCTCATGCGGCAGAATTACAAGACGATACCGGATGAGTACATGGAGGCTGCAGCGCTGGACGGATGCGGAAAGCTGAGGACCTATCTCCATGTCTTCTTGCCGATGGGCAAGAGCGCCCTCGCAACGGCGGGAATCTTCAGCATGGTCGATGTGTGGAATGACTACATGTGGCCCCTGATCGTCACCAACAGCACCCGCTACAAGACAGTGCAGACCGGCATCACCTATATGATCTCAGAGGATGTAGGCTCGCAGTGGGGATACATCATGGCGATCGCCACGATCATAGTCATGCCCGTCATCATTGTTTTCATCATCCTGCAGAAATATTTCATTCAGGGTATCGC
Organism: uncultured Spirochaetales bacterium; assembly: GCA_949292445.1. The sequence goes on along the minus strand of CASEZU010000171.1, from coordinate 288 downwards.
AAGCACAGGGATCAAATGATCCCGTGCCTGCACATATTTATTCTATTTTCTTCATGCAGAGCCCGCTGAGCGGACATTTTCCGCAAAGCGGTATCTTTCTGCAGACAGAGATGCAGTGCTCCAGAATGAGCCAGTGGAAATAGCCGTACAAAGCAGCATCCGGGGGCATTGTCTCCCGGATGAATGCTCTGATGGCAGCAGTATTTCCAAGCCTGTATCCGAGCCTTGAGAGAAGCCTTCCTGTATAGGCGTCGACAATGAACGACGGTCTGTGGAAGGCATATACGA
>CASEZU010000170.1 GCA_949292445.1 uncultured Spirochaetales bacterium | reverse complement strand
TCCGCCATCCTGTATATCTCCTCATCATAGGGATAGTGGGATGTGCGGAAGGAATTGGCCCCGATCCATTTCATCAGCTCGAAGTCGCGTTTCATCACACCGATGTTGAATCCACGGCCGACTATGTCGCTGTCCTCATGCTTGCCGAAGCCCTTCATGTATACAGGCTTTCCGTTGATGAGGATATCAGTACCGCTAATGCTGACTTCCCTGATTCCCACGGGAAGCTCATAGACATCCTTCAGGACACCTCCGGAGGAGAGCGAGACGCGGAGTGTGTAGAGATAGGCATTCCGCACCTGCCAGAGATGTGCATCATGCACTGTGAATGTTCCCTCTTTCCCCTCAGTCTCAGCCACTGCGATGCCGTCCTCATCAATGAGGGAAAGGAAAACATCACCATCCCCTGCTGTCCGGACTGAGTAAGAAACCGCAGCATCCGTGCCGCTGACGGAGAATGACAGGTCTATATCTGAAATGCTCACCTCCGGAACGGAGAGAAGATACACGGAGCGCTGAAGGCCGGAGTAATTGAAGAAATCGAAGTACGGCTTTGTCATTTTGCGTCCGTCAGAAAGCGTTATGGTGCGGCCGCAGGGTATATTCGTCTCCGTCAGCTCATTGTTTACCTTCACGACAAGACGGTTCGGAGCTCCGTAAACAGCCTCTTTGGTGATATCCGCGACAAATGGCAGGAAACCGCCTTCATGGCTGCCGACAGCTTTGCCGTTGAGATATACCTCAGCACGGTGCGTCGCTGCCCCGAAGCGGAGAAGCACCTTCGTTCCCTTCATTGCCGCAGGAACCACAACATCAGTGCCATACCAGACATCACCGGTGAATTCCCTTACGGCCTTATCGGTGTAGAAGTCCTGGAAGCTCGCAGGAACCGGTATGGTGTCATGCCCGGGAATCCGGTCCTTCCATCCGGCAGCATCGCCTTCCCCGTTCCAGTCGATGGCGAACCGCCACATTCCATCCAGCCTGACAGCAGTACGCGTCGCGGTACTCTCAGGATAAAGCAAAGAGTGCTCCAGCATTCCTTCCTCCTTCCCCCCTGATTCTATCACAGCAGGGAAGGAACAAGAATACTATCTCTGCACCTTTCCCCTCTTGATCTTGCGGGTGGTCGTCTCCTCCATAGGGGCATCAAGAATCGTGATGCGCTCGATCTTCTGGAAACTCTCGAGATTCCTGTTCACCGAGGAGATTATTGCCTCGACACGGCTTCTTACATCTTCTCTGGAAACGCCCTTGAAAGCCTCCGGATCGGGGTAAACCACAGCCTCCACGGCCTCGCCGGGGACGCCGGGGACCTTCTGGAAACCGCGGACCATGATCTGGCTGATCTCGCTCTCAAGCTGGAACATGTCCTCGATCTCCTCCGGGAAGACATTCTTGCCGCCCTCGGTGACGATGATGTTCTTTGCCCTTCCCTTCAGGAATACATATCCCTCCCTGTCCATGTAACCCAGGTCTCCGGTCTTCATGTACCCGTCCTCATCGAAAAGCTGGGCTGTATTCACCTCATCCTTGTAGTAGCCTTTGCAGACATTAGGCCCCTTGATCCTTATCTCGCCTATTCCGTCGCTGTCCTTGTCAGCAATCCTCAGATCGATGAATGCGAGCGGATGTCCGATTGAGGCCGCCTTGAAGTGTTCAGGAGGGTTGAGAGTGACGATGGGGGCTGCCTCAGTAAGGCCGTAGCCCTGGATGAACTCAAGCCCGAGGCCATGGAAGGCCCAGACGACCTTAGGCGACAGCGGTCCTGCTCCGGAGATCAGGAGACGCACCTTGTCCAGCCCGACCTTTGAGGTGATCATCTTCTGGAAAAAGCCCTTCAGAGGAGAACGCCCTGTTATCTTGTGAAGGATGCTGTTGACCTCCATCAGCGACCGCACAAGCGCGTAGGTGGCTTTCCCCTGTTCCTTCACCTTTGCCATTATTCCGGAGAGGAGCTTGTTGTACAGCATCGGGATTCCCATGAAGACAGTCACTGCCCCGCGCTTGAGATCCGACAGCATCCGGGAAACGGCGAAGCCATGCCCGAAGAGACACTCGGCCCCGATCCTGACAGCCTCCAGGAGGACTGCAGTGCAGCAGTAGCTGTGGTGGAGGGGAAGAAGAGCATATGTGACATCCCGCTCATCGAGCATCCTCACCTCGTTGACCGTCATGTACACGTCGGAGGTTATGTTAGCATGGGTGAGGATGACACCTTTCTCATTCCCGGTTGTCCCAGATGTGAAGAGGATTGCGGCGGTATCGTCCTCCAGCACGGAAGGTTCGGAGATGAAGGGATCGGAAACGTCTGAGAATCGCACCCACTCATCGCCGCCATCGAGAGACGCCACACCGGAAAGCGATGAGAACCACTCAGGATCTTCTGCCCTGAGCTGCCGGAGAATCGCGGCATCAGCCACAATGAAACGGACCTCGGCAAACTTAGCCAGGCGCACGCACTTTCCGGCCTTCATCTGGCTGTCCATCGGCACGGAGACGCAATCAGCTTCCGGCACAGCGAAATAAGCAAGGGCCCAGTCGGGGCTGTTGTGCCCCATGATCATGACCTTGTCGCCCTTCTTCAGCCCCATGCGCCTGAGATGCGCGGCCTCATGCCTGACCTTGTCCAGGACTTCGGAGAATGTGAGCGATAGCTTATCCTTCCCGTTGAAGACGGAAAACGATATCCTCTCTCCGTATTTAGCCGCTGAAAGCCTCAGAAGCTCCGGAAGCGTGGGCCATTTGCCGCCCACTATTGTTCCCCGGTACTCGTCAAGCTCATCCCAGGGGTGCTTTTCAACCTTCCTCTGCATGATTATGATTCTTTCCGCAACTGCCGGAAGTAGTCAAGGATAACCCCCCGGCTTCTTGCCTGATAACGCTTCTCCCATTAAATTTAGCATACAAAGGGTAATGAACATGGATAATACAAATAATACATATGATGATACACAGGTCCGGGAGGATGCACTGCCGCACAGGGCCATAGTGCTTCCGCTGCTCGAAAGACCCCTGTTCCCCGAAACCTTCACCACCCTGCTGATCGGAAGGCCGCAGGATGTGCAGACAATATCGAAGGTGATAGAGGGGGACGGGTATTTCGTAGCCCTTCTGCAGGACCAGAACAGCGGCTACAAGGAGATAGGAACGCTCGCGAGAGTGTCGAGATACATAAAGCTGCCTAACAACTGCATCCACGTCTTCGTATCGACGCTGCAGAGAGTCAGGATCGAGCACATAGACATAGATGGACAGACCGCATATGCCGATTTCACGGAGGATCCTGACACAGCGATAAGGAACCCGAAGGAGGCTGCCTCCTACGTCCGTGTCCTCCGCGACACGGTGACTGCGCTGAGCCAGACTACGAACCTCTTCTCGTTCGCGACGGATGTGAACGTCTCGAATATAGATGATCCGTCGCTGCTCTCCTTCTATGCCGCTTCGGCGATAAATGCCCCGGGCACTTTCCTCCAGGAGGTGCTGGAGACAAGAAGCGCCAAGGAAAGGCTTGAGAAGCTCCTGTCGTTCATAGCCGCGGAGAAGGACATAATCGACAAGGAGAACGAGATAAAGCAGGAGATCTATGACAAGATAAAGAACCGCAACCGCGAGCAGCTGCTGCGCGAGCAGATCAAGGCACTCAACAACGAGCTCTCCGAGATCACGGGGCGCCCGGCAGGAGCGGACGGGAACAACAGCGGCGATGATCTCTGGACAAAGGCGAAGAACAAGAAGCTGCCCGATGTCTACAGGGCGCAGGTTGACAAGGAGCTGGAGAAGCTCTCGGGCCTCGAGACAATGAATCCCGAGTATGCGATGACAAAGCTCTATATTGAGACGATACTCTCCCTGCCCTTCTCCTTCGAGGATAAAGCACCTGACTACTCCATCCAGAAGGTCAAGAAGGTGCTTGAGCATGACCACTACGGCATGAAGGAAGTGAAGGAGAGGATCGTTGAGTTCCTCGCATCCCGCCTCAAGGCCGGCAACGGCAAGGGAGCCATCATCTGCCTTGCAGGTCCTCCGGGAGTCGGCAAGACCTCGATCGGCTACTCCATAGCCCGGGCACTGGGAAAGAAGATTTTCCGCTTCAGTGTCGGAGGCATGCGCGATGAGGCTGAGATAAAGGGACACAGAAGGACCTATGTTGGGGCAATGCCGGGAAAGATCATCCAGGCAATGAAGACTGTAGGCGTGCCCGATCCCGTGATCCTCATCGACGAGATAGACAAGATGGGAGAATCCTTCCAGGGAGACCCCGCATCAGCCCTTCTCGAGGTGCTTGATCCCGAGCAGAACACCAGCTTCCAGGATTTCTATGTCGATCTTCCATATGATCTCTCGAACGTGCTCTTCATCGTGACGGCGAATGATCCGTCGAGGATCCCCGAGCCGCTTCTCGACAGGATGGAGATAATCGAGCTCTCCGGCTACACGCCCGAGGAGAAGATACACATCGGACACGACTATCTTGTGCCGAGGCTCCTCAAGAAGAACGGGCTGACGAAAAAGGAGATCAGGTTCGATTCCAGAGCGCTCTCGATGATCGCGGAGGAGTACGCCCGGGAAGCCGGCGTCAGGAACTACGAGAAGTCCATCGACAAGATAATGCGCAAGGTGGCTCTCGAGATACTGGAAAACAGCGACCTCAAGCTGCCTGTATCCGTCAGAGGCAAGAATGTCGAGAAATACCTCGGCAAG
>CASEZU010000169.1 GCA_949292445.1 uncultured Spirochaetales bacterium | reverse complement strand
CAAGTGAACCTGCCCGGACCTGAATGCAGATATAGCTTATCGGGCTGTCCGGAGCAGCAAAGAACTGCCTCTTTCCAGCAGGAGCGATCCTGATCCAGTCACCTTCATTGAGATCAATCTCCTCTCCGTCTACAGTCACCTTCCCCTTTCCGGAGAGGATGAAGTATATCTCCTCGTTTGCCTTGAACGCATACACGAAGGGAACAGATGCTTTCTGCTGCATATTGAGCCAGTCATGAACAGTTTCGCTGATACCGTTTGCCGCAGAGCACAGAGAAAAGAAAAACCGTCACACTCTGTGACGGCTTCAGACACCATGTGTCTGTCTTGTGCTTCCCCAGTTCAGGGAAACGTGTCAGGCTTTCTCTGCCTTCTTGGCCTTATCAGCCTTCTTGTCGGCGGCCTTCTCCTCCTTCTTCGTCTTCTCGACGAGCTCGAGGATTACCATCTCCGCAGCGTCCCCAAGCCTGTTACCGGTCTTGAGAATCCTTGTATAGCCGCCTTTCCTCTCTGCGAAAAGCGGTGCGATCTCCTTGAAGAGCTTGTTGACAACAGCCTCGTCATAGACATCACGGGCGATCATACGGCGGTTGTGAACTGAATCAACCTTTGCCCTCGTGATCATCTTCTCGGCCAGCCTTCTCACTTCAAGAGCCTTTGCCTTCGTGGTCTCGATCCTCTCATATCTGAAAAGGGAAGTGACCATGTTGCGCTTTAGCGCCTTGCGTTCGCTGGATTTGCGCGAAAGCGCATTGAATCCGATCCTATGCTTCATTGTTCTCTACTTCCTTGTTCTCTGGAACTTTGATAGACGTCTTTAATACACTGAAATCCGACATGCCGAGCGTAAGGCCCCACTCCCTGAGCTTATCCTTGATCTCAGAAAGCGACTTCTTTCCGAAGTTCCTTGTCTTGGCGATCTCGTCCTCAGTCTTCCTCGCAAGATCTCCGATTGTCTTGATTCCTGCATTCTTCAGGCAGTTCGAGGAACGGACAGTGAGCTCAAGCTCCTCAACAGGTGTATCGAGCAGCTTTCTGATCCTCTCCTCCTCCTCATCGATCTCCTCTGTGGTGCATACCTGTCCCTCATCGAAGTTGATGAAGATGGTGAAGTGCTCCTTAACGATCTTCGCAGCCTCGCCGAGAGCATTCTCCGGAGTGATTGTTCCGTCGGTATAGATCTCGAGAGTGAGCTTCTCGTAGTCATTCCTCTGCCCGACCCTGGTCGGCTCGATTGAATAAAGGACTCTCTTAACTGGGGAGAAGAAAGCGTCGATGGCGATTGTACCCGGCTCCTCCGAATACTTCTCGTTGAGCTCGGACGGGACATAGCCCCTTCCAAGATCGATCTGGACTTCCATCTCGAGATCGCAGTCATCCATCATCGTGAAGATCGGAAGATCAGGATTCGTTACTGTCACCTGATCGCGCTCGAAATCCCTTCCGGTGACGACACCAGGTCCCTTGCAGGGGATGGTGAGGACTGTGCCCTCCGAATCGTCGGGCATGGAGATCTGCAGTTTCTTAATGGCCGCTATGATATCACTGATATCTTCCTTCACACCTCTCAGCGGTTCAAACTCGGAAGTCACCATGTGCGCATCACGGGAGTCGCCATTGCCGAACGTCGTGAAGCGGATGGCTGTCACCGCGTAGCCCTGGATCGAGGAAAGGAGGACGCGGCGGAGCGTGTTGCCAACCGTCGTTCCGAAACCTCTCTCGAACGGATATGCGACGAACTTGCCGTAGTCTGCTGTCGAGACAGTGTGATCAGAGATGATTCCCGAAGGTCTCTTGAATCCCTTGAGAAGATTTTTTCTAGCCATTATCGCTCCTTATTATGCAGCTCTGAGAGCCGTAATCAATCAGACACGGCGTGTCTTGCGCGGCCTGCATCCATTGTGCGGAATCGGGGTGACGTCCCTGATCGTGCGGACCTTGAGTCCGAGAACTCCGAGTGTCCTGATCGCGCTCTCACGGCCGACGCCCGGTCCCTTCACGAATACGTTGACTTCCCTGAGGCCGAAATCCATAGCCTTCTTCGCAGCTGTCTCACATGTGGTCTGCGCCGCATACGGCGTGGACTTCTTGGCTCCGCGGAATCCGAGCATACCAGCTGATGCCCAGGAAACAGCATTGCCGGCGAGATCTGTCACTGTGATGATCGTGTTGTTGAAGGTTGCCTGGATGTAGACATTTCCCTCGAGTACGGTCTTCTTAGTCTTCTTTACATTAGCCATTTCTTCTCACCTGCCCTTACTTCTTCTTGTTGGCAACGGTCTTCTTCTTGCCCTTCCTGGTCCTGGCATTGGTCTTTGTCCTCTGTCCCCTTACCGGAAGTCCCTTCCTGTGCCTGAGTCC
>CASEZU010000168.1 GCA_949292445.1 uncultured Spirochaetales bacterium | reverse complement strand
GCGCACATCCAGCTCATTGATCTTGAAGACCAGTCCGTCTATCTCATACGGCAGGCTCTTTCTTTCCGCAGTCTTCTTCTTTATGAACTCGCCGATTTCCGAGAAAGCATATGGCTCACCCTCAAGAGCAGCGGCCTCCAGTTTCTCCCTGGCTTTTTCCTTGTCAGAGTCGAAGAAAGCAAGGTGAGGGTTGATGCGGAACCCCAGCTCCTTGAGTTTTGAGAGAATGTGGAGATGATCGGATGGAGTCTCCCTCCTGTCTCCCCAGAACCCCTCATAGCAGAACAGGGTGAGCGGAACGCGCACAGCCTCTATGCTTTTCTGCCTCCTCACCGTTCCCGCAGCGAGATTCCGGGGATTCGCCGCCCTCTTAGACTCATCGGGCTCTTCACTGTTGAGCCGTTCGAAATCGGCCTTCTCAAGATAGACCTCTCCGCGGACCGCGATATCAATGCTTTCGGGAAGGGAAAGCGGAACGGAGCGCATTGTCATGATATTCGGAGTGACATCATTGCCGATCTCGCCGTTTCCCCTTGTGACAGCCCTGACGAGAACACCCTTCTCATAGTAAAGGACCATCGATATCCCGTCGATCTTCTCCTCCGCGGCGAATGAGAGCGCCCCGCCCTCCTTCTGGATGGACTTCGAGAAGAAGTCGAGCACAGCCTCATCGGAATAGGCCTTGTCCAGGGAAAGGACCGGTATCGTATGGCGGACCTCCGGGAAATCATTCGTCAGATCGGAACCGACGCGTTTTGTGGGGGAATCCGGATGCTGCAGCTCCGGGTGCTCCTTCTCAAGCGCGATCAGCCTGTCGGTAAGCCTGTCATATTCATTGTCAGAGACAAGGGAGATTCCTTCCTTGTAATATTTATCCTGATACACCTTGAGCTCTTCGGTGAGTCTGTCTATCTCTTCCTTGATGTCCATGCCTCGAATAATAGCATATAATGCGGACAAACTTTCCCGCCTATGCCATAAACGGGAGCAGAAACATCTCACTCAAAGGGATATTAAACGTGAAAGAAGGATATATTACGCTCATAGCCACATCGGACATCCACGGTTCAATACTGAGCGGAAAAGGCGGAATTTCACGGGCAGCCTCATATATAGAGTCACTTAGGAAGAGAAATGAACCCCTCATCCTCATAGATGCCGGGGATATATCACGATCCTGCAGCGACCGCGCAGCAATGATCCAGGCCATGAACCGGATCGGCTATGATGCTGCAGTTCCGGGCAACCATGACTTCAAGGGAGGAATCGGGGCGGTAAATGAGATGATGCAGGCAGCCCGGTTCCCCATAATAGCTGCAAACGTACTGAAATCTGACAGCACATTCCTTACAGGAAATGGCTGGACCGTGATAGAGAAAGGAGGCATCAGAGCTGCCATCATCGGAGTGACAACGCCATTTGCGGAGAGGCTCACCGGCAAACATGATGAAAACGCAGCATTCATCCCCGCCCCTGCTGCCGTACGCAATGCCGTTAATGAGCTGAAAGGAAAAGCCGACGTCATCATCACTGCGGCCCACATGGGGCTCTATGCGGAATTCGATGAGGAGAACGGTTCTGATTCTGCCTGGCAGATACTGGAGAGAGTACCGGAGACTGACATCCTGATCACGGCGCATACGCACCTTACGGTGAACACAAGGAGAGGAAAGACCGCCATCCTTGGAGTCCGGGACAAAGGTACTGAACTTGCCAGATTCGACATAACCGCAGATGGCAGCGGACTCAGGATCAGGCAGAAAATCGTGAAACTTGAGAACGTCGCCCCATCAGAGGAAATACTTGCCATCCCTGCGGTAAGGGCTGCACTGTCCCGGGATGACAGCAGGGAGGTACCGGAGACAGGAAACACAATCATCGGACGCACTTCATCATCCTTCCAGCCCGTGAATGAGATAAGGGGAATACCTGAAGGGAGGCTCAGAGGCACCGCTGTCATTGATCTTATCAACAGGATACAGAGAAAGGAGACAGGGGCAGCTGTCTCAGCTGTCCCGCTGTTCTCAGATGATGAGGATCTCCCCTGCGGCCGCATCACAGAAAATGATATCCGCCGGATCTATCCATTCGACGACAGTCTCTGTCTCGTCAATGTCACGGGAGCCGAACTGAGAAGATACATGGAAAACAGTGCATGCTGCTACAACAGATGGAGGCCCGGGGATATAACGATATCATTCAATCCCGATTTCCCCTGCTATGCCTCTGACATATTCTCAGGAGTGGAATACGAGATAGATATCTCCAGAAAAGCCGGAGAGAGAATCACACGGCTCACTTTCAACGGTCATCCGCTCGGAGATGATGAAACGCTCACTCTGGCGGTGAACCGCTACAGATACTCGGCGGTGCTGAAAGGACAGGGAATCATCAGAGGAAGCCGGATCTGGGAAAGCAGCCGCTCAATCAGGGAGATGATCACAGACTATTTCAGGAAGAACTCCCCTGTCGCGCCGCATGTCGATGGCAACTGGAAGCTCACAGGCTTTGACCTCATGCGTCATGATCCGCGGAGGAAAACAATCATAGAGAGGATCAACAGCGGCCTCATCGGCGTTCCATACGAAAGGAGCATCCGCATCTCGGAGTACAGCACCATCATCCGGGATCCGGAAGGCCGTGAGAACCTGTCACGGTAGTCTCTCGCATTGCACAGCCATCTGAGAGATGGTATCCTTTCCTACATGGCGGACCGCAAGAATTTCTCTCGCTACAATATGCGCTGCGGAATCCTTCTGCATGCAAAGGAAGGCAGCGTGCGCATCTCGGAACTGAAAACCCCGGATCTCGATCCGAGGTATCTGCTTCTGACGGGAAGCGATCTGCCTGGCAGCAACTCAATCGAGTTCTTCGGGCGCACAATGCCTCTCATTGCCAAGGAGAGCGTGGCATACCCGGATCAGATAATCCTCGCCCTCTTTGCTCCGGACTATGAATCGGCGGAGCTGATGGTGAGGGAAATAAGCGTGACGACCGAACCGCTGAAAGAAGCACCCGTTCCCGTGACACTCCCTGACAGTCTGGATTTCAGCTGGGGGGAGATGGATGAGAACGCCGAGGGCAGGTTCAGGGAGGAAACCACCGAGTTCTCCCTCACGAGAATCGCCAGAAGGAACAGGAAGCTGTATACAGTCACAGCATGGATGGAAGGCTCCAACATGCATATAGAGGCTCCGTCGCAATGGGTGGAGCTCGTACGGGGAACTGTGGAGAAGGCCACAGGTTATCCGAAACGGAATATAATCGTCCATCTCATGCCTTTCACGGCGAAGCATGATGAATTCCTGCTGGAACCGGCAATGCTTGCCGCGATAGCCGCCACCGCAACGATAAGGACCGGACTGCCGTCGGAAATAAGGAACGAAGGTTTCTTTTCCCGGCCTGCCGTGAAAGTGAGGAGGAAGGTCCTTCTCGACGATGACTCAAGGCCGCAGTATGAGAACGCGGAGATGACAGTAGATCAGGGGGCTTTCGCCTTCGTGCCTGAGGAATACCAGAGACAGGCCATGACAGGGCTCATCCCGCCCTACCCGCTCAAAGGCTTCCGCGGCAGCGTAAGGATAACATCATCCCCCAACTATCCCGCATCATTCTGCGGTTCTCTGGGCTACAGCGAAGCACTCGCCTCCACGGAATTCCACATCGCGAGGCTGGCGGAAGCTGCAGGCATGACTCCGAACCTCTACAGCGCAATGATCGAAAAGGACAAGAGAAAGTTCACCGACTACATTCCCGGCTACGATCTGGACAACCAGAAGAAATGCATGGAGGAGGTGGTGAAGGCATCCTCATTCGACCGCAAATGGTCTGCGAACACATTCCAGCGGGAGGAATTCGGCCTTCTGGGCTATCTGAAGGGAATCGGCATCGCCTCAGGAACAGGCATTGCAGGATTCTCCGCCTCAGAGGCGAAGGACATGAGCTTCTCCGCGATGATGACATTCACGCAGAAACATAATGTGACGATAAACACCTCAGCCCTGACTCATCCCGGGACAATGAAGATCTGGAAGCAGAGAATCTCCGACAGGATCATCCCCGGCCGTCCAGAGGGTGTGATGTTCCTCGATCCCGGCCCCGATACGCTCGACTCCGGACCCGATGTCCTCGCGCGCATTGTCGCGACGCTGACACGCCGCCTGGAAGGAGCCTCAAAACGTCTGAGCATCCTGAAGGATGAGCAGAAGCTGCCTGTATCCCTGAAATTCGACATTGAAAACAAGACAGCCCCCTGCGAGTTCGAGAACTCGGGATACGGAGCCGTCGCATGTGAGGTCAGGATTGACCAGATGACAATGATGCCGTCCGTCACAGGAGTCTGGGCATCCTTCAGATTCCCCGCGATCATGGACCGCACATCGCTGGACAATTCAATCCGCCGCACGATAATGATGACGCTGCGGGAGAACGGGATGTATC
>CASEZU010000167.1 GCA_949292445.1 uncultured Spirochaetales bacterium | reverse complement strand
CATGCGCTCATGGATGCAGCCAGAAGGGGAGTGCGCGTCTACTTCATCATGGACGGAATATCCTCTTTTGACATGACGGAGTCGAAGAACTACATGACACCGCTGTATTTCCTCCGCTCAGCCGGGATCAATCTTGTTGAGTATAATCCGGTGACAGTGACTCATCTTTTCAATCCTGCGACAATAATCGTGCGTGATCACAGGAAGATGATTGTCATAGACGGGGAGACAGCCGCGCTCGGCGGTATGAATATGAATTACATCTCGCTCGGAGCCGGTGAGGGAAAGACGCAGCGTGACAGCATGTACCTTTTCCATTCCCCGTCGCTTGCCGCGGCGCTCCGTGATGAGTTTGTAGATATCTGGAACAGCGTGAGTGTTGAGAAGATAAGCGCAGCCGATTTCCCGGTGCTTCCGGATGACGGGGAAGGGTATACAGCATATCTTGTATCTACTGAAGGAATAGCTTCAATGTATGCTGCCCTTATTGGAAGTGCCGCGGATGATATCCTCATCTTCCCTTATCTTCCGGCTCTCGACAGCAACATGAAGAGCGCGCTTTCCGCTGCAGGTGAACGCGGCGTGAACGTGAGAATGGTCATGCCTGTAGATCTGCGAGGATACGCTGCGAGCGGAATCTACGAAGCGCTTCCCGCTCTCATTGAGGACACAGGAGCCGATTTCTACTGTTCCGTATTCGGAGAGGACGGAGAGCTCCTTCCGCTCCTTCATGAGAAGCTGATGATCGTTGATTCCCGGTATGTGGTGATCGGATCGTCAAACTTCAATTTCCGCTCGATGTCGCTCTCTGAGGAGATAGCGCTTGTGATAGACAGCCCGGAGCTTGCCCTGGAGCTGGAAGCCCATGCTGAGGCGATTACGGAAAATTCCTTTCATGTGACGCTTGATGAGGCAGAGCGCCTCAAGGCGGAGGAGGGAAACATCCTTGCATATCTCTTCACATTCTTCGGAGGCTGAGATGCGGAGAATTCCTGTTCTGTTTCTTTTCATCATGTCAGCTCTGCCCATTTCTTCTGCGGCACTGGGATACTCCCTCGCTCCTGTCGGAGTGATGTCTCCGTCTGCGGAGTATGGAGGACTGACCGCGTCGTTCATTTTCTCCCCCTATGAGGATGTTCATGCCGGGGATATCAGCATTTCGGTGGATCTTGCTCCCGTCGAACCGTTCTTCGAAGGTGTCTCAGTTGCAGTCTCATCGCCTCTTTTCCTGACGTCTGACCACCCGTTCTCATGGGCCTTCAGCAATCCTGTGCTGTGGGCTCCGCGACTCAGTGCAGGCGCATGGTACCGCCTCGGCGGCAGCTGGGAGGTCATGGCAGGCCTGGCTCCGTTCGCGTTCCAGGACACGCATTTCATCTATGAGTTCCTCTCTCCGTTTGCGCTGTACAGCATCACGGCTGAGCGCTGGGGCTGGGGAATGTATGTCATGCGTTTCTCTTATTTCTTCTAGGAGGCTGCTGTGAGAAGAGCTTTCATCATTGCCATGCTTGTGCTGTTCATACTTCCCGCCGCGGCAGGGGATACGCATGATCTTTCCTTCTCCGTAGGGCAGGCTGGCTACAGATGGCCTGAAAACGGCATCAGCGTCTCCTACGGCTTTAGCATAGGACTCACAAGACGCCTTGAGCTCGATATCTGGGGAATATCATCGCTTGTGCCGGTTCCGTTCTCTTCCAATATGTTCGGAGCTGAGCTGGATTTTGCCCTTCTCGGTGACAGGTCGACTGCCTCGAAGGTCGCCGGCAGCGGTATCAACATGCTCATAGGTGCCGGAGGATTCTACCGCACGGATAACCGCGGGGCAGGACCAATGATCTCAATAACTCCGCTGACAGTCGGCTCCCCCGTATCAGGGAGGAGGGAGAGGATACTCAAGACAAGCCTCGGATACGATTTTGTGAACATGGAGCTTGTCGTGTCATTCTCCCTCATCTCCCTGGATTTCTATGTGCGCGGAACGTGGAGGGATTACTCCTTCTGAGTCATTTCCCCTCGAGCGCCATCATCTTGTCGATGCGTCCCTGATGCCTTCCGCCTTCGAATGCGGCATCTATGTATGCATCGAGTATCTCAGTGACAGGCTCTGAGTATTCGATCCTGCCGCCGAAGGCGATGAAGTTCGCATTGTTGTGCCTCTTCGTCATCTCTGCAGCGTATTTATTCTGCGGCAGTGCGCATCTGATCCCTTTCATCTTGTTTGCCGAGATTGATATCCCGATGCCGGTTCCGCATATCAGGACACCGAAATCATAGCCTCCGCGGCGGTATTCATTGACAGCTTTCTCAGCGTAATCGGGGTAATCGACGCTCTCTTCTGTCTCCGTTCCGAGGTAGACCGTCTCTATTCCTCTCTCCCTGAGGTGCCTTATTATCTCTTTCGCCAGCCCGACACCGCCATGATCGTTTGCAAGCACTGCTTTCATATATACTCCCTTCTTCCCTGCACGGACGATTCAGTTTAACATTGTTCCATGAGAATTTATATCACCGGCCACCGTAATCCTGATATGGACTCCATCTGTGCCGCCTATTCCTATGCTGTCCTCAAGAACAGCATCGATCCTGACAATGAGTATATACCAGTACGTCTCGGAGGAGCCAACAGAAATACGAAGAACATGTTCGCCTCCCTGGATCTGGAGCTTCCGCGTTTCCTGAAGGACGTCAGGCCCCGTGTCGGGGAGGTGCAGAAGAAACCTGTGTCCATGATCTCATCCTCGGATCCGCTGTACCTTCTGATGAACATGTTCCAGAGACGGCGGCCCACGGTCGTGCCTGTAATAGATGACGGGGAGTATAAGGGGCTTCTTTCCGCCGATGATATAAATGGATTCTTCCTCCGGGAGAATGAAGGGGCTGTCAGGCAGCGTTATCTCCTTTCCGAGGACAATATAGAGAGGATCATTGAGGGCGAGTACATCCAGCGGAGCTCCCTTGGTTCCGTAAGGGCCCCTTACATGGTCGGAGCCATGGAGTACAAGGTATATCTGTCCCGCCTTTCCAGGCTTACGGAGAAACCGGTGCTTGTCATCGGCTACAGGAAAAAGCACATAGAGGCCGCGATTGAGCACCAGATACCGGGAATCGTGCTTACAGGCGTCTCCGATCCGACGAAGATCGGCATAGATTTCTCGTCTTTCAGGGGCTTTGTCTATGTGTCTTATCTGGATACCGTAGAGACACTGCGTCTGCTGAGGCTTTCCACGCCGGTTTCGGACATACTCCGGGGAGATGATCCTGAGACGAGGATAGACAGCAGCATGCTCTTCGATGATGCGAAGAAGAAGCTGCAGGAGAGTGAGTACAGAGGTTTTTCCGTGTTCTCCGGAGATGAGTGGACAGGTTTTGTGACAAGGCGATGCTTTCTGGACAAGCCTCGGCAGAAGCTGATCCTCGTTGATCATAATGAGGCAGAACAGAGCGTGCCGGGCATCGAGGATGCTGAGATAATTGAGATACTCGATCATCACCGCCTTGCGCCGCCGAGGATGCGCACCCCCATCTACATAGTCTCGGAGCCGCTTGGTTCCACCTGCACGATCGTCTATGAGCAGTTCAGGAAATGGGGTGCGGATATTGATCCGACAACGGCAAAAGTGCTGCTTGCCGGCCTTACTGCAGATACCGTGATGCTCAAGAGCCCGACTGCGACGGAGTATGACCGCCATGTCGCTAGGAGACTGTGCGCTATAGCCGGGATCAGTGATTTCGATGCCTTTGCTCGCTCCATCTTCTCCGACGGGGCCTCCCTTGCCGAGCAGGATCCGAAGACAGTGATAGAAAGCGACATGAAGAGCTATACAGAGAAAGGTGTACGCTTCGCAATAGGCCAGGTGGAGGTCATGTCGCTTGAGGAGGTCCGCGGCATCAAGGATCGTTATCTGAGTGTGCTTGATGATGTGAGGGGAGAGAAGGGCCTCGACTGGTGCATGCTCCTGATCACCGATGTGATAAGAGGAAACTCAGTGCTGCTTATGACTCCGTTCCACAGAGAGGGGGCACTTGCCTATGAGAAGATAGAGGATGGGGCATACAGTCTTCCCGGAGTGCTTTCAAGGAAGAAGCAGCTGCTGCCGGAGATACTTAGAGTACTGGAATGACGGGGCTGATACTTTGCTTTTCATAATTCATTGCTGTCGGAAAAATTCTGGAAAATTCCTACTATGATGCGGAATTTTCTGAGATAATTCCGCATGAATTAATGTCCGTGTCATATGGCCTCAGACGCCCTGCACCTTGATGATCGATGGAATCTGGCGTATTGCCTGTGTCGTCTTCTTCATTGCTTCCTCGCTCTCTGCGCTGATCGTGAATGTGCCGACAAGGCCATCGGGGGAAACATCCAGCGCTCCCTGGATCAGGTGGCTGCCGTGCTTGCGCACAGCGTTGTCTATCTCGCTGAAAAGCTCTGAATTGAATTTGGCTGTCACTGAGAAGCGCCTGACAAGCTCCTGGCTGTCCCATTCGACGGGGACGATCCTCTCGTCCGCTTCCGGCATGTTTGCCAGGTTGGGGCAGTCGCGCCGGTGGATGACATAGCCCCTGCCGCGCGTTATATATGCCACGAT
The DNA here is from genome assembly GCA_949292445.1 of uncultured Spirochaetales bacterium. Next base: position 1,761 of record CASEZU010000167.1, on the reverse strand, counting down.
GTCATCACCATGGACGGGATTGCAGCATTTCGCGAAGTCAAAGAGGATATTGCTGTTTTCCCCGATGATGACAGTCCCTTTCTTCTCATGGGATGTGAATTTCAGTCCCTGGAGCGTGGGGATGCGCTTCTTCGCATTCTCCATCGCAGGGTTCTGCGGCGGCTGCGGAGCTGTTTTCTTCTGAGGCTGTGCAAGAGGAATGTTGGATGAGGCGTTCTTGTTGAGCCAGGCCCTTATCTTCTTCTTGGCGGACGTTGTCTGCGCATACTCAAGCCACTGCTGGTTGGGATGGGCGCTGGGGCTCGTCATGATCTCCACGATCTGGGTGTTTCCGAGTGCCCTGTTGAGCGGGATGATGGATCCGTCAGCCCTGGCTCCTGAGCAGTGGTTGCCGATCTCAGTATGTACCTTGTAGGCGAAATCCAGCGCTGTCGATCCTACCGGCAGCTCTATCACATGGCCCTGCGGGGTGAAGACGACTATCGAGTCCTTCAGGAGCTCATTCTTGATCTCGTCCATGAAGTCCTCGCTCTGGGCGATCTCCTTGGACCAGGTCTTTATCTTGCGGATTATCTTCTGGTAGTTGATCGAGTCGACGGTCTTCCACGTTCCCGACTCGGAGCCCGAGGCGGCCTTGTATGCCCAGTGCGCCGCGACGCCTTCCTCCGCGGTCTTATGCATCTCCTGCGTCCTGATCTGGATCTCGAGATGCCTGTTCTGCGGACCGAGCACGGTGGTGTGCAGGGACTGGTAGTTGTTCGCCTTGGGCATGGCGATGTAGTCCTTGAAGCGTCCTTCGATCGGAATCCACATCGAGTGGATGACACCGAGGATCGTATAGCACTCGACCGTTGTCTGGCAGATCACGCGGATGCCGAGGATGTCGTAGATCTCGTCTATCTCCTTCTTCCTCTTCTTTATCTTCTGGTAGATGGAGTAGGCGTGTTTCACGCGCCCTGTGATCTCGATGTCCGTGATTCCGGCCTTGGCACATGCCTCAGCTATCGCCTTGGAAACCTGCTTTATGTAGGCTGTGTACTCTCCCTTCTTCTCGAGGAGATAGCCGTTGATATATTCATAGGATTCCGGCTTCAGGGCCTTGAGCGAGAGATCTTCCAGCTCGCTCTTGATCGTCTGCATGCCGAGGCTGTCAGCGATCGGGGCGAATATGTCCAGGCAGTCCTCCGCAAAGGCACGCCGCCTCTCTGCGGAAAGTCCTGCGATCGTCCTCATGTTGTGCAGCTTGTCAGCCAGCTTGATGAGTATGACCCTCAGATCCTTCGACATGGCGAAGAACATCTTCTTGATCGTCTCCGCTTCCTGTATCGATTTCTCGTCGGTTATCCTCGATATCTTCGTGACCGCCTGGACCATCTCGCCGACTTCCTTGCCGAAGATTGTGGCGATCTCCTCCTCGGTTGTGTCCGTGTCCTCCAGCGTGTCGTGCAGGAGCCCCGCGGAGACGGTGTCAGCATCCATGCCGATCTGCATGAGTATCTCCGCAACGGCTATGGGATGGGTTATATAAGGCTCTCCGGACTTCCTCTTCTGGTTCCCGTGCTTCTTCGCGGCGAAGACGGCTGCTGCGGCGATCTTGTCCTTGTCATCGTCGCTGTAGCGTATGATCTTCTTCACGAACCGGTCTACGAGTTCTTTATTCGGGAAGTCTTCTGCCATATATCACACGCTCCTTTCCAGCAAGGTCCCTCACTGTATGGATGTCCGTGAAGCCCCCGCTTTCAAGAAGACTACCACAGATTT
>CASEZU010000166.1 GCA_949292445.1 uncultured Spirochaetales bacterium | reverse complement strand
CCTCGACAGTGCGCCGTTCGGCAGGGGGCACCAGCATGAGGACAAGCTCTCCCTCATAGCCTCCGCGGGCTGTCACCGTGTGATAACCGAAGGCGGCTGCTATGCCTATGATGACTCTCCGATGAGGATGCATACGATATCTTCCGAGGATCACAACGTCCTTCTCATTGACGGCAAGGGACAGAACAGGAGAAAGAGCTACGAGTGGCATGATGAGGAGATAAGGAAGCTCTCCGACCTGAAATGGGGTGTTTCAGATTCAGTCGACTGGGCGGAAGGAGCGTATGACGGGCCTTACGGAGATGATGAGGAACATCCTGCCCGCTGGGTGAGGACCGTGTTCTTCATCAAGCGCCATCCGGTGATCCAGGATCCTCTCCTGATAGTCGTGGACAGGACTGAGTCGGAAAAGGAGCATGAGTACTGCTGGCTCTGGCATGTGGACTCTGAGCGTCTTTCCATTGCGCCGGAGTCAGCCTCCTATGCCGATGTGCTCCTTTCTTTCTCCGGCAGCGGTGATCTCTCCGTCACCAGAGGCCGCATGAATCCTGTCGGCGGCTATATCGCTACAGGAAAGGAACAGGGAATGTACAAGGCTGTCGACCGTCTGGAGTACAGGCGTACGGCTTCGTCTACGCGCCTCGTCACGGCAATCGCTTTCGGCGATCCGCTTGAGGCTGTCATGGCCTCATCAGATCCTTCTGATGATTCGATCTCAATCACCATCGCAGGTGAGGAGGTCATCCTCAGCGAGAAGGATATGAGGGTATAAGAAGCAGATATGCAGGCCCTGTCTGTTCAGGCGGGGCTTTACTTATTCAAAGGAATGCACTAAACAGTCATACGCGCATGCAGGTGAACAAACTGCGGAAAAAATGTAGAATGCGGTGACAGAACAACAATCCGGATGGAATTAACTGAGGAAGTATGATTGCAGAGTTCGAAAAAAAGGATTTCTCGAAGCTCCTGAAGCACGGTGCCCTTGAAGGGCACAGGTGGATGAAGAACACTGATTCCACAGCTGTAAGGGTATATGACAGGAATCTTCAGGCATTCCCTGTGACCGTTGATTTCTACGGCCCCTATGCTCTTGTTGTAGATTATGCCGACGGTGGTATGTCAGATGAGGACAGGACTGTGGCGGAGGATCTGATATCACGCTTCATGTATGTCGAACATGACAGGATCATCTGGCGCAGCAGGAAGAAGAGGGAAGGCAGGGAGCAGCATCAGAAGTCCGATGACTCGCTGCGGCTCGATGTCAGGGAAAACGGACTTGTTTTCGAGACAGAGCTCATGAGCTATGTGGATACAGGCCTTTTTCTCGATCAAGCACTCACAAGGGCTGAGATAAGGAGGATCTCGGGAGGAATGAGGGTTCTCAATCTTTTCTCCTACACAGGATCCTTCTCTGTCTATGCTGCCGCCGGCGGAGCAGAGTGCGTCGTGTCTGTGGACCTCTCGAATGTCTATACAGCCTGGGCTGAGCGCAATCTGGAGAAGAACGGCTTCCTCGATGAGGGAAAGTACAGAACTCTGGCCTCTGATGCCAGAAGCTATCTTGAGGAGGCTGCAGGACGCGGAGAGCGTTATGACATCGTCATATTCGATCCTCCCGCATTCTCCAATTCCCATAAGGCCGAGGATTTTGATGTGCAGAAGGATTATCTGGAATATCTCCACCTCATCAGCGGGATACTTGTCCCCGGCGGAGTGGTGGTGTTCTCCGAGAACCTTCAGGGGTTCAGTTTCGCGAAGACGCTGCTGAAACCATATTGGAAAACGGTTGAGATCACAGAAGAGATGCACGCCACGGGCTTCTCAGCAAAGAGAAGCGGACTCAGGGTGTGGATGCTGAAGAAGACGGCGGAGATGAAGGAGATAAGGATGCCCGCCGAGAAGAAGAGAAGAAGAATGGACGAAGAGAAAGCAGAGAGATTGTCGCTCGATGCAGCGGCGGATGAGCAGGCAAAGCAGCCTGAAACGGCAGAAGGAAACGCAAGGGAAGAGAGGGACGTCAAGCGTCCTTATGGAAGAAGGGATTCCGGCGAGAGGGGAAGGCGCAATGGCGGCTATAATTCAAGAGGCCGCGACAGCTGGAGCGATCGCGGAAGCAGGGACGGCAGCTACCGTTCCGGAAGGGACCGCGGCTATGACCGTCAGGGAAGATATGATGACGATTACCGCAGCCGCCCGCGTTATTCAGAGAGGGATCGTGACGGCGGTTATGACCGTCCGCGTTACCGCGATGACTGGCACGACCGCGACCGCGGCTATGACCGTCAGGGAAGATATGATGACGATTACCGCAGCCGTCCGCGCTACTCCGACAGGGACCGTTATGAGAGCAGGGAAAGAAGGCCTTATGGCGGCAAGGAGAGCTACAGGCAGCGCGACAGCTGGCCAGGAAGACGCGAGGATGGAGAGACCTATCCGAGACGCCGTGACCGCGACTGGGACAACGAGACGGGACGCATGTACCGCGGTGAGAGAAACAGCAGATACAGTGACCGCCGTGCTCCAAGATACTCTGAGACAGGTGAGGACAGACGTCCGTTCGGCGACAATCAGCGCCGCAGGAGAAATGCTCCCAAACCGTACGGCTATGATTCATTCATGATCACAAAGAACCGTGACAGTGCGGATGTGGCATGGCTGAAGAACACCGAGGTCAGGGACGACGGAAACAACGAGTGAATCAGAGAGGGGCTGTGAAAGTCTGATGGCTTTTGAGCCCCTTTGCATTGATGATAAATCTGTGTCCGTGCCGTACAGCTGATGCAAACCTGCGCCTATCAGTGGTGCCGAAAGTGATCAGGAGCAGAGCTTTTTCCTCGTCCTTCTCTTCTTTGTCTCAAGTGATACGATATTGAGGATGAGGAAGAGAAGCACATAATAGGGGAAGAGCTTCATTGAGATGCTCCTTCCTATTACGCCGAAGAGGGCCGGCATCGCGGCAGAGCCGACATATGCGGCGCTCATCTCAAGTCCCATTATCCGTGCAGAGCTCCTTGCGCCGAAGTATTCCGGAGTCTGGTGCAGCATTGTCGGGTAGACAGGCCCGCACCCCATGCCGAGGAAGAAGAGGGCATAGCCTGCAAAGCGTCCCGGAACCATTATCACAAGGAGTATGCCTATGATTATGGAGATGTGCGCTGCCGCTATCATGCGGTTTCCCGAAATGCGGTCCGCAGCCAGGCCTGATACGATCCTTCCTGCCGTGATACCCCAGAAAAGAAGTCCGGCTGCCGCTGCTGCGGAGCTTTCAGTGAATCCTTTCGTGCTTACGAGGAATGTTGAGGCCCAGAGCATCGAGGACTGCTCCAGCGCACAGTATGTGAAGAAACCCATCATCGCCGCTATTGCACCGGGCTGCCTCATCGCTTCGAGGAGCGTTGTCTCATCATGAATCACAGGCCTCCTTCCATCCTGCGTTATGCTGTTCTCTCCGGCTTTCTTCCAGAGCCTGCCTGAGAAGAGGATGATGAGGCATATGACGCTCTGTATGCTTCCGATCGCCATATAGCCGTTTCTCCATGACATTCCGTTCGCGAAGAAATATGAGAGAAGGAACGGGCCCACCAGTGTCCCGACTCCCCAGCATGCATGGAGGAAGTTCATTGCCCTGGCTCTGTAGTGCAGTGCCACATAGTTGTTCAGCCCCGCATCCACCGCGCCCGCACCGATACCGAGGAGCAAGGCGGCAAGAAGCAGCACGGGAAAGGAGTCAATGACGGAATAGGAGAGGAGTGCCAGAGCCGTGCAGGCAACGGACACCGTTGTGATGCTCCATGTGGAGAATCTGTCCGTGATCTTGGCGTATATTAGGCTGGATATCGTCGTGCCAAGGCAGATGGTGAGGGAGATGAAGCCTGCGTATGATACGGGAACTCCGAGATCCTGGAACATCATCGGCCATGCAGCCCCGAGCATCGAGTCGGGGAGGCCCAGCGATATGAATGCCAGATAGATA
>CASEZU010000165.1 GCA_949292445.1 uncultured Spirochaetales bacterium | reverse complement strand
CATGTATGACATGATAGAGAGTGAGCTCAGAGATGCTGTCGGATATGAAAATGTCGGGACTGATCCTGATGAGCTGCTGTCGTATGGTACTGATTACTACTGGATCGCACGAATGTGGATGGATAAGGGACAGACTCCGCCAAAGGGGCAGTTCCTTGTCAGACCAGGCTCAACCGAGGAAGTATCCAGAGTATTGAAGATAGCCAATTACTATAAGATCCCGGTTCATACCTGGGGCGGCGGTTCCGGCAGTCAGGGAGGCGCGCTTCCTATGGCGGGTGGAATCCTCCTCGATATGAAGCGGATGGACAGACTCATCGAAATAGATGAGGAAGCTCATGCTATAACAGCCGAAGCAGGAATGATATTTCAGCGTCTGGAATGGCATGCCAACGAAAGAGGAATGTCCGTCAACCACATTCCGTCATGCCTCACATGCGGTACTATAGGCGGAGCACTGGCACATCGCGGAATCGGCATAACCAGTACAAAATATGGAAAAATCGATGATCAGTGCATGAGCCTTGAGGTAGTGCTTCCTGACGGTACTGTCATAAATACATTGCCGGTTCCAAAGCATGCGGCAGGCCCGGATCTGAATCAGATATTCATCGGGAGCGAGGGCACGCTCGGCATAATAACCAAGGCGACATTCCGCATGGTGCCGCTTCCTGAATGCAGGCTTTTCAGGGCTTTCCTGTTTTCTGATTTCGCAACGGGTCTTGCTGCCTGCAGGGAGATAGTGCAGGCCGTAAAGCCATCGGTCCTCCGCCTTTTCGATGAGGCTGAGACACAGTCGATAATCAGGAAGGTAATCGGTTTTGACAAACCCGGAGCTTTCATGAATCTCGTCTGCGAGGGCAGGAAGAAGATCGCCGAGGAAGAAATGTCCGTGGTATTTGATGTTGCAAAGAAGTATAACGCGATGGACTGCGGCGCTGAATATGGCGAGAAATGGTATGAGAACAGGATCACATTCTTCTATCCCGGGCATATCATGAACAATCCCCAGATGTTCGGCACAATGGACACCTGTGCAAGATTCAGCGACATAATCCCGATCTACAAGGCAATGAAGAAAGAGGTGGAGAAATACGAGGGTGTCCGCTTTATCGCACATTGTTCTCACTGGTATGACTGGGGAACGATGATATATGACCGGTTCATCATGGATAATCCTCCCGATGATCCTCATGAGGCGCTGATGCTTCACAACAGGATCTGGAATGATGCGGTCCGTGCTGCAATGGCACACGGCGGTGTGATCAATGACCATCATGGCATCGGCCTCAAGCTCTCCCGTCTCATGAAGGAGCAGTATGGACCAGCAATGCATGTCATGGAGGCTCTTAAACATGGCCTTGATCCCAATGGAATCATGAATCCCTATAAGCTCGGGCTTTAATCTGAAGGAGTGTCTGTATGGAAAGAGATAAAGCAATCGCAATCGAAGAGGCATGCCGCTTCTGCTGGATGTGCCGCCATCTCTGCCCCGTGGCTCTGGTTACGGGAAATGAGGCGAATACTCCCAGAGGAAGGGCCCTCAACGCCTCAATGGACAGGAGGGGCATACCATATGGAAAAGGAACGGCGGAGAAGATGTTTGAGTGTGTTCTCTGCTATGCCTGCACTGATAACTGTGCGACCGGATATGATCCCACGGTATTCACCCGTGAACTGCGCGGTAGGGCTGTTGCGGAGGGAATAGCATCTCCCGCTGTCCAGAGACTTGCAGATGAGCTTCTTGCCGGCAGGAACCCGTTCATCAGAGGGGAGGAGGATCCGGAGTATGAGAGACTGATGAATGATGTTCCCTCAGAAAGTGATGTCTTCCTGTTCAGGGGCGGATATGAAAAACATGCTGTTCCTTTCATGGAACTTCTGAAAAGGAACGGAATAGTTTTTGCTGCTGATAAAGATGAAATGCTGAGCGGAGCCCAGCACTGGGACATGCTTGGTGAAATGGAGGAAGTCAGGAACGCTGCGAAGAGATGGCTTGAATGGCTCGATGGAAAGAATTCCAGGACGGTAATATGTCTCGATCCTCTCGATGTGTTCTTTTACAGGGAACAGCTTTCGAAGTGGGATCTTAAGGCAAAAGCAGAGATAGTAACGCCTGTTGAGTTTGTCATCAGAATGAAGGAAGAGGGAAAGCTGAAGATCAGGAAGCATAAGGTCAGGGCTGTCTACCATGATCCTTCTGTGTATGCAAGGAATATCATAGAGACGGAGAGGCCACGGGCACTTCTGCATGAAGCAGGAGCGGAGCTTGATGAACTCTTCCTTCACAACAATCTGGCAAGAAGCTCCGGAAGCAGAATCCTAGCGGTGATAAATCCTGAACTCCAGCTGAAGGTGGGGAAAGCCCTCTGGGCTGACATAACGGCACTTGGCGCTGATACAGTCATATCCTCTTCACCTGGAAGCATCTGCAATCTCGAAGAGAGTGCACCGGAAGGTACGAAGGTAATCGATATCTTCTCGCTGCTCTGACAAGGAGGTTTCATATGGCATATGTGCTTGGAGCGGATTTCGGCGGAGGATCATGCAAGGTCACGCTCATGACTGATCAGGGTGATATTGCGGCGACAGCTTCTGAGGAATACAAATCATATTTCCCCCATCCCATGCATGTTGAGCAGGATCCGGAAGAGATCTATTCAGCATTCGGGGATTGCCTTCAGAAACTCTGGGCTTCCGTTCCGGGCGCAGCCTCCGGCATCAGGGCAATTGCTCTTGACGGCGGTACGCATATAGCCGTTCTTCTGGATAAGAATGACAATGTAATACGTCCTGCCATATACTGGCAGGATTCCCGGAGCACTGCAGAGTCCAATGAGCTTGAGGCGGAAATGGGAGATGAGCTCAGGGCAAGGGCTTTCAATTATCCTTCATCCACATGGACGCTTCCCCAGTTTTTATGGCTGAAGAAGCATGAAGGCGGGAAATACAGGGAGATCAGCCGCCTTCTGTTTCTGAAGGATTATCTCCGGCATCGCCTGACCGGTGATTATTTTACCGATCCTATTGAGGCTATGGGCAGCCTGCTGCTTGATGCTGCGTCAGAAACCTGGGATGAGGAATTCTGTGAGGCTGCATCGCTTGTTCCATCCCAGCTGCCGGACCTCAGGGATCCGTTCTCAATAGCAGGAACTGTCAGCCGCTCGTGTGCCGCTGAAACGGGGCTGAAAGAGGGAACGCCTGTTGCTGTAGGTTCTACTGACACCGTAATGGAACTCTTCGCCAGCGGTGCAATAGGAAAAGGGGATACAACGGTGAAGCTGGCCACTGCCGGCAGGGTCTGCATCGTCTCAGATCATCCTGCAGTTGACAAGGCCCTTGTCACATACAGGCATATAATTCACGGACTGTGGTATCCCGGGACAGCCGTCAAGACAGCCGCATCATCTCTCCGCTGGTTCCGTGACAATCTTGCAGAAGGAAAAACATACAGAGACATTGATGCTCTCGCTGCGTCTGTTGATCCAGGCAGCGGCGGGCTTTTCTTCCATCCATATCTGCAGGGAGAGATCACGCCTTATCTTGACAACACGCTCCGCGGCAGCTTCACAGGCCTTTCAATGGGAACCACATATGCCCATTTCTGCAGAAGTGTCCTTGAGGGGGTCGCATTCGCACTGACGGAAAGCCTGGAGATACTTGGAGAACTTGGACTGCATCCCTCCGGAACAATCAAGGCGATCGGAGGTGGCAGCCGCAGCCCGCTCTGGCTGCAGATACTGAGCGATGCGATGGGACAGCCGCTGAAGAAGATAAAAACGGATGATTCTTCCATTGGAACCGCAATGCTCGCCGGTGTGGCTTCAGGTGTTTTCAGTTCGCCTGAAGAGGCTGTAGAAATTGCCGTGAAGGAAGGCGATTCCGTGTATCCGGATGAGAGCCGGCATATTATTTACATGAAAGCTCTGGAGAAATACAAGAAGATAGCCAGAGCCATGCAGAAGGTCTATCAGGAGATCAATGGATGAGGGTTCTTGTCCTTGTGAAGCCTGCGGTGGAAGCATCTGAGCTCAGCTTCACAGAAGACATGACAATAAAGAGGGCAGGTGCCGCAGCATCGGTGACGATGGCGGATTTCCATGCAGTCTCAATTGCGAGGAACCTGAAAAGATCAGCCGGCGC
>CASEZU010000164.1 GCA_949292445.1 uncultured Spirochaetales bacterium | reverse complement strand
TCAGGTCATTAAGACCGAGGTGCATGAGCGCCATCCTGTCAATTCCGAGGCCCCATGCAAGCACAGGCTCCTTGATTCCGAGAGGCTCTGTGACCTCAGGACGGAAGATTCCTGATCCGCCAAGCTCGAACCAGCCGAGCTGAGGATGCTTGATGTGGACTTCGATGGAAGGCTCGGTGAACGGGAAGTAACCTGGGACATACTTCACCTCCTCGGCACCTGCGATCTCCTCTGCGAACATCTTCAGAAGTCCGAGGAGATTCTTCAGATTAACGTCCTTACCGATCACGATTCCCTCTGTCTGATAGAAATCCGCGCCGTGCGTGGCATCCACCTGATCATAGCGGAAACAGCGTACAATGCCGAAATACTTTCCGGGGATATGGGCCTTGGTAAGCTGATGAGCGGAGAGGACAGTGCCCTGGCTTCTCAGCACCTGGCGCCTTGTGAATTCATGGTCGAATGTATAGTCCCATCCGCGTGACCCTGTCTTCCAGCCATTCTCATGTGTTGCCGCGACCTGGCTGAGCCATGGCTCCTCTATCTCGCGCGCATGCACCGGATCCTTGACGTAGTAGACATCATGGATATCGCGGGCTGAATGGAACTGCGGCATGAAAAGCGCATCTCCGTTCCAGAACTCATTCTCCACAAGCGGTCCGTCGAACTCCTCGAAGCCGAGGGAGATCAGCTTGTCCTTGACCCACTGCAGATACTCGGAATATGCATTCCTCCTTCCCGGGATGAGCCTCGATGTCGGGGCATTGATGCCATAGGGACGGAATGAGCCGTTCTTCCATGATCCTGTCTGGATCATCTGCGGAGTGAGGACTCCGAACTCCTCGCCTGTTATATTGGCGCTTATCACAGCCTCGCGTGTCTCCTCGCCTGTCTTTGTGAGGCGGTAGACTATCTCATCGCGCTCCTGGATGCGAAACGGGGATGAGGATGCACCTCTCTTCTTCGCAAGCGGAGCTATGGCCTTCTTCTCCTCTGCGGAGAGCTCACTCTCCTCGAGGCTTCCGGCAGCGGCGGCCTTGTCGAGAACCGAGCGCTGCACCTTCACGTCTTCCGGAAGATCTCCGGCGACCTCCGCCTTTCTCTCCTCATTGAGACGCAGAGCCCCTTTTGATGACAGAAGGCCGAAAGCTGAGCCAACATCGCTCTTCTCAAGTCCGAGCGCATCGGCTATCTCGGGCATGGCATGAGCACCTTCTTTGCTGAGGTATGAGTAGATCCTCTCTGCAGGGAGACCCTCTTCCTGCATGGCACGGCCCGTATCCGTCAGTTCATAAACAGTCTTCCTTGTCCTGGAGACCTCTTCAATACAGCCTTTGGCTGAGAGCCAGGAGAATGCCTGGTTGCACTGTCCAACCTTATATCCCAAGCCGCTGATAATGCCTTCCTCGGTGATGTCCTCGCCGCTCTTCACATGTCTGAGGAGCCTCACCTCCAGCGGATGCAGGTTCTTCACATCGATATCCATAATCTCTGCTCCTTCGGAAATACAGAGTGATTATATTGATAATGAAAGGAAATTCAAAGGGCGAGGAGGGCGAGCGCAGCCTCTCTTATGCTTTCTTCAGAGACAAGCACAGCCTCCTCGAGTGCCCTGGGACATGGCAGAGGCATGGAAAGCGCTGAAAGAATCCTGCAGGACCCAGCCCTGTATCTTGAAGACGAAGAGAGAATCCGCATCACGCTCTCAGCCACACTTCCTTCCAGCGGCGTATCCTCGACAATGAGGGCCCTGCCTACCCGCTCGAACTCCGCGGTGAGCGTTGCCTCATCAAGCGGGTATATAGTCGCGAGATCTATGAATGTGATATCAGCAGCAAGATCCGCAAGTGCATGACGCGCCGCCGTGAACGGCCTCGAATAGCCTATGACAAGAAGACGGGAACCGCTTCCATGGACAATAGCCTTTCCTAGAGGAAGGTACGAGTCATCATCACCTATCTCCCCCTCTGAGCTGTAAAGCGCCTTATGCTCGAAGAAGAGCACAGGATTGCCGTCAGCCGCAGCCCCGATGAGAAGCGCCTTTGCCGATGCGGGATCTGAAGGAGCCACGACCTTCAGCCCCGGGATCCCGGTGAACATCGTTTCCAGGCACTGGGTATGCTGCGGACCGTGCCCTGTCAGGCCTCCCACCGGCGTACGGAAAACCATCGGGCACGAAAGCTGCCCCCCTGACATGAATCTGGCTTTTGCTCCATGATTCACGATCGCGTCGGAAGAGAGCGTGGAGAAATCCCCGTACATCACCTCCACGACAGGATGCAGCCCGAGCATCGCAGAGCCGGCAGCCATTGAGGTGAAGCCCTCCTCGGAGACCGGAGTCTCAATAACCTGCCCCGGATGCTTTTTGCAGAGGTCCCCAGTGACACCGAAACAGCCCCCGTAGACACCTATGTCCTCCCCCATGAGAAAGGCCCTCTCATCAGAGGAGAGAATCACATCCAGCGCTTCACGGACCGCCTCGCGGTAAGTGCCATGGTGAGTCTTCCCTATATGAGCTTCCCTCTCCGGAGATGGAGCATATACAAGACCTGCCATCTCCGCGGCGCTGACAGCCTCATCCTTTGTCCTGAGTGCTTTCTCCGCCGCAATCCTGACTTCGCTGCGGACGCTTCTCTCCACGGCATCCAGCTCCTCATCATCCGCCAGGCCGGAGAGTGTCAGGAAACGCCGGAAGAAAACCAGGGGATCCTTCTCCTTCCACTCAGACTCCTCCTCACGACTTCTGTAGACGAGCCTGTCTGAGCGGCTGTGGCCGCACTGCCTGTATGTATCAGCCTCAATGAGGAACGGCTTGTGGCTGGAAAGGATGCGCTCCCGGGCAGAAGCGACGGCTTCCTCAACTGCGAGCACATCATTGCCGTCGATCTTCTCAGAGGGGATCAGGAAGCCCTCAGCCCTGCGGAAGATGCCGTCAGCGGCTATCATCCTGTCAGCAGCTGCTGACATGCCGTAATGATTGTTCTCAAGGAGAAAGAGAAGAGGGAGATGCCAGAGCGATGCTGCATTCATCACCTCATAGAGTATTCCTCTCGAAGATGCGCCGTCCCCGAATATCGCGACAGCGATACCATCGGAGTGCAGCCTCTTCATGGCAAGGGCAAGCCCGCCGGCAAGGCCTATTCCCGAGCCGACAACCGCAGATGACCCGAGATTACGTGTCCGGACATCAGTCATGTGCATCGAACCGCCGAGTCCCATGCAGAGTCCATGGCGCGATCCTAGCACCTCTGAGAACATGCGGGAAAGATCTGAGCCCCTGGCCGCATTGTAGCCGTGGCAGCGGTGTGTCGGCACTATCCAGTCATTATCACTGAGCGCTGCGGCAAGGCCGGATGAGACAGCTTCCTGCCCTATTGAAAGATGATATGTGCCATATATCAGACCGGCTTCTGAGAGTTTCTCCAGCTCTTCCTCGAAATAACGCGAGCGAAGCATGGACGAGAAGAGGGAGATATGATCCATCAAAGCCTCCGGACTCAGTTTATGTACACGCCGAGGATGCGTCCCACAAACATTCTGTGCCAGTCCTCCTGAGGATAAAGCCTCTTGATACCCTCGTCAATCAGCGCCTCCTCTCCGAGCACTGCGGCTGCGACTTTCTGGCAGGAGAATATGAGATTGGCCTCCTCGAAAGCCACTGAACCATCCACGGACACCGGAGTTATATGTGCGCCGGCCGCCTTATCTGTATTGCGGCCCGAGCAGCTGCCGCAGAAATCGAGGACATTCTTCATTTCCGGCGGAAAGAATGAAAGCGTGAAATTTCCCATGCGTTCCAGAAATGAGAGCGTATACCTCTCCTGCCTGACGAACACGAAGGCCACGGGGTCGTTCCACAGGTATCCGAGACCGCCCCATCCTGCGGTCATGGTGTTCCAGTCGGACATGGTTCCCGCCGTAAGCAGGAAGTTGTCACTGCCAATCACGGTGAACGGATTGAGTTCAAGCTGATCGAATCCTATCTTCTGCATCCCTGACCTCCTTTGTGCTGATGATTATACCACACCGCTCCCCCTTTTCCAGCCGGACGGACATCTGAAAAGTACAAAACAGCACATCTTCTCAAAACATCCAATCATCAGTAAACTATTTACATCTCAATAGAAATCTGGAGCTTGAAATGACAGAAGCAAAGCCGTCCCTTCCGGACGATCTAAGGCGCGTTCTCATCGATGAGGAGACCATAAGCCACCGTGTCTCGGAGCTTGCTGACGAGATAAACAATGCGTACAAGGACATAAAGGAACCCCTGATCCTCGTAGGAGTGCTGAAGGGGTCTTTTATATTCATGGCAGACCTGTCCCGGAGGATAACGATACCGCACATCGTCGATTTCATAGCCATCTCATCCTATGGGAACAAGGGGGACAAGAGAGGCGAAGTCAGGCTCCTGATGGATACAAGGGAGAATCTCGCCGGGCATCATGTCCTGATCGTTGAGGACATACTCGACAGCGGTTCGACGCTTTCATACCTGACAAAAGCATTCAAGGCGAGAGGGACCGAGTCCGTTGAGACCGCAGTCTTCCTCGACAAGCCGGAAAGGCATGTCGTGCCTGTGGATATCAGGTTCAGGGGCTTCGAGATTCCCGATGTATGGGTTGTTGGATACGGACTGGACTACAAGGAAAAGCACCGCACGCTTCCGTATATCGCAGAGATGATTCCGGAGGCATGAGATGGACAAGTTCTACGTCAGCTACAATACAGTGCATAAGCTCATCAAGCGGCTTGCCGCGAGAATAACGGAATCTGGATTCGATCCCGATGTGATCGTCGCGATCGGCTCAGGCGGCTTCATCCCCGCCAGGATCATAAAGACATTCATCAACCGCCCCATCTATGCGGTCGGAATCTCCTACTATGGGATGGATCACAAGCACCGCGAGCATCCGACGAAGATTCAGTGGATAGATGAGGTGCAGTCACAGCTCAGAGGCAAGAATGTCCTCCTGATCGATGAGGTGGACGACACCCGTGCCACCCTCGGTTACTGCGTCGGAGAGCTTCTCTCCTACGAGCCGAAGGAGATTGCGGTGCTCGTGCTGCACAACAAGCTGAAGAAGAAGGATGTGGAATTCCCTCCGGAGATAAAGAGGTACTACCCCTCTCTGGAGATAGAGGATATGTGGATCAAGTATCCATGGGATGCCGAGGATATAGACGAGCATACAAGAAGCGAGCAGGAGATGTTCGAGGAGCTCAGAAAGCAGGGCAAGGAGGATTTGCTAAATGGGATCATATAATGTCAGCGCAGTAGTAGGAGTCCAGTGGGGCGATGAGGGAAAGGGCCGCGTAGTAGACTATCTCGCCTCAGATGCGGAACTGGTCATCCGCTTCCAGGGCGGCGACAATGCCGGCCATACAGTCATCAATGACAAGGGCAAGTTCGGCCTCCACATTCTTCCCAGCGGAATCTTCAATCCCGACACGATGAACATCGTGGGAGCGGGAACTGTCGTCAACTTCAACAGGATGCACGACGAGATCGAGGATATCAGGAAGTCAGCAGGACTTGAGATAGACAATGTCTTCATCGATGAGAGGGCCCATATCATCATGCCATACCACATGGCTCTGGACGGAGCCGAGGAAGGCAAGAGAAGCGACAAGGAAAAGATCGGCACGACAAAGAGGGGCATCGGTCCGTGCTACTCTGACAAAGCCGCGAGAATGGGAATCAGGGCCGCGGACATAATGGATGAGGAGCGCCTCGAGGCCAGGCTCCGCCTCATACTCCCGAAGAAGAACAGGGATCTCGAATACTACGGGCTTGAGACAGTGACGCTCGAGGAGATGATGGCGAAATGTGCCGCCTGGAGAGCAGAGTTCGGCGATCACATCATCGATGCTGCTCCCGTGATAAGGGACGCTGTGGAAAGCGGCAAGAAGATACTACTCGAAGGGCAGCTCGGGATCATGAGGGACAATGACTGGGGCATCTATCCTTACACGACATCATCCAATCCGACTGTCGCCGGCGGCTGCAACGGAGCGGGAATCCCTCCGCGCTGCATTTCGAAGGTTGTGGGAGTCGCAAAAGCATACTCCACTTCCGTCGGAGGAGGGCCGTACATGACAGAGCTCTTCGATGCTGACGGGGACAAGCTCAGGGACATCGGACACGAATATGGCGTGACCACAGGACGCCCCAGACGCTGCGGGTGGTTCGACGCCGTGGCTGCGGATTTCGCCTGCTACATGAACGGTGTCACCGATGTTGCGCTGACCAAGCTCGACGTGCTCGACACATTCCCGAAGATCAAGGTCTGCACAGGCTATATGATCGACGGAGAGTACTACAGCCATCTCCCGGAGACAAGGCTGCAGGAAAGGGCAAAGCCCATCTACGAGACATTCGACGGCTGGATGGCCGACACGACCAAGTGCCGCAGCTGGGACGAGCTCCCGGAGAACGCGAAGACATACATTCTCGCGCTGGAGAAGCTCATGGGCACGCACATCACCTACATCTCCGTAGGTCCTGAGCGCGATCAGCTGATCATCCGCGAGGCCTGATTAACAGAGAAATAACGGAGCCTTCCCCTGCCCTTGATGACCGGCATGAACGCACGGAGTATCATCAGGGCAGAATTCAGAAGGCCTCCAATGGAACCAGGCCGTCAATATGCAGAGGAGGAATGAAATGGACCGTTCCTCCTTTTTCTTTGACCTTTCCGCGGGTATAATCAGTCAGGCAATGCTGCCCGCTCCCGAGGAGGAAGATATGGAATACGACCACAGCACATACATAAGCCCGCTCACATGGAGATACGGATCGGAGGAGATGAAGCATGTTTTCTCCGAGGAGCACAAGAGGAAGCTGCTCAGGCGCGTATGGATAGCGCTGGCAAGGGCCGAGTCAAAGGCAGGCCTGGTCACAGATGAGCAGGTCAGGGAGCTCGAGGCTCACAAGGACGATATAGACATAGAACGCGCTTCTGAGATCGAGAGCACGATACACCATGATCTCATGGCCGAAATACGCACATATGCGGAGCAGTGCCCGCTCTCAGGCGGAATAATCCACCTCGGAGCTACAAGCATGGATGCCCTGGACAATGCGGATGCGGTGCGCTTCAGGGAAGCAATGAAACTGACAATCGCCAGGCTCGACGAACTCATCAGGGCGCTTATCTCCAAAGCCAGGGAGTTTAGGGATACACCCACAATGGCATTCACGCACATCCAGCCGGCGGAGATAACCACGATCGGGTACAGGCTGTCCCAGACACTGCAGGACCTCACGGAGGACAGGAAAGAAGCGGAGAACGTCTTCTCCTCAATCAGGGGCAAGGGGATGAAGGGAGCTGTCGGCACTGCAGCCAGCTACAAAGTGCTTCTTGCCGGAACCGGTGTCAGTGCAGAGGAACTTGAGAAGATGGTCATGGATGAACTGGGGATAGAGGCATTCCCGGCCGCTACACAGACCTATACAAGGAAACAGGACCTGAGGATAATAGCCGCCCTGTCATCCATCGCAGCCACGCTGCACAGGTTCTCGCTGGACCTGAGGATACTGCAGTCACCGCCGATCGGCGAGTTCTCAGAGCCCTTCGGGAAGAAACAGGTGGGATCCTCGGCGATGCCGTTCAAGCGCAATCCGATCAACTCTGAAAAGATATGTTCCCTCGCCCGTATCGTCGAGAGCCAGTATCAGGCGGCATGGATGAACGCATCCTCCTCCATCCTTGAGCGCACGCTGGATGACAGCGCCAACAGGAGGATCTTCATCCCCGAGGCATTCATAGCAGTTGATGAAATGCTTATCACGGAGCTGAAGATCGTGAGCGGCATGAACATCCACAGCACCGCCACTGAAAGGCTCATGAACGACTACGGGATCTTCGCCTCAACGGAGCGTCTGCTGATGGAGCTCGGGCGCCGCGGTGCAGACAGGCAGGAGATGCATGAGGTCATCAGGGAGGAATCAATCGCAGCCTGGAATGATGTGCAGGAAGGCCGTCCGAATCCGCTGAAGGATAACCTGCTCGGTGATGAGAGGATACTCGCCTACCTATCAAAAGATGAGATAGCCTCACTTCTGGATGCCCGCGGTTATACCGGCGATGCGGCAATGCGCACCGACATGGTCATCGCAGAAGCGGAAAGGATCACAGGCTGAATCAGATCATGAGAAGCCCGGCACGGAAGAGAGCGAAATAGAGCGCAGCCCTGACGTATCTTATCGCCGTAGCCGGGATGACTTTCCGGGCATCCATCTTGAGAGCTCCGGCAAGCACGCAGATAGTGGAGAACGGCAGGGGGAAGAATCCAGCGATCAGCACAAAGAGCGTTCCGTACTTTCTGATATAGGCACCCCATTTTGCCTCTGCCTTCTCCGTGTATTTCTTTATTACGGGAATCTTGTGCAGGAGAAGCCCTATCGCATATGAGGTGACACCGCCGAGCGCGGAGGCCGTTCCGATTATCGGGATGACAACCCATGGGCTCATCGAGGCCACGATCGGGAAGACAAAATCCGGCGAAAGCGGAAGGATCAGGGTATCAACGACATAGACGTAGATGAATATGCCCGTAAGTCCGAAATTCTCATTGAACCAATCCACCGCGAGCGAATAGTTCTCACCGCCTATCGCCTTGAGGACGATGAAAAATCCGGCAAATATGAGAAGTATCGGAATCGTGCCTACAAGCGCTATCTTCTTCCAGTTGAGATGCACATCCTTATGACTGTGCATGTCCGTGTCCGCAGGTCCCTCCGGTTTCAGCTGAGCATTACCCATTGAGCAGTTCCTTCGCCTCCTTGAGCGCAGATCCGATATCCCCTGTCAGTGATCCCCTGTACAGCATTCCCCTTCCTCCCCCGCGAAGTGAAAGCCCTGATTTCAGTGCATCGAACCCTTCTTTTGTCCCATGAAACATGAAATGTCCGTTTCCGTCAACGATGAATGCGGCAGGGACCTCCCCGTCTCCATCGAAAATACATTCAAAGGCCTGGACATCGGTTTCTGTACGGAAAACAAGGGGAACACCCTCTCCTGCCTCCTTTGACGCAGATCTGAACTCTGCGGCAGCAAGATGCCTCTCAGTATCCTTGAGACTCCTTTTCAGAGAGGCTATATCCCCCTCAAGCCTTTCTATCGCCTCAGGTATGGATTCGGGTTCTGCCGAGAGCATGGATGCCGCGGCAGCTACAAGGCGGCGGTTTATACGCCTGTACTCAACAGAAAGATCACCGCATTTCCATATCGTCCTCACATGCCCCCTTATCTTCTCAGAACCGCAGAACTGGATCTCCTTTATCTCCCCAGTCGATGCCAGATGGACACCTCCGCATGCAACGGCATCGAGGCCTTCTATGAAGACAACCTTGACGCGGCCATCCACTTTTATCGAACGCCTCATGCCAAGTGCCTCCGCCTCAGCATGGCTCATCTCGCGCTGTTCTATCCTGTGACTCTCGCGTATCGCGGCATTGGCCTCATCCTCGACGGCAAGAAGTGTCCCCTCATCTATCGCGCTGCTGTCCGTCTCAATAGTGAAGTACAGCTCTCCCTGATGGACCGCCACCGTTCCGATGCCATGGTTTGAAAAGAGAAGCGCTGAGACAAGATGCTGTGCACTGTGTTCTGTCATGTAGAAATAGCGGTGGTTCCAGTCCAGGGAGAGCATTCCCCTCTCCCCGATCCGGGGCTTCTCACCTTCTATCACATGCACAGGCTCTCCATCTTCGCCTTTTACGGTGTTTACGATCTTCCATTTCCCGAATGTCCCCCTGTCACCTGGCTGCCCGCCTCCCTCAGGGTAGAATACCGTCCTGTCGAGAATGATTCCGTCATCAGTGACTCCGACAACCTCAGCTTCCGCCGAGCGGAGATAGCCATCTTCATAATAAAGCCTACTTGTCACGCTTCGCTTCTCCTACCATTCTGGCAACCGGCAGCCTCCATTTGAAATGATACCCGAGCATTCTGAGCACGATCGTGAAGACTGCGGTGGAATACATCAGGATATCTCCGGAGACACCGAGATTGAAAAGGACAACAAACAGCAGCCCACCCAATATGGACGCGGAGGCATAGAAATCAGAAGTCAGTACCATCGGGATCTCATGGCAGAAGACATCCCTCAGTACACCTCCCCCGACAGCTCCGAAGACGCCGCTCGTCATGACACCTATGGCACCGAGGCCAAGAGCCTCCGCCTTCACGCAGCCGATCGCAGTGAATACCCCGAGTCCTATCGCATCCAGATACTGGATGATGGCCCAGCGCCCGACTGTCTTAGGGCTGAGAAGGAAGACGAGGATCCCCATCGCGATACATACGAGAACATATGCATTATCCCTGAAAACAGCTATCGGGAAGATACCGAGAAGCGTATCCCTCAGCATGCCGCCGCCGCAGCCGACTGTGATGGCAAATACGATGACGCCAAGCAGATCAAGCCTGTTCCTGACGCCTTTGACGGCTCCTGTTATCGCGAAGATGGCCGTTCCGAAGATATCGAAAGCATAGACGATGCCGCTGTCCATAACAGCAGTAGCCTATCCAAATCATGATTCTCCGTCCACAGCATATAGCCGACACCGTGACGTTTGGATATATTCAGGGCATGGGAAAGATAAAAAGCGCATGGGAGATAGCCCTCGAACGCACTGAGGGCATCCAGATGGATAAGGATAAGATCAGATACAAGGCGGA
>CASEZU010000163.1 GCA_949292445.1 uncultured Spirochaetales bacterium | reverse complement strand
GACAGAAAAGGCTGGCCGAATAAGCGGGCTCTTCCACCGAGGTAGATCTCTTCAGGACTATGCATGACGATCAGCGAGGAGAGAGCGAAAGCGAATTCATCTGCGAATTTAGCGACCAGGCTCATAGCCCTGGGGTCTTTCTTCTCAATATGCAAGGAAAGCTCATCAAAACTGAGAGGAGCATCGAAACCGAACTCCCTGTACCGCCATGCAAACGCCAGTCCTCCCACCATCAGCTCAAGGCATCCCTTATTGCCGCAGCTGCACTCAGGCCCGTTTCTATCGACGGAGAAATGCCCGAACTGCAGTCCTGCGCCGCCTGCTCCCTTGAACATCAGCCCGCCATGATATGCCACAGCTCCTATTCCGTCCGATATATTGACATAAAGCCAGTCCGATCCGGCCTCATTCTTGTACTCATACGACATGCAGGCAGTATCATTGAAAAATCCGACAGGAATATCCCCCGCCGCTTCTTTGATTGCAGCTATCTCCCTGTGTCCGCCATTGGAAAGCCCTTCAATAACCGTTGAATGTATAAGCACAGGCTCTGAAAGAATAAGCGCTGGGAGTATCACGCAAATACCGAGAATATTCATTCCGTCATCATCTGCCCTCATTCTGAACTGTCTTATCACAGCGGTAACAGTATCGATGCTGGAAACATCAGAGCTTTTGCTCTCGACAACCACTCCGTCAAGATTGATCAGAGCTGCGATAACACTGCTTCTTCCCCATGAAATTGAGATGATGAAATGATGAGAGGTATCAACTTCAAGCGCTATTGGCCGCCTTCCCGGAGCCCCAGACCTCGCATCTTCACGTTCGGATATATATCCGTCAGATATGAGGGCTTCAACAATCGATGAGACAGCAGGTTTTGTAAGGCCTGTTGCCACAGAGAGCTCAGCCCGGGACACATGCTTACGTCCGGAAATAAGGGAAAAGATATGCTTGAGATTATTTTCTCTTATAACCTGCTGATTCAGCAAAAAGGGACCTCCAATAATTAGTAAAGTGACTTTACTATCAATATTTTA
Source organism: uncultured Spirochaetales bacterium (assembly GCA_949292445.1). The sequence continues at coordinate 497 of CASEZU010000163.1, read as the reverse complement.
TAATCCTTTTCTCCTGCTGTAAACAAAAATCGTATCCGACAGCGAAGCTGAAGGACAATTCCGGCCGGAGATATGTATTCTTCATTGACTCCGGAGATTTCCTTTGCGATATTCCCAGTATGAGCATCAAGAGTCTGGCCGAGAAGATCGGCATGGATTATGAATCGGTTATCGAAGATTTCTGCGGCGACGTGTCCGCGCTCAGGGAAAGCCTGAGGAAATTCCCATCCTCACATGACGCGGAAGCCCTCAGCAGGGCTGTTGCAGCCAAGGACTGGGAGGGCGTGAAGAAAGAGGCGCACAGGATCAGGAAGAGCGCCGAGAAGCTCGGCCTTGAGGAACTCAGAACAGCAGCCTCCAGACTCGAGGAAGTCAACGAGGAGAAGGTGCCGGCCGACTATGAGCATCTGAAAGCACTGTACGATGAGGCAGTCAGGGCCATAGAGGAAGAGCAGCTCTGATCACCCTGCCATTTCAGCAGCCACGCCCTCATTCAT
>CASEZU010000162.1 GCA_949292445.1 uncultured Spirochaetales bacterium | reverse complement strand
AACGTTATGAATACCGAACTGGTTTATCAATTGATAATGATCGTCGTCGGTCTGATTCTCATCTACCTGGCGATCAAGAAGGGGATGGAGCCTACGCTTCTCCTCCCTATGGGTTTCGGAGCGATTCTCGTGAACCTTCCGGGATCAGTCATGCTTCAGGACAATGCGATCCTGCAGTGGCTGTTCAACGTCGGTATCGAGAGCGCGGAAGCGTTCCCGCTTCTTCTCTTCATCGGAATCGGTGCCATGATCGATTTCGGTCCGCTTATCTCGAAGCCTTGGCTCATCTTCATCGGAGCTGCAGGACAGGGCGGTATCTTCATTTCCATGATCATCGCCTCGCTCCTCGGATTCCCGCTCAATGATGCCGCTTCGATCGGTATCATCGGCGCTGCTGACGGTCCTACAGCGATCCTTGTCTCACAGCGCCTCCACTCGAACTATGTGGCGGCGATCCTTGTTGTCGCTTACTGCTACATGGCTCTCGTCCCGATGATCCAGCCGATCGTCCTCAAGGCAACGACGACAAAGAAGGAGAGGGCCATCCAGATGCACTACTCCGCGGCATCGGTTTCCAAGACGACAAGGATTGTCTTCCCGATTGTCACGACGATCGTCTGCGGTATCCTCGCACCGGATTCGGCCGCGCTTGTAGGTATGCTGATGTTCGGAAACCTCCTCAGGGAGTGCGGCGTCCTCGACAACCTCTCAAGGGCTGCTCAGGATATGCTCTCACCGCTCATCACCCTGATGCTCGGTCTTGCAATCTCCCCGATGATGTCAGGTCCGGCGCTTCTGCAGCCTGCAACGCTCATGATCATGGCATTCGGACTCGTGGCATTCATCTTCGATACAGCCTGCGGCGTCGTCTTCCTCAAGATAGTCAATATCTTCCTTCCCAAGGAGAAGAAGATCAATCCGCTCATCGGCGGTGCCGGAATCTCCGCATTCCCGATGTCTTCACGCGTTGTCCAGAAGATCGGTATCGAGGCCAACAAGCAGAATCACCTTCTGCCGTTCGCTCTCGGCGCGAATGTCTCCGGACAGATCGCTTCCGTTCTCGCCGGAGGACTTCTCCTTTCGGAGCTCCTCCCGATCTTCGGCTGATAAGGAGGTACGAATATGCCTAGCGCAATAGCAATCGCATTCCAGAGCTGGGGTCTCCTCGCAGGGGCTCTTGCAATCCTCTTCGTTGCACTCATTGTTCTCAACAAGGTCACAGGCAAGAAGAAGGACGACAAATAATCAGGCTCTGCCGCATACAGCCCTCAGGCCGCACAAGCCCGGGGGCTTTTTTGTCTCAGTGTAGTTTTTGTGAAGCCTGTTGACTGATCAAGGGCTGTTGCATATTGTTTGTTCGGAACCGAACTATGGCTGCAGACAATATGCTTTTGTTCGCGGCGGGGTCGCTCGGGCGGATCGCCCGCAGAACCGTGGACCGCGACCTCAGATCAATAGGGCTCTCTTCGGCACAGATCAGGGTCCTGATTTTCATTGCAAGGAATGATGGGGCGGCACAGCGGGAGATAGAGAGCGAGCTGCTTCTTACGAGGGCCACAGTATCCGCGATGGTGGATACCCTTGCATCTGCCGGACTGATTGTGCGTGCAAAGGATGAGGCCGACGGACGTCTGCGGCGCGTCGTGCTGACGGAGAAGGGCCATGCCAAGCTCGCTGAGGCCCGCGAGCGCACAGAAGCTGTGGAGAGACTGCTTCTCTCCGTCATCTCAGCAGATGAGAAGGATGTGTACATGGACATCTGCAGAAGACTTACGAACGTACTGGAGGAGAGCCTATGCTGAAGACTCTGCTTTCCCGTGTCAGGGAATATAAGAAATACGCATTCATCACGCCTCTTATGATGGTGGGAGAAGTTGCTATGGAGGTCCTGATACCGACGCTGATGGCACTCATCGTCGATACCGGTGTCTCCTCAAACGATATGGGTTATGTGCTCAGAATTGGAGTGCTCATTATCATCGCAGCATTTCTCTCCCTTTCATTCGGCGTTGCCGGAGCATGGACAGCCTCAAAGGCTTCCGCAGGATTCGCCACCAACATCAGAAAGGATCTTTATTCCAGAATAATGGATTTCTCCTTTGCCGATGTGGACAGGTTCTCGACATCCTCGCTCATAACCAGAATGACGACGGATGTGCAGAACGTGCAGCAGTCATTCCAGATGATGATCAGGATATGCGTGAGGTCGCCGATCATGTTCATCTTCGCCATCATCATGGTCTACCACAACGGCGGAGCGCTTTCTCTCGTCTTCGCTGTCGCGATTCCTGTTGTCGCCGTATGCATCTTCATGATCTTCAAGCGGACGTATTCATCGTTCACCAACGCTTTCCGGGGCTATGATTCCTTCAACAGGGTGGTCCAGGAGAACCTCACGGGAATCAGGACGGTCAAGGCCTATGTCAGGGAGGATGAGCAGCTCGGGAAGTTCGCCGAGGCTTCGGAGACCATCAGGTCGAACTTTAAGAGAGGACAGACGATCATGGCTCTCATGGGACCGCTGATGATGACTGTCACATACTGCTGCATGATCGCGATCTCCTACATCGGCGCAAGGCTCATCAATATAGGGCATATGGAGACTGGTGAGCTGATGAGCATATATACCTACACCGGACAGATCCTCTCATCGCTCGTCATGACCGGCATGGTCATTGTCATGCTCTCAATCGCACATGCATCGATGGTGCGTATCGCGGAGGTCCTCAACACCAGGCCCAGCATGGACATCAATCCGGATGGTGAGAAGACGGTGAAGGACGGCTCGGTGGAGTTCGACCATGTCTCATTCGGATACGGCGGCTCGTCACGTGTCCTCAGCGACATAAACCTGAAGATAGAGAGCGGCCAGATGATCGGCATCATAGGCAACACAGGTTCAGGAAAGACATCGCTTATCTCCCTCATCGCAAGGCTCTATGATGTCACATCCGGCTCTGTGAAGGTGGGGGGACGCGATGTGCGTGAATACAATCTGGAGGCTCTCAGGAATGAGGTTTCTGTAGTCCTGCAGAAGAACACGCTCTTTTCCGGAACGGTCGCGGAGAATCTCAGATGGGGAAATCCTGATGCTACTGATGAGGAGATCAGGGCGGCGTGCGCAGTCGCTTCGGCATCTCCCTTCATAGAGGCCATGAAGGACGGCTATGACAGCCATGTGGAGCAGGGCGGAACCAACTTCTCCGGCGGGCAGAGGCAGAGGCTCTGCATTGCCCGTGCGCTTCTCAAGAAACCGAAGATACTCATCATGGATGATTCCACATCCGCTGTCGACACAGCGACGGATTCGCAGATCAGGAAAGCACTCCGCGAGGATGTGAAGGACCTGACGAAGATAATCATAAGCCAGCGTCTTTCCTCCGTGATGGAGGCTGATCAGATCATTGTCATGAACAATGGCAGGATCCAGGATATCGGTACGCATGCAGAGCTTCTGGAGCGCAATGCCGATTACCGCGATCTTTACGAGACTCAGACGAGAGGAGGCAACCTGGATGATTAGAGGACGCAATGCCGGAGGCGCCAGAGCCAAGGATCCCAAGAAGGCGATGAAGCGCATCCTGAGAATAGTTTTCGGCGAGAGGAAGCTGAAGTTCGTCTTCATCGTCGTGTGCATACTGATCTCTTCCTTCTCGATCGTATATTCGTCGAACTTCCTCGGACAGTTCATCGATGAATATGTGACACCGATCATCGGTGTCAGCAATCCGGACTGGAGACCTGTGATGATGTCGCTCCTGCAGTTCGCATGCATCGTCAGCGTTTCCGTCGTATTCAACTATCTGCTTTCGCGCACGATGGTCGGGATTTCGCAGGATACGCTCTATGACATCCGTATAAAGATGTTCAGGAAGCTCGATTCACTTCCTCTGTCGTACTTTGACCAGAACCAGCATGGAACGATCATGTCGCGTTTCTCGAACGATACGGATACGCTCAACCAGTTCATCTCCAACTCCCTTGTGCAGCTGATGCAGGCGATGATAACCCTGGTGATGGTCTTTGTGTCGATGCTCATGAATTCCTGGTTCCTGACGATAGTCGTAATCCTCTTCGCGCTTCTGACGATGAGGAGCTCCACCTTAATCGCGAAGCGTTCCGGACGTCAGTTTTCAAAGCAGCAGGCTGACCTCGGTGCTGTGAACGGATTTATAGAGGAGATGATGAACGGACAGCGCGTCATAAAGGTCTTCTGCCATGAGGGACAGAGCAAGGCGGATTTCAATTCCCTGAATGAGAAGCTCCGCGCCTCCATGACCAAGGGCAATGCCCTGGCCAATGCAATGGGGCCTGTGACGATGAACATCGGAAACATCCAGTATGTTGCTCTTGTGGTCGTGGGAGCGATTGCAGTCATAGTCTCCGGAGGCGCTGCCAGCGGCTATACGCTCGGTCTCCTCGCCGCATTCCTGCAGCTTTCCCGCTCTTTCTCTAACAACATAAACCAGATCTCGCAGCAGATGAACATGGTGCTGCTCGCACTTGCCGGTGCAGAGCGCATATTCGAGCTCATGGATGAGGAGAGCGAGGTCGACGACGGCTATGTGATGCTTGTGAATGCCGCGGTGGGTGAGGACGGCAGCATCACCGAGTCTAAGGAACGCACTGGAAAGTGGGCATGGAAGCACCCTCATCATGATGGAAGCCCTGTGACATACACACCGCTCAGGGGAGACATAGTAATGCATGATGTTGATTTCGGCTATGTCCCGGATAAGATGGTCCTGCATGATATCTCTCTCTATGCGAAGCCCGGGCAGAAGATCGCATTCGTCGGTTCCACCGGTGCGGGAAAGACGACCATCACGAATCTTCTCAACCGCTTCTATGACATCCAGGACGGCAAGATAAGATTCGACGGCATCAACATCAACAAGATAAAGAAGGCTGATCTCCGGCACTCTCTGGGAATGATCCTGCAGGATACGAACCTCTTTACAGGGACCATCAAGGAGAACATAAAGTTCGGCAAGCTGGATGCCACTGATGAGGAAGTCATCGCCGCTGCGAAGCTGGCCAATGCACATGACTTCATAATGATGATGCCCGACGGGTATGATACGATGCTCACCAATAACGGTGAGAGCCTCTCGCAGGGACAGAGGCAGCTTCTCTCTATTGCAAGGGCTGCGATCGCGGATCCTCCCGTCCTTGTCATGGATGAGGCCACGTCATCGATCGACACCCACACGGAAGCTCTTGTGCAGAGCGGTATGGACAAGCTGATGGAAGGCCGTACTGTGTTCGTCATAGCGCACAGGCTTTCCACTGTACGCAACTCAAATGCGATCATGGTCCTGGATCACGGCCGCATCATAGAGCGCGGCGATCACGATTCGCTCATTGCCCAGCATGGAGTCTATTACAGGCTTTATACCGGAGCTGTAGAGCTTGAGTGAGAGTCTCCCCGGGATTCCGGGGAGCTTCTCTTAATAGGGGCTTTGCTTTTCTTCTCGAAAGATTCACAGATGCTTTTCCCTTTCTCCATACGATTGCTGTTACATTCTAGACAGTAGGAGGCTAAAGGAAAAATGAAGAGAAGAATTACAGGAATTACTGCGGTTCTGCTGATTGCTTCTATGGCGCTGTGGGCTGCAGATGTATCAGAGCTGAGGAGCGCGTTCACTGATGCCATCGCATCCGGTGATGTATCCGAGGCCATCAATAATTATGACGATATGATCTCCCAGGCTCAGAAGGATTACCAGAAGGCCCAGCGGAGCTATGAGAAGGCACTTGAGGCCGGCAATATAAACAAGGCCAGGGAAGCCTGGTACGATATGAAGGCCATATCGTATGATTCGATGACAAGGGATGAGACAGATGAGCTTCTTGCCCTGATCGTGGCGGAGGATGAGCCGCAGAGAGGCGAAGATGCCCAGTGGCTGATGGAGAACAGCAGATACTACAGCCCGTCAATCACATATCAGTGGTCGGCATCGGGTGACAACTACAGCTTCAGCTATTCTTCAACCAGCTCGGTCACACCGGGAGAAGATGTGGTGCTTCCTGATACGGATGACGTCCGTGTCAACAGCTCAGCTGCCGGAGTCCTTACAGGCTGGGGCGTAACTCCTGATGAGATCACATACCAGCCGGGAGAGACGATCACAGCCCCGTATACTGATCAGACGCTTTATGCGATCTGGAGCACGCAGGTTGTTTTCAAGGATCCGGTCACTGGCATGGAATCCACGATTGAGGATGTTGCCGATGGTGATATCATCGATGTGCCGGCTCTCTCTGAGCCCGATGACTCATATGTCTTCGCAGGCTGGGTGGACCGCTCTACAGGAGAGTACATAGCTCCTGATGAGACAGAAACTGAGCTTGAAGGCAATGGCGCTGTGTTCGAGGCACTGTGGAAGAATGCTGAGCTCTCTGATCTGGAGTCCAGGCATTACGATACGGCGGCAATACCTGTGAACACGCAGGCTGACCTGACATTCGTCATCAGCAACAACGGCACCGAGGATCTCAGGAATGTCGAGATAGAGTGCACCGGCGATGATGGTCTTACAGTCCTAAGCGGCAATGGAACGCTGCGCTCTGTCGGAGCAGGGGACTCTGTAACCGTACAGGGACTGAGAGTTGTCGGCACAACTGCCGGTGATCATATGCTGCACATAGCAGCTGTTGACCGCGACGGTGACACATGGTCCGCAGACTTCACAGTCACCATTGAATAACGCACCCTCCTGATGGAAATACGAAGCCCGGGGTTACCCACGCCCCGGGCTTCATTTGTGTTGTGTATGCCTTCAGCTGAAAATCAAAGTCTCCCTCAGAATGAGAGGCTTCTGACAGCTTCAACTGAGTTCTCGATTGCCTCCGGAATGGAGGCCCTTCCGTCGAATGCTTTCATATCCTTGAAGCCTGTGCCTGTGATGAGCACGACAGCTTCGGCATCCTCTCCGAGTTCTGCTGCCAGATGATCCCTGTCTTTCTCAAGTGCGGCATATGCGCATGCGGCGGCAGGTTCCGCAAGCACGCCGGCGAGGCGGGTGAGCGTGATCTGGCTGTCCAGTATCTCCGTGTCGGTGACCTCGACAGCCCATCCTCCTGACTCTTTCACATATGATGCGGCCATCCTGCCGTTTGCGGGAAGATCGACGGAGATCGAGTCAGCTCTTGTCGTCGCCTGTATGGCTCTGAAGTCGTCATCATTCACCGCTCTGGATATCGCATCGGACTTGGTGGACTGACAGGCCACAAGACGTGGCATTCTCCCGATGAGGCCGGCTTTCATCAGATCCGAGAAACCCTTGGCCACTCCAGCTATGATGCAGCCGTCGCCGACTGGCACATACACCACGTCCGGAGCTTTCCTTCCCATCTGCTCGAAGAGCTCTATGGAGATGGATTTCTTTCCTTCTATCGTCATTGGATTGTATGCGGTGTTGCGGTTTATTCCGCCATGCAGCTTCGTGTATTCGATCGAGAGAGCGAATGCATCATCGTAGCTTCCTTTAACAGGAACGACATGAGCTCCATAGAGCACGCTCTGCATCAGCTTATTGATCGGAGCAGTCTCAGGTACGAAGAGTATTATGTCCAGTCCCATCGCCGCTCCTACAGCAGAGGCTGCGGCTCCTGCATTTCCGGTGGAAGCCAGGACTATCTTCTTCTCTCCCAGGGCTTTTGCCTGCAGTGCGACTTCATAGCTTGCCCTGTCCTTGAATGATCCTGAGATGAGCTGGCTGTCCAGTTTCAGTGAGAGGTTCTTCAGCTTCAGTTTCTCCTGCAGCCTTCTGGGCCTCATCAGCGGGGTGATTCCTACAGGATAGGATTCAGGATCATCAGAGGGGTAGGGATAGAAATCATCCGGCGTGACATGTTTTTTTGCCGCAGCTGCTTTCAGAACATCATCCTCCAGCTCTACGATAAGGTTGCCTTTGGGAAAATGTGAGCCGTCATTTTCCTTGCTGCAATCAGGGCACTGGTACATCAAAGCCTCCGTGCGGAACTCTCTGCCGCAATCGGAGCATCGGTAATGGAATCTCATTGAATCTCCTTGTAAAGGAATGCCGGCCAGCGGCCGGCACCCTCTCAGTCTATCATATTGTTGAATTCGGTTATAAGCTCGTCGATCTTGGGCGTGAGCTTCGGAATCGCTGTCCAGTAATTCCTGTCATACCACTGCCTGTTGAGCTCCTCGTAGGTCTTTCCCTGCTGCTCGACCCATGTGTAGTACTTGAGGTTGTGGATTCTCAGCCTGTCGTAGTAGCCGAGCTCCAGGGCATTGTCGATTCCCTGATGCATGAGGGAGGCGGCATGAACCTTAGCAGCCTCTCTCTCCGTGAATGCACCCTGCTGTGCTGTAAGTTCCTTGAGACGGGATGTGTACATTGAGGTGCTGTCGGTGAGGATCGTGAAGACGACATCATTCTCGTCCATCTCGTAGTACTTCGCCATCTTGATCGCCGAGAGCATGTTGCCGATTCCGGAGATGCCGAAGAGCGCGAGATTCTCTATGTCGCTGTCGCTGACACCGATGGATGAGAGGTATTTCTTTCCATTCTCCTCGTTGAAGAGCCTGTAGATGTCCATGCAGTCCTGATCATCAATCGAGAGGACCATGTCTGTGTTCCTCACGTTATGGATCCACGGTACATGCTTGTCGCCGATACCCTCTATCCTGTGCGCTCCGAAACCGTTTCTCAGAAGTGTCGGGCACTGCAGAGCCTCGCCGGCTCCTATCTTGATGTTCGGATATACCCTCTTGAGGTGGTCTCCGGCAGCAAGGGTGCCGCCTGAACCAGTGGAGGAGGCGTATGCCTTCACGTTATCCTTCTTTATTCCGAGCTCTCTCAGCACCTCGAGGATCGCAGAACCTGTGACCTCATAGTGCCAGAGATAGTTCTCGAACTGCTCAAACTGGTTGAAGATGACGATGTGGTTGCCTCTCTCCGCATTGAGCTCATGGCATTTGTCGAAGATCTCCTTCACGTTTGACTCGCAGCCCGGCGTCGCTATGATCTCTCCGGCTACTGTCTTGAGCCAGTTGAACCTTTCCTGGGACATGTCCTCGGGAAGGATGGCGATGCTGCTGCAGCCGAGGAGTGCGCTGTTGTATGCTCCGCCGCGGCAGTAGTTGCCTGTAGACGGCCATACAGCCTGCTGCTCAGTCGCATCGAAGTTTCCTGTGACGAGTGCCGGTGCGAGGCATGCGTATGTGGCTCCTACCTTATGGACGCCGCATGGGAACCATTTTCCGGCCAGGGCGAAGATCCTTGCCTTTGTTCCCGTGATTGACCTCGGGATCTCGATGTAGTTGACGCCTCCGAATCCGCCGCCGGATTCCTTGGGTTCGTTGTGCCAGTTGATTCTGTAGAGGTTGAGCGGATTGACATCCCATAGCCCGACGTTCTTCAGCCTTTCCTTGACATCGGCTGGAATGAGCGATGGATCCTTCATCTCCGCGAATGTCGGGAGCTTGATGCCTTTCTCCCTGCATCTTGCTGCGTTCTTCTCAATGATGGCTTTCTTCTTCCTGAGTTTGATGAGCATACTGCCTCCTGTGTCTGAGTATAAAGGTAATGTGCAGAATGTAAAGAAATAACTGCGGATTATCTCAAAAATCACGCATGAATTTCACTATATTGTGAATCTTCCGTTTCCTGTTCTCTTCAGTAGCGGACTTTTGGCGGCCTTTCGGAAAAGAGCATCCACCTGGGCACCCATCCTGTCATAGCCGAGCTCGGCTTTGAAAAGTCTTGAGAGCTCTGATTTCGTGATGATCCTACCTTCCTTTTCAAGTATGTACTGCAGGCAGTACACGGCTTCCTCTGCCGGTATCTGATAGGAATAGCGGACAGCTGAGTCAGGGGTGGGGCGGAAGCATTCCTCCTCATTCTCCTTGTGGAATACGCGTTCCCCGTCATCGGATGTTATCCTCACGGGAAGGGATGAGGCGATCCTGTCGAATACGGGAAGTATCCTCGACCCGATCTTCTTCAGCGACATTGAGTTTATGACCCGCTTGTACAGCAGGCTTTCAAGTATTGGGGCTTCTGCTTCTACAGTCTGCAGCATCCTCTCCCTGATCTCATCATCAAGCACTCCGGAGATTATCGCCTCCGGTGTTGCCTCTATCACACTCAGCTGGACAACAGTGTATTCCTTCTTCTCTGCCATGGAATAATTCTAGCATTGACTGAGGATTACAGGAAAACAAATTAATGCGCTTCCCTGCTGTGATGAATATCGGCAATAACTTATCCTCGGAATTCTCAGTTTTGTTCAGGAAAAATTCAGAATATTATTGACATAGATTTCAAGAAAGTGTAGATTCTTTCTCGTTCGAAAGAACATATTCTCCTGTAGCTCAGTCGGTAGAGCAGGTGGCTGTTAACCACCCTGTCGGGGGTTCGAATCCCTCCGGGGGAGCAAAGAGGAACGATCGTGTGAAAGCGGTTGTTCCTCTTTTTCTTTCAGCTCTACACAAAAAGTTGTGGGATGCTGAAAGCCATATGGCTTATGTCTGATTATCCTGATTCTGCAAGGCACCGTTCCTCTTTTCTGAGATTTCCTTCAGCAGAGTGAAGGCAATCGAGAATACAGGCACGGCGAGAAGCATTCCGGGAATGCCGAAGAGTGCGCCGCCGAGCGTTACTGCCATGAAGACATATACGGAAGGAACTCCTGTTGTCGTACCTACGACACGCGGATAGATGAGATTGCCCTCAAGCTGCTGAAGCACGATGATGAAGATCAGAAAGAAAAGTCCCTTCCACGGTTCTGCCACTGCTATCATGAAAGCTCCGGCCAGTGCTCCTATTACAGCACCATATACAGGGATCAGGGCCATCACTGCCGTGAGGATGCCCACAGTCGGGGCGTAGGGGAAACCCAGCACGAGCATGCCGCCGAAACAGAGCGAGCCGATGATCAGGGCCTCCATCACCTGTGCTGTGATGAAGCGTGAGAAGGCCAGTGCGCTTATGCTCGCAGCATGCCTTATATAAGAGAGTTTCTTCTCGTTCACGAAGAGTGCCAGGAGCTTGAGGATATGCCTCTGCAGTCTTTTCTTGTTAGCAATGAAGTAAATGGCGAAGACGAATGAGACGAAGAATATGACAACGCTGGATATCATGGCCTGCACTGTCGAGATCGTGTAGGAGATTATTGATGGAGTGAATTCATTTATCTTCTGGTCTATCGCATCTGCCAGAGTGAGAATCCCTGAGTCCGCGCTGCCGAAG
>CASEZU010000161.1 GCA_949292445.1 uncultured Spirochaetales bacterium | reverse complement strand
TTCGGAGGAAGCAGCGTAGCTGATGCAGATCAGATCAGGAAGGTTAAGGCGATTCTCGAGAGTGATGACAGGCGCCGTATCGCGGTTGTCTCCGCTCCTGGTAAGAGGAACAAGGAGGATCAGAAGATCACGGACCTCCTTTACAAGTGCAACAGCCTAGTGCAGAAGGGGCTCACGTGCCGCCCTGTCTTCAATGAGATATCCAAGCGCTTCGTGCAGATCGCGCAGAAGCTGAAGATCGATGATGTGAGGCTTTCCGAGCGTCTTGACGACATAAGATGCATGATCGACGCCGGACGCGGCGCTGATTATACAGCCTCCAGAGGAGAGTATCTTTCCGCTCTTGTCATAAGCGAGTTCCTCGGATGGGAATTCCTCGATGCTGAGGATGTCATCGTCATCAATCAGGATTCCACCGTCAATGAGGCTACATACAAGCGCCTGGCAGAGAAGCTGGATCCTGAGAAGCGCTATGTCATTCCAGGCTTCTACGGTGAGACGGAGCAGGGTGTCATCAAGACATTCACGCGCGGCGGCTCTGATATAACAGGCTCGATAGTCGCCCGTGCTGTAGGGGCAGAGCTTTATGAGAACTGGACTGATGTATCCGGTATTTTCCGTGCAGACCCGAGGATCGTTCCTGAGGCGACGGTGAACCCTGAGCTCTCCTACAAGGAGGTGAGGGAGCTTTCCGATGTCGGCGCGACAGTCTTCCATGAGGAAGCGATTGCCCCCATCTACAACACGGGAATACCTATTGTGGTGAAGAACACGAACAGTCCTGATGATCCTGGCACAAAGATTGTTCCGGAGTCCAATGACTTCGGTGCGACTGCTGTATCAGCACGAGGTGGGCTTTCGAGGATAAGGCTCAGGAAGCTGATGCTTTTCAAGAAGTACGGCATGCGCCATGCGCTGCTGACAATGCTCCATGTCTTCGGAATCAGGCCCTGCTATTCTCTCTTCGGAATCGACAGCATCGTCTGGTTCTTCGATTCGAAGATGGCGAGTGACAGCGTCTGCCAGGCTATGTGCGAGCGTCTTACCAAGGAGTTCGGGCTGGATTCTATCGAGGTCGATCACGGCCATGCAATCCTCGGTGTGGTTGGAGACGGCATGGAATCATCAGGTGCCTACCTTGATGCGGCCATTGCGCTCAAAGAGAACGGCATAAGCACCACATTCGTGAATTACGGTGCTTCTGATACGTCAGTGCTCTTCGGAATAAAGGAGGAGCAGGCGGCGGATGCGGTAAAAGCCGTATACAAGAAGCTGTTCTGAGATGGAGCCGGCAATGCTGGCTTCTCTTATCACTCTGTTTGCAATCGATTTCCACCTGTGCTAGTCTCGGGTTGTGACCATTTATGATATCGCGAAGGAAGCGGGAGTCTCGGGAAGTACGGTCTCCCGTGTGATAAACGGACGTCCGGGTATAAAGGAGTCCACACGCCGCCGTGTGCAGGAAGTCCTCAGAAAGTATGATTATTCCCCAGATGAGGCAGCCAGGGGGCTTGTCAGCCGCAACTCGGGGATGATCGGCATTCTAGTCAGCGATATCCGCAACATACACTATACGGAAGGAGCATACATCATTGAGGAGAAGATGCTCCGCGGCGGCTACTGCTCCATCATCTTCAATACAGGCGATGAGCCAGGGGAAAAGGCGGGGTATATAAAGCTGCTGGCTTCCAGGAGGGTAAAGGGAGTTGTCCTCATCGGGTCATCTTTCGCGACAGAGGAGGTGGAGGAAGCCATAAAGCTGCATCTCCCGTCATCGCCGATCGTAATAGCCAATGGACGGCTGTCTCTGCCCAATACATTTTCGATCACTGCAGATGAGAAACACGGTGTGAAGGAGTGTGTCGGCCATCTTCTCGCCGCCGGCAAGCGCAGGATAATCTACCTCGATGGCCGTGATACCCCCAGCAACCGCATAAAGAAAGAAGGATATATCCTCGGCATGGAAGATGCAGGGCTTGAACCGTGTGTTGCCGAGACAGATGGAAGCTATGAGGATGCTCTTTCCGTGATGGATTCCTTCCTCAGTTCATACAGGCCTGATGGTGTCATCGCTGCAGTGGATATGATCGCAGTAGGTGCTGAGAGAGCGATCACGGACCGCGGTCTCAGACTGCCTGACGACATTTCCGTAATCGGTATCGACAACTCGCCATATGCTGCAATCGCGAATCCCCGTCTCTCATCCCTCGATACACGTCTTTCCGAACTGAGCACAGCCTGTGCAGATGTCCTCCTTGAGGCACTTTCCGGCAAAACTCCTCTGTCATCTCTTGTCATTCCCCCCAGGCTTGTCATCAGGGAGACCTGATGGAAATTTGCTGTTGACAGAGCATTGAGGATCGTTGATAATCATCTTTGCAATCGATTGCAAAGATTGCAGAAGGTGATTATGAGGATTGCAGTCATAGGTGATGGGGCAATGGGGACGCTCTTCGGCTCCCTCCTTTCCAGAAGGAATGAGGTCTATATTGTTTCTATTTCTCCGGAGCGTTCCGCACTGCGGAATGAGCGCGGCATTGCAATAGGCGGGGAGACATTCCATCCTGTATTCACAGCTGAGCCTTCTTCCCTGGCGGAGCCCGATCTCGTGCTCATATTCGTCAAAAGCAATGACACCGAGAGTGCTCTCAGAAGTTCTTCATGCCTCCTTTCCGGGCGTGCGATGCTGATGACGCTCCAGAATGGTGCCGGGCATGAGAGTGTGATGAGGAAGTTTGTTCCTGAGGAGAGAATCATCATCGGAAAGACTGAGCAGAACGGGAG
>CASEZU010000160.1 GCA_949292445.1 uncultured Spirochaetales bacterium | reverse complement strand
GAGGTCGAGGTGGACAAGCTCACACGCGAGGTTAAGGTTACCGGTATCTGGTCCAGCCACGATATCGGAAAGGCTATAGATGAGCTCATTGTCCACGGGCAGGTCAATGGCGGCATTGTGCAGTCCCTCGGCTATGCCTCGATGGAGAAGATGGAGAACAGGAACGGCCATTTCAGACAGTCGTCGATGTCTGATTACGTCATTCCGACAAGCATGGAGTTCCCGAAGCAGGAGTGGTTCCTCGTCGACAACCCGTATGAGTGGGGACCGTTCGGTGCTAAGGGTATGGGCGAGCTCGTATTCAATGGAGCTGATGCCGCTTATATAGACGCAGTTGAGCGTGCTCTGGGAATCACAGTGAAGAAGATCCCGATGCCGCCGGAGGATCTCGAGGAGGCGATCGCAAATGCTCAGTGAGATTGTATTCTATGTGAATGACAGGAAGGTTTCGTTCAGCGGCAATCCGCTGACACGCCTTATAGATGTCCTGCGCGAGGACCTGGGGCTTACCGGAGTCAAGGAAGGCTGCGGTGAGGGTGAGTGCGGGGCCTGCTCCGTGATCAAGGACGGGAAGCTGGTCACGAGCTGCATCCTCCCCGTAGGTGCCGTAAACGGTTCCCATATCTACACGATCGAGGGCATTCGCGATACGGAGAAGGGAAAATGCATCATAAATGCGTTTGCAGAGGGCGGAGCCGTCCAGTGCGGTTTCTGCATTCCCGGAATGGTGATGGCCGCATATGCCCTCCTCTCGTCAAATCCCCATCCGACGGAACTTGAGATCAGAAAGGGCATCAGCGGAAACATCTGCAGGTGCACTGGATACGATCTCATCGTCGAGAGCATCAGGCTCGCTTCCGAGAAGGGAGGTGACTTATGGGCATGACATATATTCCGACAACGCTTTCGGAGGCGCTTCATCTCAGGGCTGAGAAGAAGGCTGTTCCGCTGGCAGGCGGTTCTGACCTCATGGTGCAGAAGAGGCGCGGCACAGGCCTTGCGCCGGAGTTCCCTTTCCCTGTGATGATCATCACGGGGCTTGAGGAACTGAAGGGGATAAAACTTGCGGATGACGGCTCTGTCGAGATCGGGGCGCTCGTGACGCCTGCGGAGATAGCATCATCACAGATCGTGCCATGGCATGTCAGGGAGGCTTCCGCCGGAATGGGGGCAATAGCGCTGCGCAACAGTGCCACAATAGGCGGCAACATCGGGAACGCATCGCCGAAGGGAGACCTGCCGCAGCCGCTCATCCTTCTTGATGCAGAAGTCGTGCTCTCCTCGATACATGGTGACAGGCGCATGCTCCTCGATGATTTCATCCTCGGCTCGAAGAAGACCGCACTGGGAGATGATGAGATAATCACAAGCATCGTGATACCGCATCATGACTTTACTTACAGGATGTACCGGAAGATTGGAATGAGGAGGGCAAATGCAATTTCCAAGCTCTCCCTCTCTGCCGCAGCAGTTGTCAAGGATGGCGAGATACTCGATTTCCGCGCAGCCTCGGGAGCTGCAGGCCCCAAGGTCATAAGATCCCGTGAGGCTGAGAATATGCTCAAGGGCCATATGACGGAGGAAATTGAGACCATCATGCCGGCATTCCTCGATGCCTGGAATGATGCGATATCTCCTCATGCGATGCCTCAGTACAGGCGCAGTACTACGAGGAGACTTCTTGAGAGCTTCCTGACAGCGATCCGGAATGGCGCTGCGCCGGGAATCATCCCGGAGGAGGAATAATGAGGATCTACCGACCTGAAAGTGCAGAGGAGGCCGTAAGGCTCCGCCATGAGATCGAAGGCTCGGCATATCTTGCCGGCGGTACCGAGGTGATGCGCCTCGGATCATCCCTCTCATCCTGTTCTGCTCTGATAGACATCAGCGGCCTCGGGCTTTCCGGCATAAAGGAAGAGGACGGATGTGTGGTGATCGGAGCTATGACTACGCTTGAGGAGATAAAGAACTCACCACTGGTACCAGATTTCATCCGCTCCGCGGCAGCAGCTGACGCCTCACTGCAGCTCAGGAATGCTGCTACGATCGGCGGCAATTTCGCGCTCCGCAGGAATGACAGCTACATGATTTCAGCCATTCTCGCAGCAGAATCTGAGGCTGATCTGATGTGTCATGAAGGGCAGAAGAGAAAGAGTGCTGCCGCATTCCTTGAGAAGAAGGAGTGCAGGGCTCTGCTGCTTTCCTTCTCCGTAAAGGCCGGAAGGACGGGTGAGGTGAGGAGGATAAGCCGGGCATCGCATGCGCACGCCGCTGTCACCGGTGCTTTCTCAGAAGGAGTATATGCCTATGCGGTTTCCGGTTCCGGAATAGCTTACGGCAATGATAAGGATGTCTGGAAGGAGATAGGATTTGCATCCGATCTCACAGGCAGTGCGGAATACAAGAGGTATCTTGCCTCTGTCCTTTTCTGAGGTGCATATGGAAATAAAAGCTAAAGTGAACGGCCGTGTCGTGACGCTCAGGGGGAATGAGGATGAGAGACTTCGCAGCGTCCTTTACAGGGAAGGCTATACCTCCGTCCGCGACAGCGATGACGGAGAGGGCTTCGCCGGTTCGGACACTGTTCTCTTCAATGGCCGCCTGAGATATTCCAACCTCATCATGCTCTATCAGGCTGAGGGGGCTGAGATCAGGACGCCGGATGGACTTCTCGACGGAAGAAAGATGAATGATGTGCAGGAGGCCATGATAAAGGCCGGCGTGGTGCAGAGCGCCTACAATGCGCCTGAAGCTGCCCTTGCGCTTACCGTTCTCCTTGAGAACAATCCTGATCCGTCGAAGGAGGAGATAAAGGATGCCCTCTCCGGAATATTCATCCGTGATGCAGGGTATGAGCATTATTACAAGGCTGTCCGCATGGTGCGCGAGAAGAGGGCGAAGGGCCGGATTGAAGAGTCTGCGGCTCCTTCTTTCCGCGATGAGCTGATGTATGTCGGCAAGCCCACCGGCAAGATAGACGGTGAGGCGCTTGTCACCGGGGAGAAGCTCTTTGTTGAGGACAAGGTCCCTGCAAACACCTTCGTCATGCATGTGCTCCGCTCTCCGTTTGCCCATGCGTTTGTGAAGAAGGTCGACACAGCTGAGGCGCTGAAGGTCGACGGCGTTGTCGATATCCTGACAGCGTTCAATACTCCAGACATACCATACATGCAGGCGGGACAGGGGTTCCCCGAGCCTTCGCCGTATGACAGGGTGCTTATCAACAAGAAGGTCAGGCATGTAGGCGACAGGGTTGCCGCAATAGTCGCCAGGGATATGGAGAGTGCCATGAAAGCTGCCTCTCTCATCCATGTCGAGTATGAGCCGCTGGAGCCTGTCTTCACTGTTGAGGAGGCAATGGCCGAAGGTGCTCCGCTTGTCCACAACGGAAAGGTTGAGTATGTTTCCGGAGCTCCTGATGATCTTGATGAGTACAACAGAAGCGCGGATGAGCGCGAGGAGAAGGTCATCTACCAGTTCCCGCTTCATGGCGATATAAGGAAGAATATCGCGGCATCCGCCCATGGCGGTATCGGGGATATCGAGAAGGGGTTCCAGGAAGCTGATGCGATAGTCGATGAGACATATCAGACGAGTCAGGTCCAGTGCACGCCGCTTGAGCCCCATGTCTGCTATGCCCATATCGAGGGCGGCAGGCTTGTGCTGAGCTGCTCCACGCAGGTCCCGTACCATGTCCGGCGCATAGTCGCGAAGGTCTGTTCCATCCCTGAGAACAAGGTGCATGTCATCAAGGAGAAAGTCGGCGGCGGCTATGGCTCCAAGCAGGATATCCTCATCGAGGATCTTGTTGGATATGCTGTCTGGAAAACCGGCAAGCCGAT
Organism: uncultured Spirochaetales bacterium; assembly: GCA_949292445.1. The sequence continues at coordinate 9,700 of CASEZU010000160.1, read as the reverse complement.
CTACTACCGCAATACACGTGCCGAGGAGTTCTATGCCAATTCCACCAGGCATCCGATGAGGGTGCGCGTCAAGATGGGAGGCAGGAAGGACGGGACGATAACCGCGATCTATATGGATGTCAGGGCCAATACCGGTCCGTACGGCAACCACTGCCTTACTGTTCCGATGAACGCATCCTCTAAGACCCTGCCGATCTTCCGCGTGGACAACATGTATTACGATCTCATAACGTATTACACCAACATCCCGCCGACAGGTGCTTATCAGGGCTATGGAGCTCCGAAGGGATACTTCGCCATCATCTCCGCAATGGGTGAGCTGGCGATGAAGCTCGGCATCGATCCCCTGATGATGGCAGAGAAGAACATAGTCGAGGAAGGCTATATGCTTGAGATCCTCAAAGGTCTCGGCGAGGGCAGGGAAGGTACTGTCGTCCCTGTTGGCTCGTGCGGTCTAAGGGAAGCTCTTGAGCGCGGAGCCGCTCTCATTGACTGGGGAAAGAAGGAGGATTCCGGTGATCCGGAGTGGAAGATAGGCAAGGGCTTTGCGATGATACAGCAGGGCTCCGGCCTTCCAGGGCTCGATCACTCGAATGCGCAGGTGAAGCTGCTTACGGACGGCACCGTCCTGGTGCTCTCCGGCGGCGCTGATCTCGGCACCGGACTTGATACGATTTCAGCTAAGGTCGCTGCTGAGGTTCTCAGGGTGCCTCTCGATGTCGTCTCCGTTGTCTCCGGTGATACCGATTCCTGCATGTTCGATACAGGCGCCTACGCATCTTCCGGCACATATTTCTCAGGAAATGCCTCGCTTGCGGCGGCAAAGGACCTGAAGAAGAAGATGCTTCATGAGGCGTCGCTGCAGCTCGGTGAGCCGGAGGAGGAGCTCGATCTCGAATATCCCGGATTCGTCGTCTCGAAGAGCGGGAAGAGGCTTTCCTATTTCACGCTCTCCCACGATGCGACAGCCGGAGACGGCCGCGGCCAGCTCATAGGCACTGGATCATTCACGACTCCGAATTTTGCAGTACCCTATGGCGCTCATTTTGCCGAGGTCGCTGTCAATGTCAGGACCGGTGAGATAAAGGTCAGAAAGTTCTATGCCGTTCAGGATGCTGGTACTCCGATCAATCCGGAGCTCGCGCTTTGCCAGATGTACGGTGCCGCGATGAAGAGTATCGGTCATACACTCTATGAGGATATGGTGCTGGACAGGAACGGAAAATGTATCACCACCACATTCACCGATTACTGTGTGCCGATGATCGAGGAGGCTCCGGATGACTTCAAGGCAGAGCTGGTAGATGTGAATGACCAGTATGGCCCGTTCGGTGCCAAGTCGATTTCAGAGATAGCCTGCAACGGTGCGGCTCCTGCGATCGCTATGGCAATAGCCGACGCCACCGGTGTATGGGTGCGCACATGGCCTATCACGGGTGAGAAGATACTGAAAGGACTGGGAAAGTTCTGAGATGAGAGAGGCCGTCATCCGATGGCCTCTTCTCATATCCTGAGAAAGACATCCTTTCCGATTGCATGCTGGAGTTTCACGAGCGTGGAAAGGGTCGGGTTTGTTTTCCTCGGATTCTCCAGCCTCTGGTACTGTGCTGCGGCGATGCCGGTTTTCTCGGCCATCTGCTGCTGGCTGAGATTCAGCTTCTCCCTCTCTTCTCTCAGCTGTATGGCAAAACTGATCCTGGGAGATGGGGAGAATGAGTATATTCCATTCCCCTTAATTTGCTCTGGCACGGGGATCCTCATCCTGTTGCTGTAGAGTGATCCGAGCCATGCATCGAGAGCCTCCTGCGCATTTGACATGGCCTCGTCAAGGCTGTCGCCATATGTGATGCATCCTTCCATCCCGGAGCCGAGAAACATCACGCTGTACTGGCCGTTGTCTTCCTTTATGAATTTCGCCGGAAATCTGATCACTTTTCCATCCCTGCCTGTTTCCTGATTGCCATCTCCGTGCCTTTCGGCAGATCCTTCGCATGATTTGGAACTACAACCATGGTGTTTCCTTTTTTCATTACATAATGCGATCCGTTTATTCTGTCGATCATAAATCCGTTTTTCCTGAGTTCCCTGATTAGATCCTTTCCTGTTATCGGCAAGTGAACCCCTTTATTTTTACCACAATATATATATAGTGGCAATGCGCAGATTTGTGTCTCATCCCTCTGTTTTCCGTTCAGCCATTATTCGCTCTCTCCGGGGAAAAGTGCCAAAGTCCTGCTGCATTTTCATCATCCCGGTGGCCGCAGATGAGAAAGAGCGGTATTATCAGGGCATGTCCAGAATAGCAGTTGTTTTCAGATCGAAGTATGGGGCGTCAAAGGAATATGCGCTGGCGCTGGGGAAGAGGCTGTCCGCCGAAGTGATAGAGAATGAGGGGCTCACGGCTCATCTTGTTGAGGAATTCGATTCTATTATCCTCATCGGCGGGGTATATGCCGGAAAGATAACCGGGCTCGAGTTCATGAAGAAATACATCGGTGACTTCTCTGAAAAACGTCTTGCGGTATTTGCCGTAGGTGCTGCCCCGGAGTCGGAGGACAACATAAGCGATCTGAGAAAGCACAATATGAAGGGACGCATGGAGATGATACCGCTTTACTATGGACGCGGAGCGTTCAATGAGGGAGCGCTCTCATTCGTGGACCGTAATCTCCTATCCATAGTGCGGAAGGCTGCAGAGAAGACAAGGCCCGAGAAGAGGACTCCTCTGGACAATGTTCTCCTGGAAACCAAGGGAGCCGAGAGCTGGATTGATGAGAGGTATCTTGATCCGCTTGTCAGCCTCTTCTGTGATCTCTGATCAGAATGGGGTGAAGAGCAGCGTCTCATTACCGCCGCATACCATTCCGATATCTCCGGATGCGGTGAGATCATAATGGCGGAGGCGGTATCTCTCACATGAGGCGATCATCTCCCTTGCCTCATTGACCGCAGCCATTTCAATGGCACCTCCTCCTACGGTTCCGGCGATGCCGCTTTCCGTTACTGCCATCATCGAGCCGATGCTTCTCGGCGCGGATCCTCTCTTGTCCACGATCCTGACGGCGATGCCGCGTCTGTCAGCCATGAAGCGGAGAAGGGAGGGGGCGATGGTGGTGAAATGATCACCGCTCCGGAATATGGAGATTATCTCGGCCATTATCGATACGGCTATCTCCTCCGGCGTCTCCGCTCCGATCGGAAGTCCTATTGGCGTGTGCACTGCAGAGAGTGACTCTTCGGAAAATCCTTCTTCCCTGAGCTGTGCAAGAGAGCGAGCGCTCTTGGCTCTGGAGCCTATCATGCCGATGTATGATGCCGGACGCCTGAGCGCATAGCGCAGGCATTCCGTATCATATGAGTGTCCGTGGGTGAATATGACATAGCAGGGAGCCGTTGCTTCATATTCCTTCTTAAGGAGCTCGCTGAATGGAGCTATGTGTCTTTCTGCAAGAGGGAACCGCTCTTCTGTAAGGAGTTCAGCCCTGTCGTCAAGCACTGTCATGCGCATCTGCATAATTGTTCCGATATCATAGAGGGCTTTTCCTATGTGGCCGGAGCCGAAAAGAATGAGATGCGGTTCGGCTTTGACTGTCTCCGTGAGGTCTGCAGATGAGAAATCGCGGCTGCCATCTGAAGATGTGATCAGCCTTCCATCCTGAAATATTGCCTCAGCACCGCTTTCCAGTATTGTGCGCCTCTCAACGCTGCCCTGCGACAGGGCTTCCAGAAATTCTTTGAAATACCGGCTCATGACATTATCTCCCTTAGTATTTCTATTGTCGTATCTATCTCATCTTCCGTGGTGAACGGTCCTGGCGAGAATCTTAACGTACCTGTCGGGAATGTTCCAAGCGATCTGTGCGCTGACGGCGCGCAATGGAGTCCTACGCGTGTCTCTATGTTCCCCCTTTCAAGGAGCTCTGCGGCTATTTCTGCTATATCCTTCCGTTCAGATGTCACTGAGAGCACCGCGGTCCTCGGCTCATCTATGCCGGCTCCGACCGGCTGCAGCCCGTCTGTTTCCATGATCCCTTCATAAAGCCGCTCTGTCATGGCTGCGGAATGTGCTTCCAGTTCCTTCCTGTTTCCGATGGAAAAGCACATCGCTTTCTCAAGCCCGGCAAGTCCCGGCATGTTCTCTGTTCCTGGAGAGAGCCGCTCAGGCAGCGTATGGGGAATTTCCTCGCTGTCGCTCTCGCTCCCTGTCCCTCCGGCGATGAGAGGAGGAATAGCTGCCGCGATATCCTTCCTGAGAATCATCCCGCCTGTCCCTTCAGGACCGAGAAAACCTTTATGGCCTGTGAAGCCGAGTGCGGCAATGCCTAGCGCTTCCATGTCTATATCCACATAGGGAGATGCCTGGGCGGTATCCACGATGAAATAAAGCCTATGCTTTCTTGCCGCTTCTGCTGGTTCCTCAAGGCTCTGCACCGCACCTGAGACATTCCCCGCTGCGTTTATGATTATTCCTTTTGTGCGTGGAGTTATCAGAGCCTCGATGGAGGAGTAGTCATTGTAGCCATGTCTGTCAGATGGAAGGCGGGAAAACTCTATTCCCATTTCATTCAGCGGCCGCATCACGGCATTATGCTCATTTGCTGACACAATGACATGATCGCCGCGCGTGAAGAGGCCTTTGATGATCCAGTTCATCGCCTCGGTTATATTCCGGGTGAATGCAATGCATTCAGGGTGGGGAAAGCTGTAGAGAGCGGAGAGCATTGTCCTCAGTGAGAGGAGAATGTCGAAGTTCTCCTCCGTCAGCCTGCTTTCTGTCCTGTAGAGGTTGACACACCCTTTGTCTATATACTCTGCAATGGCCTCTCCCGTGCCAGGCGCTTTGGGAAACGCAGTGGAGGCATTGTCCAGATAGATTCTTCTCATGGGATGATTGTAGCACGTTGCCATTGTATTATCTATTACATAATGGTAGGATTGAAAACATGAGAATCGCTGAAAAAGGAAAACTGGCTGTCACCGGGCTTCTGATCGGTGCTGCAGCTGTTGTGCTCACACTACTGGGGAATCCTGGCAACATGGGTTTCTGCATCGCCTGCTTCCTGCGTGATACTGCCGGGGCACTTCATCTTCATACAGCTCCGATAGTCGAGTATGTACGCCCGGAGATAATCGGCATTGTGCTCGGTTCATTCGCGCTGAGTGTCATTAAGGGGGATTTCCGCCCGCGCGGAGGATCATCCCCTGTGCTGAGATTCGTGATCGGGTTCATCGTCATGCTGGGAGCCCTCGTGTTCCTCGGCTGTCCTCTGAGGATGGTGATCAGGCTCGGGGGAGGGGACCTCAATGCGCTTGTCGGACTTATTGGATTCATCGCGGGAATAGGTGCCGGCTGTGTCTTCCTTTCCGCGGGATTCTCGCTGGGTAAGGCTGAGAAGCAGAGTTCCCTTGAAGGCCTTGCATTTCCAGCCTCGACAATCCTCCTTTTCGTGCTGTTCATGGCTTTTCCGGCACTCTTCCTGTTCTCCGAGACAGGGCCGGGGTCGATGCATGCTCCTGTTGCCGCAGCACTTCTTGCGGGGCTTGCAGCCGGTGCGGCAGCAGAGCGCACAAGGCTATGCATGGCCGGAGGGATCAGGGATATATTCCTCATCAAAGACTTTACGCTCATCTCGGGTTTCATCGCCATCTTCGCCGCCGTTCTTGTCGGAAATCTCATCACTGGCAGCTTCCATCTGGGGTTTGCTGATCAGCCTGTGTCTCATCCGATGCACCTTTGGAATTTCCTCGGCATGTTCGCTGTAGGGCTTGGTTCAGTCATGCTGGGAGGATGTCCCCTGCGGCAGCTCATCCTTGCTGGAGAGGGATCGGGAGACAGCGCTGTCGCTGTGCTGGGAATGATGGCCGGTGCGGCTGCAGCCCATAATTTCTCGCTTGCGTCTTCCGCGAACACAGGTCCCGGCGTGAACGGGAAGGTTGCAATCATTGCGGGAATAATCATTCTTCTCGCGATAGCTCTTTACGCTACGGCAAGGGAAAGGAGGAAGGCATGAAAGAACTCGATACATCTGGATACAGCTGCCCGGAACCGGTCATAATGACGAAGAAGGCTCTCAAGGAGAGTCCTGACGGCCTCGTTGTCATTGTTGACAACAGGGCAGCGAAGGAGAATGTCACGCGCTATGCGGCTGCGCTCGGCTACAAGGTCGCGGCGGAGGAAGAGGGCGGCAATTGGAAGCTGAGGGTATCAAGGTAGCGACATTTTTCAGCCACTACGGCGCTATAATGTTCAGGAAGAGGATAGGGGATGGTGCTGAGCTCAGACCCGTTCCCCGTTCTCTCTCCTCATCTTGCGGCACTGCTGTCTTTTTCTCCGTCCCGTTCGATCCTGCCGCAGCTGATGAGAACACAGAGGCCGTATATATCAGGGAAGGGGACAGCTGGAGGATTATATGGAAGAAGTGAGGCTGACGGCTCTTGTGAGGAGTTCCGGATGCAATGCCAAATTGCCGCCCGGGGAGCTGCACAAGGCGCTTGATGGTCTTCCCCAGATAAGGAACGGCGCACTCATTGAGGGCTTCGAGAGCTCCGATGATGCCCTTGTCTATGATCTCGGCGATGGCCGTGTTCTCATAGAGACGGTGGATTTCTTTCCTCCGATGGTCGATGATCCTGAGGTCTTCGGTGAGATAGCCGCAGCGAATGCGATCTCAGACATCTATGCGATGGGGGGAGAGCCTGAGATCGCGATGAGCCTGATGTGCTTCCCTTCCTGTCTCGACATCTCCGTGATGCGGCGCATCATGACCGGTGCTATCAGGAAGGCTGAAGAGGCCGGAGTCATCATAGCCGGAGGGCACACTCTTTCGGATCGAGAGCCCAAATTCGGCCTTGCCGTGACCGGCTTTGCCAGAAAGGATGCAGTCTGGTCAAACAAGGGAGCCAGGCCCGGAGATATGGCGGTTCTTACAAAACGCCTCGGTTCAGGCATACTAATGACAGCTCATAAAGCGGGTGAGACAGAGGCCCTGGAGGCGATAGACCAGATGAGGACCCTCAACAAAGCGGCCAAGGAAGCTGCCTCAGGTCTTGCTGTCCATGCTGCCACTGATGTCACGGGATTCTCGCTCATGGGACACTCATATGAGGCTGCATCTGCATCCGGGGTTACCATCAGGATAGATTACCGCAGCCTCAGATTCCTTCCCGAGGCTCAGGAGATGGCCACATTCGGCTTCGTTCCCGAGGGGCGTTATACGAATGAGGACTATCTTGCTGATAAAGTCAGCATTCCTGATAGTTTCACACTCTGTCAGCGGGATCTCCTTTTCTCTCCGGAGACATCGGGTGGACTCCTTCTCTTCATGCCTCCTGCCGATGCCGCTGCCTATCTTGAGAGGATGAAGGAGGCGTTCATCATCGGAGAAGCTGCTGAGAAGAAAGAGACACCTGTCGAAGTATGCTGATCCTTAATGCCGCATGCTCAATATTCCATTATACTGGGAGCAAGGAGATGCCATGGCTGACAATATAATGGATGCATTCCTGCTGATGATCGATGAGAACGATGAGGCAAGGGAGGAGCTTGACAGGAGGATCATGGAGTATCTAGGGGATACATCCGAAATAACAAGAAATGTCCTCATACCGTTTGCCCGTGAACTGGGATATATGATGACGGAGGCGGATGTGGATCTTTACAACGGGTTTGTGAGCGATGGCTCCGAGGTGCCTGAGCACCTGAGAAAGTGAAGGCTCTGTATCGCAACAAAGTGCAACATTAGATTGCAAGGCCTGCGATGCTGTGATAGAGTTTTGATTGCAAATCCAAGGAGGACCAGATGGCCAGAGACAAGGGTGAGATCAGGAAGATGATAGAGGAGCTCAAGAAGCTCAACACATCTAATATGTACCTCAATGACTTCTTCCACACATGGAAGGAGAGCGATGATGAGATCGCGGCTGTTTTCAAGGTGGCTGAGATACTCAGAGGAATGAGGGAGAACAACATCTCCGCCAAGGTCTTCGACTCCGGCCTGGGAATCTCCATCTTCCGCGACAACTCCACACGTACGAGATTCTCATTCGCTTCTGCCTGCAATCTCCTCGGACTCGAGGTCCAGGATCTCGATGAGAAGGTTTCCCAGATAGCTCATGGCGAGACTGTAAGGGAGACTGCCAACATGATCTCCTTCATGGCCGATGTCATCGGTATCCGCGATGATATGTATATCGGCAAGGGCTACACCTACATGAAGAGTGTCTCCGAGGCTGTCCAGGAAGGCTACAGGGACGGCGTTCTTGAGCAGAGGCCGACACTTGTCAATCTCCAGTGCGATATCGACCATCCGACACAGTGCATGGCCGACCTCCTGCATGTGATCAACCATTTCGGCGGCGTAGAGAACCTCAAGGGCAAGAAGGTCGCCATGACATGGGCTTATTCGCCGTCATATGGCAAGCCGCTTTCCGTTCCACAGGGTGTCATCGGACTCTTCACACGTTTCGGCATGGATGTGGTTCTCGCGCACCCGGAGGGATATGACGTTATGAGCGATGTCGAGGAGATCGCAGCAAAGAATGCTGCGGCCTCTGGCGGTTCATACAAGAAGGTCAATACGATGGAAGAGGCGTTCAAGGATGCCGATATCGTATATCCGAAGTCATGGGCTCCGTTTGCCGTGATGGAGGAAAGGACAAAGCTCGTCGGTGAGGGCAGGTTCGATGAGCTCAAGGATCTTGAGAAGAAGTGCCTTGAGAACAATGCGAAATTCAAGAACTGGACATGCTCCGAGGAGCTGATGAAGACGACAAAGGACGGCAAGGCGCTCTACATGCACTGCCTCCCTGCCGATATCACAGGCGTATCCTGCAAGGAAGGCGAGGTCGATGCCTCTGTATTCGACCGCTACCTTGTCCCGCTTTACAAGGAGGCTTCCTACAAGCCGTACATCATCGCGGCCATGATCTTCCTCGCGAAGTTCAAGGATCCGTCAGGAAAGCTCGCAGAGCTCATGGATGCAGAGAAGGCAAGGATCAGGTAAACGCTCAGTAATCTGACAGGAAAACCGCTGCTCATCAGAAATGCAGCGGTTTTCTATCTCATAGGCCTGAGTATTGTGAGTTATTTGTATCTGAGCCGATTTTCGGTCTGACATCGTTGAACAGCTTTTTATGATATCCGTTCCAGTGTAATCCTGCTTTTTTTCAGATATGCCGGCCTTTAGATTATCTTGTTTCTCATGTTCTCCTCGCTCCAGTAACTTGGCAGAAATATTGAGAAGTATGGATGAAATACATCATGCTTCTAAAAATTTTTACAAGTGCCGGCATCGTCTCCTGTTCATCAGCTGCCTGCGGAGTGTCTTGCAATCATCAGTGCTCCTTCCAGTGCTGTGTGTTTCGGTTTTGTGATCTCCACAGGCAGGATGGAAAGCCTTTCCGAAAGAAGGGCCCGTATGTATTCATCATGCTCAAGAACTCCTCCGTAGAGTACAAGCGGTATCTTCCTCTCGGCGAAGAATGGAGTCAGGGAGGAGACAAGAAGCACAAGTTCATCGGCACCTTTCCCCAGAATGTCCCGCGCGAGCCTGTCTCCGCGGATTGCCATATCCGTGACTATCCTCGCTCCGGAGGCGATATAACCCTTCTCTGTTTCCGCGCTGTTTACAAGAGTGATGAATTCTGCTGGATCAGAGAGCTTGTAGTGCTTCAGAAGAGGCAGAAGCATCCCTGTGCTGAT
>CASEZU010000159.1 GCA_949292445.1 uncultured Spirochaetales bacterium | reverse complement strand
GGGACCAGCCTGAACCGGTCCCCGAATCTATCTGAAAAGATACGATTACTCAAACATCCAGAGGACACCAATATATCCGGCAAAACCAAAGTTGAGATTAATATTGGTATTTTCCATAATAGCAAGACCAGGAGCCAAGCGCAGATAGAATGCAATAGGAACATCAGGAATCTGATACTCAAGACCAACTGGAACAACAATCGAAAGATCAAATCCGAACTGATCAGCAAATCTGAAATTCATGGCAGCACCAAGACCAACTGTTATGGGCATGTGATGCTCACCCTTGATATGGATATCATATACCTCATAAGAGACAGCTACATCTCCGCCAAGGTTGAAGCCGTTGGAACCAATATTGAAATTTGCAAGGCCAACATTTGCAAGGATATCGAACTTGCCCATTCCGAACTTCATACCAAGACCAGTATTAGTTCCGAGATTTAGACCGATTCCAAAAGAACCGTCAGACGATGATCCTTTAGTGCTGGCAGCCATAGCCGGAGCAGCAGCAAGGATTGCGACGAAAAGGAGTATGAGAACCTTCTTCTTCATCTAAAGCACCTCCAAAATACTTCTAATGAATAATCTACGGGATGAATCTGAAAAAGTACAGATGGACTCTCACAATTCCACACACTGTATGGATGCACAGTGATTATTGGGCTAGAATCCGCGGCATGGACAGCAGGAAATCACCATTGACAGCACGTGGACTTGCGACAGGAATTGCCGGACTTGTCGTAATAACCGCATCCAGCATGTATGTGGCTCTCAGAATGGGAGCACTTCCGTGGCCTACCGTTTTCGTCACAGTGCTCTCAATGGCGGTTCTTGGAAAAGCAAAGGGCTCCACTCTGGAGGAGATCAACTGCACCCATACGCTGATGAGCGCAGGAGCTATGGTCGCAGGAGGGCTTGCATTCACCCTCCCGGGGCTCTGGATGACAGATCCGGAGGCAGACCTTCCCGCTGTTTCGATACTGGCAATAGCCATCACGGGAGCAGTGCTCGGCACAATCTTCACCGTAATATTCCGCAGGACCTTCATCGAGAAGGAGAAGCTGCCCTATCCTATGGGAGAAGCGGCTTACAACACCCTCATCGCAGGAAAGGAGGGAAAGGGCGCGCCTGTGCTCTTCACCTCCCTCGGCGCCTCTGCCCTCTTCACCTTCATACGGGACGGGCTCGGGAAAATTCCGTCTGTCATCAACATATTCAGCGGTTCTGCATTTTTCCCCGGGCTCTCCGTCTGGGTATCCCCCATGGCTCTCGGCATAGGGGCAATAATAGGACCGGTGCTCGCCCTCATGTGGTTCGGAGGTGCCGTGCTGGGGTATTTCATCATCACGCCGGCTGGATTGGCATCAGGGCTTTTTTCATCAATGGCAGAAGCCGATGCATTCAGAAGCAATCTCGGCATCGGGCTGATGATCGGAACAGGACTGGGGGTGGCCGTCAAGGCGGTGCTGTCCCTTTTCCGCCGGAAAGAGAGGGAATCATCACCCATTCCGCGCGGCATCATCGCAGCTGCAGCCCTTATATCCATAGCCGCTGTGATCATCCTCGCACTGACAACTGAAATAACAGCAGCGGAAGGAATGCTGCTTGTCGTCGGCGTATACCTGACAACATATCTTTCCGGCATGCTGACAGGACAGACAGGAGTCAATCCGATGGAGGTCTTCGCCATACTTGTCCTGCTGGGGATATCCGCAGTGCTGAGCCCGTCTCTTGGAGCAGCGTTCTCCATAGCAGGCGTCGTGGCAGTTGCCTGCGGGCTCACGGGGGATGTGATGAATGATCTCAAAAGCGGTTCTCTCATCGGGACAAGGCCCCGCTTCCAGATCATAGCAGAGGGCATAGGCGGGATCATCGGCGCCGCAGTGGCATCTCTTGCCCTGATAGTCCTCAAGAACTCGATGGGAGGATTCGGGAGTCCTGAGCTTCCGGCACCGCAGGCTGCGGCAGTCGCGGCTATGGCGGGAGGACTGGAGAACCCCGCGGCATTCTTCATCGGAGCGGCGGCAGGGCTCGTGCTCTACCTTCTCCGCGTTCCGTCCGCAACCCTTGGACTGGGAGTGTATCTTCCGACATATATCTCCTCCGCAATGGCTGCGGGTGCTGTTATAATGGCAGTCGCGAAGAAGACAATGAAGGATAAGGCAAAGGCTGACAACGAAGCAGCGCTTATCGCATCAGGCCTTCTCGGCGGAGAAGGCATCACCGGCGTCATAATCGCCATAATCTCTATGTTCTGAGGAAAGCTATGGAAAGTCTGCTCTGCAGGAAGAATGAGGAAGTAATGGAGATACTCGGTCTGGAAAAACCGTTCCAGGCGAGAATAATCCACCAGAATATCGTCAAGGGAATCACGGATTTCAGTGCGATGACATCACTGCCGAAGGCACTGAGGGAGAAGCTCTCAGCTGAAAGAGGAAGCGCCCTCACAGGGAAGGTCCTGAAAAAGGAAACTGCGGATTCCACTGTAAAGCTCGCCGTGCAGTTCCCCGATGGAGCGATCATCGAATGCGTCCGTCTCTCAGATGGAAGCGGACGATACACCGCATGTCTTTCAAGCCAGGTCGGCTGCGCCATGGGCTGCGCATTCTGCAAGACAGGCACAATGGGACTCGTGAGGAATCTCACCGCCGGAGAGATAGCAGAGCAGTTCGTGCTTCTCTCAGCGCTGGGAGAGAGAATAAGCCACATAGTCTTCATGGGCATGGGAGAGGCGCTTGCGAATTTCAATGCCGCCATAGATGCGGTGAAGGAACTGCACAGAGAGGACGGATTCGGCATCTCGTACAGGAAGATGACGATATCGACATGCGGCCTCGTTCCCGGAATACGGAAACTCACCGAGCTGGACATACCTGTCAGGCTTGCAGTATCGCTGGTGGCCGCAGATGATGAGACCCGGTCGTCGATCATGAAGATAAACAGGAGCTATCCGCTCTCACAGCTCAAGGCTGCGCTGATCTCTTTCCAGCGCCATCAGGACAGAAGGCTGACGCTGGAGTACTGCCTTCTCGGAGGTGTGAATACATCCAGGAAAAGCGCCGAGGAGCTCTCACAGTTCTGCCGTTCCCTTGATGCGCTCGTGAATCTCATTCCCTGGAATCCGGTTCCCGGGCTTGGCTTCTCGGCACCTGACGAGAATGAGATCAGGGCATTCGAGAACGACCTCAGAAAGCTCCGTGTGAATTACACCATAAGACGGTCAAAAGGCCAGAGCATAAGCGGAGCCTGCGGCCAGCTTGCCACAGAGACAAAAAAGGCTCTGAAATGAAGCAAAATGCCCGCTGGACTTGCCGGCGGGCGGAAAAAAAGGGGGATTTCTCCCGCCTGAAGTCTACCATCTGAAGACAGCGGAATACAACCTCAAATCTATTATTTCTGCTCAGAAAACACATATTACAGTTAATTGAGATTCGGCATCTGCGATTGTAGACTCCATATTATGAAAGAAGATTGCCAGAATTCCGCAGCAGTAATATTCGGATCAAACCTCAGGAAGCTGCGGAGAGAGCGGCATCTTACACAGGAGAAACTTGCCGAAGCTCTGGGAATATCCACAAAGCATGTCGGAGATCTTGAATCGGGGAAGTCTTTCGTCTCAGGTGACAAGCTGGATGCCATAGCCTCTTACTTCGGAGTCGGATACGACGAGCTGTTCCTGACTGAGAACCAGATAAAGAGCATCAACATCGAGGCTGCGAAGATGGCATCCGAGATGCTCCGCCGCAACTCAGAGGCATTCGACAAACATTACGGCATCGAGCTGAAGCTGAAAGAAAACAGGAAATCCTGAGGATAAATGCACATCAGAGCATAAAAGAAAACCGCTGGTGTGTTCTGGCAGCCAGCGGTTCTTCTCATACAAATTATTTCTCAAGTACAGCCTTGATCCTGCGGATTCCGGCTGAGGAGGACTGCTCCTTCAGGATGCGGAAATGCCCCATATCCCCGGTGTGAGTGACATGAGGACCGCCGCAGACTTCCTTGGAGAAATCACCGATGGTGTATACGGTAACCTTCTCACCGTATTTGGAATCGAAGAATGCGATTGCTCCGGCAGCCCTGGCCTCCTCCAGCGTCATTGTCTCGACAGTGACGGGAAGATCGCGCTTGATCTGCTCATTCACCAGATCCTCGACTTCCTTTATCTCCTCCTTCGTCATCGGAGCGGGATGGGTGAAGTCAAATCTGAGCCTCTCTGCGGTGATGTTCGACCCCTTCTGGCCGACATGCGTTCCCAGCACGCGGCGGAGCGCTGCATGCAGGAGGTGCGTAGCGGTGTGGAGTGCCGTCGTCTGCTCGCTGTGATCAGCAAGACCGCCCTTGAATTCCTTCTCCGCACCGGCTCTGGAAAGCGCCTGATGCTTCTCGAATGCCTCATGGAAACCAGCCTCATCAACGGTGAAGCCATGCTCCGCAGCAAGCTCCTTTGTCAGCTCGATCGGGAAGCCGTAAGTGTCATAGAGGCGGAACGCGAGGCGGCCGGAGATGATCCTGTCCTTGCCCTTGAGGAGGTTCGGGAGCATCTTCTCGAACTCCTTCTCCCCCTTTGTGAGTGCTACGGAGAACTTCTCCTCCTCTTTCTCAAGTTCCTCGTGAATGAAGTCCACATGTGCTCCGATCTCCGGATACGGCTCCTTGTAAAGAGCAATCACGACATCCGAGAGCCCGGAAAGGAACGGATGGTCAATGCCCAACTTCTTGCCATGGCGGACAGCCCTTCTGATGAGACGGCGGAGAATATATCCCTGCCCGACATTGGATGGAGCCACACCCTTCTGGTCGCCGAGGATGAAGACCGAGGTGCGGATATGGTCGGAGATGATGCGGATCGAGATGTCATCCTCCTCATTCTCTCCGTATTTCTTGCCGGACAGCTCCTCAATGGCATGGATGATGGGCTGGAAGACCTCCGTCTCATAGACGCTCTTCTTGCCCTGAAGCACTGCAACGGTTCGCTCGATGCCCATTCCCGTATCGATGCACTTCCTCTCCATCTCGTGGAAAGTCCCGTCCTTCTCCTTGCGGTACTGCATGAAGACATCATTCCATATCTCGAAATACTTTCCGCACTTGCAGCCAGGCTTGCAGTCAGGGCCGCATGCCGGGCGTCCGGTATCGAAGAACATCTCTGAATCAGGGCCGCAGGGACCTGTCTCTCCCGCAGGGCCCCACCAGTTGTCCTCGCGCGGCATGAAGTAGATATGGGAGCGGTCTATGCCGAGCTCAGCCCATCTGTCCGCCGCCTCGGTATCGCGGGGAACCTCATCATCACCCTCGAACACTGTCACGGAAAGTCTGTCCACAGGTATTCCAAGAACTTTCGTGAGGAACTCGAAGCTGTAGCCTATCATCTCCTTCTTGAAATAATCACCGAGAGACCAGTTGCCAAGCATCTCGAAGCATGTGAGATGGTGAGGATCGCCGACGCTGTCGATATCCCCTGTGCGGATGCACTTCTGGTAATCACAGAGCCTCTTCCCTGCCGGATGCTCAGCGCCGAGGATATACGGCACAAGCGGATGCATTCCCGCGGTCGTGAAAAGCACCGTCGGATCATTCTCAGGAATGAGCGATGCCCCTGATATCTGCTTATGTCCCTTCGAGACAAAGAAATCGATATATAGCTTTCTTAACTGATCTGCTGTGATGTCCTTCATTTCTCTTTCCTTTTACCCGCTATATCCTATTCAGCAGAAATTGCGAGGTCAAGAGAACAGGTCGGGCTCTGTGCCCGTCTTGCTGCGTCTTGGCAGGAGACGTCTGAGATCCCTCTCCGATGAATATGTCAGCGCGCCGCTCTCAATATGGTGCCTCGCCCATGTGTACGACGGCACTTCGAGCATGGACGCCGAGAGCATCGCACGCCCTCCTGCTGCAAGCACCTTGTCAAAAACGGACCATGACGGCCCCCCATCCTTTTCCTCTGCAAGGAAGACACCTTCTGAAACGGAGGCCATGAAACTGTTGCGCACCATGACAAGCCACCTCTCCGTTTTCTGTGACGGAGGGAATACGGAAAGAAGAAGGCCAGAGGCATATATTCTTCCCCTGAGCGCTGCCTCCTCCCCTGACTGGCACTTTGCTATCGGGCCGGACAGGACAGCGATCACCCTGCCGTCATGCTTCAGGGCATATTCTGCTGAAAGCATCGGGATACCGTCATCGGGAGCAAGGAGCAGCGCTGTTCCGGCCTTCATGAAATACGAGACAGCGGAAAGGGCATCGCTCCTGCCCTGCATCGACGGCTTCGGCATGCCGAGGAGAGTAACTCTTGGCTCCTGAAGAAGGGAGATATCGCCGGAAGCATATATGACGGGAAAACGCTCACCTGCCTCTTCAGGAAAAAGAGGAGACTCCGGAAACAGAACCTTCGTCTCTATCCTTTCAGCAGCCAGCGCCGCGGCAGCAGCTTTTCTCACCTCCCTCAGATCATCAGCGCACCGTCCGATGATCTCCCCTATCGCGGCAGCTTCACTATCAATCGGCTTCTCCGGATCAGGCAGGGCCATGAGAAGACTGTAAGCACGCTCCCTGTCCCCTGTAAGGGCAAAGATGGCCTCATAATTGGCGGCACGCTCTTTCTCCGGAGTCAGAGGCATTTCCGCTTGGCCTCAAGAAGAATCGAGATGAAATCTGAAAGCGGCGTGGGAACAGAGTGCTTCCGGCCGAGCCTTGATACCGCACCGGCGAAATACCTATTCTCCGTCTCCCTGCCTGCAAGCATATCCTGCAGCATCGATGTCTTGCCGTGATCGCGGAGGGCGGTGACACGCCTTATCATCTCCTCAATATCCTCCTGCGTCAGCACCACGCCCTCTGCACTGCCGACTCTCTGCACCTCGCGGGCAACGAGCCTCACAGCCCTGATGAAATCCGTATTCCCGGATATCGCGGCATAATCCGCAATGAGGATTGCCGAAAGCGTGTTGAAGCATGTGTTGAGCATGAATTTCCACCACTTCTCGTGGAGAATATCCTCCGGAATGATGTATTTCTGGGAGCAGCCGGCAAAAAGCCCGGCGATAGCCTCAAGACGCGTGGTGCGGGAATTGTCCTTCTCCCCGAAGACAATTGTACCGCCGTCGGAGAAACATGTCGTCTCAGTCCCGTCATGCACAGATGAAAGGTCGGTGATGAAGGCATAAAGCACCTTCTCCCTGCCGAACGCCTCCTCCAGCTTCTCCTCCGCATCTATCCCGTTGAGAAGGGGCATCACGACGGTATTGTCTCCGATAAACGGAGAAGCCTCGGCTATTGCCGCCTCCAGCTGCATGTTCTTCACCGCGAAGATCACGAGATCCGCCGTATCGGCCTCTTCCGGGGTGAGAAGTGAGAAGACAATACGCTCCCCGTTGATGACAATGCCTTCCGAATATCTTCTTTTCCTCTCATCGTCGACAATGAAGGCGACGGAGGCTTTTTCCCTCAGTTTCCAGCCGACGACCGATCCCACCGCGCCAGCTCCGACTATTCTGACTTTCATAGGGAAAGGATAGAACAGCAGCACTGCTCATTCAAGGGCGTGAAGACGGCGCATATGGAAAACAGAGCCCCATGATGGTATCATCGTTACATGACCGCGGTACTTCATCTCATTCTCTCACTCATACTCGCATGGAACATAAGCACTGCGATTCCGGCGTTTCTCACCCCGCGGTCACAATCAGCGGCAGCAGCAGTGATGAGGACAGTGCTGCTGTATATCATCTGTCTTTTCCCGATCATCCCCAACTTCGTGCAGACATACAACCTCTCATTTGTCGCATTCGTGATCTATATCTTCGCCTTCTACAGGGAAAAGAAGGAAAAGGCCGCCGCATTCTCCGTGATATTCTTCTCAATAATAGGCTCATGGTCCTATCTCTCCGCATGGTGGATACAGAGGATCTCACACACCGACATACCGGTATGGCTCAGCACGATAGTGGCAGTGCTGCTGATCTCCCTCGCCTTCCTCTACTTCAGCATCTTCAAGGCGTACTTCAGGCAGGTTTCGGACAGTATGCTTCTGGAGTCATTCACTGCCAGAATGTGGAATTACGCGACATTCATCGCCCTCGCGCCGTCCGTGCTTGTCCTGACACTGGTTGTCAGCCCGCCGTCAAACCTTCTCCTGCTGCAGCTTCTCACATTCTTCGCAATCGCCGCATCCACCTGTATTTTCCCTCTTCTCTATCAGATGGGAAGGAGCGCAAAGCTCTCGGAGGAGAACTCAAAGCTGAGAGCAAGAGGCGAGTATTATCAGAGCATCGAAGCGCAGCAGCAGGAAATAAGGAAGATCAAGCATGATCTGATGAATCATCTGACCGTAATCGCCACATACCTCGACCTTGGCGAGAATGAGAAGGCAATAAGCTATCTGAAGGAGATAGGGACAAGGTTTTCAGAGCTGACAAAACAGTACACGCCCAACACCCTCATCAACGCAATACTCAATTTCAAATGCCAGAAGGCCGCAGCAGAAGGCATCGATCTCGTCATAAAAGCCGATGTGATATCCAAACTGGAAATAGACGAGACAGATCTCTGCACGCTGATCGCTAACTCCCTGGACAATGCGATCGAGGCACGCCCCCCAGACCGGAAGATAATGCTTGAGCTGCTTGAGGATGATGACAGACTTCTCTTCTCAGTCACGAACAGATTCGAACGGAAGATAGAGAAAAGAGAAGACGGGTCATTCATCTCCTCGAAGGACGACAAAAAGAACCACGGGCTGGGAATAAAGAACATAGAGGAAGCCGTGCAGCGCATGGGAGGAAAGATAGAGATAAGCGCGGAGGACGGCGTCTTCCGCGTCTATGCGGAGGTCCCGACGAGGAAATGAGACGCCATCCAACGCTTTCCGGGCGCCTGAGCATCTATTTCCTTACAGTCATGCTGGTGCCGTTCGTGATCTTCATCTCCTTCTACCTGATCTCCGGCGAGAGAACGCTGCAGCGGGTGCTGGATGAACAGGCGGAGCTTCTGATCGAGACCGATGCCCAGCACATAGAGGATATTGCAGAGGAGTACAGGCATAAATCCTATCTTGTCTCGACAAATGAGAACGTGAGGAAAGCGCTTGCATCAGGTGTCCAGCCCCAGGGCGATGAGGCCCGGGCGATATACTCGGCGCTCTACTCTATAATGTCCGGAGACACATACCGCGCCTCACTGGCACTGGTCTCTTCAGACGGGGCCGTGAGGATATCAACTCACACATTCCCTGAAAAGTACGACATCAGGACCCACAGCAACGTGTGGGATGAGACGAATGTGCTCTCCATCGCGGAGCGCAGCGCATACAAGGACAAGCAGTGGTTCATCTCGATAGCCGACCACAGGACGGAAAACGGAAGGCAGATAGCATTCACCGTACTGAGGCGCATCGGGGATCTCGGCTTCGCAATCATCGATGTATATACAGAGGCTGTCACAGAGATGCTGGAAGGGGGGGGCTTCTTCTCCGACATGGTACTGCTGGACGGAGAGGTGTATCAGGCATATTCCCTGCTTCACACCCAGAGCTATGGCCCCTTCTCTTCCTTTCCGTCCTTGCAGGAGACGGAGAACCTTGCTGTCAGACCAATTGCAGGAACAGATCTGGTGCTTGCGGGAATAGTCAATACAGGGACTGCGGAAAACAGCCTGAAGACCACGATGCTCTACCTCTTCCTGAGTCTTGCCGCCGGTATCGCGGTATCACTTCTCCTGACCCTGATCTTCTCCCGCTCGATCTCAAGGAGATTCTCGATGATCAGCTCGGGAATGAAGCGCTTTGAGCGCGGAGACTTCACTACCAAGCTGGAAGAGACAGGCATCTACGAATTCGACAGGCTCTCAATCGCATTCAACATCATGGTGCGCCGCATCGAGACACTTGTGGCAAGACAGAGGGAGGAGGAAGCAAAAGCCGCCGAGGCTGAGAGGAAGGCGCTGGAGAGCCAGCTCAATCCCCATTTCCTCTTCAACACGCTCTCCACGATAAAGGCACTGGCGAGGCTTCATGGCGAGAATGAGATATACACGATCGCAGTGAAGCTGGGGAAACTGCTCCGTTACAGCATCGACAACCATGCATCCGATGCCACGATAAAGGAATCCCTGGAGCTCGCGGAAAGCTATCTGATGATTCAGAAAATACGCTTCGGTGAGCGTATGAACTATACGATAACCTGCCCTGAGGAGCTTTATGAGGCAATCGTTCCGCGCCTGATGATCCAGCCTCTTGCGGAAAATGCCGTGCAGCACGGGCTGGAAGGAAAGACCGGGGACTGGAGGCTGGTCATCTCCGTGTCCAGAGAGAATGACAGGCTGTGCGTCTCGGTGGTGGACAATGGAGTCGGCTTCGATCCGCCCTCCGATCTGGCACAGCTTGAAAAGCAGGGACATACGGGGCTCTATAATATAAAGAGAAGGCTGGAGCTCAGGTATGGCGACAGCTTCTCGTTCTCTGTCCGTTCGGAGAAAGGGAAAGGAACGGAAGTCACCATCAGACTTCCATACAGCATGGAGGATAAATGAGAAGCCTTGGAGTTGTTATCGTCGAGGATGAGTCGCTGATACTTGATGAGCTTGTACTCACCATACCATGGGCTGAGCTCGGGCTTGAGGTCAGAGGGACAGCGGGAAACGGACTTGAGGGTGAGCGCCTCATCCGCGGCCTCGAACCGGATATCGTAGTCACGGACATAAGGCTTCCCGGCAAATCCGGGCTGGACATGCTCGCAGATGCCTCTGCGGAGCATGGAATCATCCTCTCCGGCTATACAGATTTCAAATACATGCAGAAAGCCATCAGGCTCGGTGTCTTCGACTACCTGCAGAAACCCGTCGATTCAGATGAGCTCATCGCGTCGCTCACAAAACTGCGCGACATGATCCTCGAGGAAGAGAAGAGCGGCAAGGAGATAGTAGGGACCGCAGACGGCATAGCATTGCCTGACAGGATAAGCAATCATACGATAAGGATGGCTGTTGATTTCATTGCGGAGAACTACGCGGAGGGTATCGGACTGCAGGACATAGCGGCAGCGGCCCATGTTTCGGAAAACTACATATCCACGCTATTCAGGGATGAGACAGGGATGAACTTCCTCCAGTATCTAAATATCGTAAGGATAAACAAGTCCCTGCCGCTTCTGCGCGATACGAACCTCAATATCTCGGAAATTGCCGCAGAAACCGGATTCCCTACTCCAGGATACTTCACGAAGATATTCAGGCGCTTCATCGGCATGACGCCGACAGAGTACAGGAACTCACTGTGACAGCAGCTCCTCAACTGAGGACCTGAGTGCCTGCACGGCTTTCTCCGCGGGGACTGAGTAGAGCATGACGGACTCTACAGCCTCCCCGATCAGACGCTGTATCTCAGCAGCATGCTGTCCGGAATAGACCTCGCGGCTCCGTCCTATATCCGACATGAAAACGTCAGCATAGGGCTTTGAGGCAAGAAGATCTGATGAGAGGATGGACAAGAGAGGCATCACGAGCCCTATCTCATCCAGATACTCCGCGGCATGAGCCGCAAAATACCCCGCCAGCTTCCACGCCGCGGCACATACATCATCGGAAGAGGCCCCGTTCACGAGGAAATAATGGAAGTAATATGATGCGGCTTCATCAGAGACAGCTTCCGAGAATACTGGAAACGGAGCGACCATCCAATCCCCGGAAGAGAAGAACTCAGGGTTCTGCCCCGCCATCCTGCTCTCCTGATAAAGTCCGGAAAGACACATCGCTATTTCCTCAGAATTGAAGAGCGTACGTGCATTGATATAAGTGGGAGAGCCGAGATTCCTTCCCAGTGGACCCCACTTCTTCATGAAGAGAAGCGCCTTCTCCCACGCCTCATCGGAATATATCGCGCTGCCATCTGGACCGAACAGGTCACCGCCAAGCTGGCGTACCATGGGGACAAAGAAAGATAGATAATAGGGATAGCGGAAATCGAAGCCGCGCTCAAGAAGGATGCCGCCGTCGCGCTCCGAGAGAATCTCAGAGTATTCCACGACCTCCTCCCATGTGGATGGCGGGGAATCGGGATCAAGCCCGTTCTCCTCAAAAAGGCGCCGGTTCACATAGAGGCACCAGTTGGTGTACTCAAGCGGCAGTCCATAGATATCACCGTCTGACGTCACCGCATCGAACGAACCGTCAGCATAGGCCTCCTCAAGTGCAGAGACAGACTCGTAGCCGGCAGAAGCGGCATCAAGCCTGGCGAGCTTGCCGGAACCCAGCAGTGATGATATCTCCTCGGATGGAAGATTGAAGAGATCGGGACCTTCCCCTGCATCAAAGGCGGCGTTTATCATTTCCAGGAGCTCTGCCGAACCATACTCTGTCCTTATGACATCTATGCCGGGATTCTCCTTCTCGAATTCCGCTATGAGGCGTTCCTCCAGTGCCTTGCGGGCACTGTCTTCATGCGTCCAGTACTCCACAGTCACGGCAAAGTCCTTCCCTCCGCCGCAGGAAGAGAGAAGGACCAGTACAATGGCAATAAGAGATAAGAACACCTCAGCCCTTACGCGAATCATAGACAGCTGCACCGCCAAGGAAGTAGCGCGACAGGGTGAAGAAGAGGATGAACATCGGGATCGAGGCGAGGAAAGCACAGGCCATCATCGCTCCCTCATCCGTCATCTTCTCCTCGCTGAACTTCGTTATGTACTGCGGGATCGTCTTCATCGTCTCGCTCTGGGCCACGAGCAGCGGCCAGAGGAGGTTGTCCCACTGGTTGCGGAACGAGAGGATTCCCAGCGTGGCTATAACCGGCTTGGAGTTCGGAAGGACGATCTTCGCGTAGATCTTCGGCTCGGAAAGCCCGTCCACCCTCGCGGCATCGAGGTATTCCGACGGGAAGGTCAGAAGATACTGCCTCATCTGGAAAACTCCGAAGGCGGATACCATGAACGGAATGATGAGTCCGCGGTATGTGTTGATCATATCCATTCCGGAAACAACCATGTAGAGAGGGATCATGATCGCTTCAAAAGGAATCATCATCGTCGACATGATCGCTAGGAAGATGAAATTGCGTCCTCTGAACCGGAACTTCGCAAGGCCATACCCGCAAAGGGAGGCGAGGAAGACCGTGGTGACACTGTCCGTTATCGCGACAATGAGTGAATTGAGCAGATTCCTGAAGAACGTCGGGTTATCATTGTTTCCCATGATCGCACGGTAGAAATTCGTGAAATACGTTCTGTCGGCTGATGTGAAGTAATCGCTCGACGGTATCCAGGAGAAAGGCATCGCCAGAATCTGCTTAGCATCCATGAACGAGGCCACGATCATGAACAGAATCGGCACGATCGTGAAGAGGAGCACGGCAATTAGGAGAACCCATATGAGGACCTCCACGACTGTAACTTTTCCTACAAACTTGTTCATACGCCCTCCCCTAGTACTCGACGTCCTCACTCGAGCGTGTGAGCCTGAGCTGGATGTATGTGAAGATGAGCATTATCAGGAAGAGAACGATGGACATGGCGCTCGCCCTTCCGAGACGGCCGTTCCTGATACCTGTGAAGTAGATATTCATCGTGATAACATCTATCGGGAACCTTGAGGAGCCGCCCTGATGAAGCATGTACTGCGTGCTGAATGTCTTGAGACACTGGAGCATCGCCATGATGGAGACCATCGCCGTAGTCGGCTTCAGAAGAGGAAGCGTTATCTTCCAGAACGTATGCCATCTGGATGAACCGTCAACTGTCGCGGCCTCATAGATCGTATTGGGAATCGACGCGAGGCCGGTGATGAACAGAATGACGAAATATCCTATGTATTTCCAGAAATAGATCATCATTGTCGATATCTGGAGCATCGTCGAATCGACGAGCCAGTTGTAATCGACGCCTGATGTGTGCATTACGAAGTTCGATATCTGGTTCATCAGTCCGCGCGGATCGAAGATGATCATCCAGATCGATGCAGCGACTACCGATGAGAGAACCGCAGGCGTATAGTACATGAGCTGGAAGAAACCGCGGTATTTGTCCTTCCTGAGCTGCATGAGGAATGTCGCGATGATAAGGGACGCGACTATCATCGGAATGAATGTTCCGACCGTGAATATCAGGGTGGCCCTGATCGAGTTGGAGAGCGGGAACCCTCCGTTGTCCTTTGTGAAGATATAGATGTAGTTCTCAAGTCCGACGAACTCACTTGTCCTTGAGATCGCCCGCCTGTTGGTGAGTGATGTGAAGAACGCGTTTATGATCGGATAGAAGCTGAAGACAGCGAAGAAGATCAGACAGGGTATCGTGAATACAAGTCCCCATCTGGCCTGCTTGCGCTCAATGCTGTAACCTTTCCTTCCCACATGGACCTCCTTATGGCATGATGCCCGGGGAGTACCCGGGCATCGGGATCAGAGCTCTGTCATGCTTCCTCGTCGAGGATCTCCTGGCAGTTGGCCTTGAGATCGAGGTATGCCTGCTCCGGTGTCACGCCCTGGAGCATGACAGCCTCGACAGCATTCCTGAGCTGTGCCTGGAACTCCGCGGAAGCAGCGCCGTAGTATACGACATGGCCTCTCTCGAAATCACCGAGGAAGACATCGGAATACGGCATGTTCTTATATGTATCGGACTCCATGAGAGCCTTTGTGGGCTGGATGAGCTGGACTTCCGTGAGATACTCCTCTCCATGCGAAAGCATGTATCCGATGAGCTCCCAGGCTGCCTTCTGCGTAGCCTCATCAGCATCCGCATTGACCATGTAGTAGTGGCCATAGTAGCAGGCTGCGACATCATTCACCGCGTCCTCGAATACCGGGAACGGCACGACCATCCACTCGCCGGAGTCATAGAACTCAGGGTTGTCAGCCTTGATTCTGGCTTCCTGATAAAGTCCTGTCGTGCACATCGCGATATCATTGTTGTCCTTATTGAAGAGTGAGCGGGCATTGGTGTACGTCGGTGATCCAAGGTTGAGTCCGTTCGGTCCCCACTGCTGCATGAAGGTAAGGACCTTCACCCATGCCTCTTCTCCGATGATCGCTTCTGTTCCGTCATCGCTTACAAGCTGACCGCCAAGCTGTTCGACCATCGGGACAAGGGTCTCAAGATAATACGGATATCTGAAATCATAGCCGCGGCGCACAAGGATGTCGCCATCGCGGATGACGAGCTTCTCTGAAAGCTCAACCATATCTTCCCATGTCTTCGGATAATCTGTCTCAGGGTCAAGTCCGGCATCACGGAATACCTTCTTATTGATGAAGATACACCAGTTGGTGAGTTCGAGCGGAAGTCCGTATACCTCTCCGTCATATGTGACAGGATCGATCATGCCATCGAGGTATGCATCATGTATTGCCTGTGCATCGGCATATCCGGCTGCCTCATAATCGACAGGAGCGACACGCCCTGCGACAATGTACGGATACTCATCGCTGATGGAAAGATTGAACATCGTCGGGCCCTGCCCTGCGGCAAATGCTGTCTGGACGAGCTCGATGAGCTTGGTGGAAGCCTGCCTTGTGACATTAACCGTCACGTTCGGATGGGTTTCCATGAATTCCTGAATATATCTGTCCTCAAGAGCCTGTCTGTTTACATCCTCATGCGTCCAGAATTCGATCACGATCTGATCATCGGAGCCTTTCTCTCCTGATCCGGATGCGAAAATGGACATAGCCATTACGAGAACAAGAAGAAGCGCGAGAGCTTTCCTCATATCTGACCTCCTTATTTTTCCTTCTGCATCTCCATTCTCGAATTGCCGGAGCCGGCCGGCAATCGATGATTTTTCCGCTTTCCTGAACGATTTTAAGGAAAAGAGAGAGAAAGTCAGATCTGCTTATCATGACAGCCCTGTGATAGTACCGTCCGGACTTACATCTATGTGCTCTGCGGCAGGTGTTTCAGGAAGCCCCGGCATCGTGACGATATCTCCCGCATATGCGACGATGAATCCGGCTCCGGCTGCAACCCTGACATCCCGTATCGTGATCCTGAAACCCTCAGGAGCTCCTGTTTTCTTCGGATCATCGGAAAAGGAGTACTGCGTCTTCGCGATGCAGACGGGGAAACTGCCGAACCCGTCATCCTCCGCTTTCCTTATCCGGGAAAGCACACCGCGGGCAAATATCACGCCATCGGCATGATAGATCCTCTCGGCGACAGCTCTTATCTTGTCTGCAACAGGCATCCTGTCAGGGTATGTGAGAGATGGAGATGCAGCCTCCCTGCTGCCGAGTGCCTTCATGACGGTATCGGCAAGCTCAAGGCCGCCCTCACCGCCTTTCGCCCACACATCTGCGATACTTACAGCGATATCCAGACTCCGGCAATGCTCCTCTATGATGGAAATCTCCTCAGCAGAATCATCGGCAAAACGGTTGACCGCCACAATAGGAGTCACATGCCACACATCCCTTATATTCATTATGTGCCGGTCAAGATTGCAGAGTCCTTTTCTCAGTGCCTCCGCATTCTTTCCGGAAAGCTCATCCCTCCGGGCTCCGCCATGGCTTTTGAGGACGCGCACGGAAGCCACCAGCACTATGACTGACGGCATCATCCCTGTCTGACGGCATTTTATGTCTATGAATTTCTCGGCTCCCAGATCAGCGCCGAACCCGGCTTCAGTCACCACGATATCAGAAAGCCGTGCAGCAGCCTCCGTCGCGATCACGCTGTTGCATCCATGCGCTATGTTGGCGAACGGGCCGCCGTGGACGAATGCGGGTGTACCTTCCAGTGTCTGCACGAGATTAGGCTTGAAGGCATCGCGGAGGAGCGCACATGCAGCTCCTGCAGCATGGATATCACCGGCTCTGACCGCATCCCCGGAGAATGTATAGCCGACTATCATGCGTGAAAGCCTGTCTTTCAGATCCTGAAGGCTATGTGCAAGGCAGAATGCGGCCATGACCTCGCTCGCGGCCGTTATGTCGAAGCTCTCCTCCCTTGGCATCCCGTTCATCTTGCCGCCCAGGCCGGAGACAAGAAAACGCAGCTGGCGGTCGTTCATGTCGATGCAGCGCCGCCATGTGACGCGCCGCGGATCAATTCCAAGCGGATTGCCATGCTGGATCGAGTTGTCAGTCATCGCCGCAATGAGGTTGTTCGCAGATGTGATAGCATGCATATCACCTGTAAAATGCAGGTTTATATCCTCCATCGGCACAATCTGGGCATAACCGCCGCCGGCTGCGCCTCCCTTGACGCCGAAAACTGGTCCGAGCGATGGTTCGCGGAGAGTGAGGGAAACACTGGCACCAAGCCTGGAGAGAGCATCCGCAAGTCCTATTGAGACTGTGGTCTTGCCTTCTCCCTCCGGAGTGGGATTTATGGCTGTCACAAGCACGACCTTACCCTTTCTCGCCCTATCCATAAACGCGCGGTGATCTATTTTTGCCTTGTACCGGCCGTAAGGTTCAATGAACTCATCTGCTATGCCGAGCTTCCCCGCGATGCTGCCGATCGGCTGCATCCGGGCATTCTGTGCGATCTCTATATCTGAAAGCATATCTTTTCCTCGGCACCAATTCTGAAAACGGAGGAACGCAAAGTCAATGCAGAGACTATGATCCAGACTTTAATCTGCTGATTTCATAAAGATCAGAGCGGGCTGCAACAACAGATAAGGAACAAAGAAAAACCTCATCCGAAGATGAGGTTTTCGATAGTCCCTAGCGGAATCGAACCGCTATTTAGAGACTGAGAATCTCCCGTCCTAACCGTTAGACGAAGGGACCTTTCATTGAAAAGCTCCCATTTTCTGGGAGCTTCTGCCGCCTCCAGGAATCGAACCAGGGACACAAGGATTTTCAGTCCTTTGCTCTACCAACTGAGCTAAAGCGGCATTGCTTTTTCAGCAACAGAAGAAACAATAACAGTTTTCTGGAATCGATGCAAGTAGCTTGCTGAATTTTTGCATTCACACCGTCATGATCCTGCAGCCTAGGTAAAATCAATATAAACAAGAAAAATAAATACCTAATCAGGTATTAATTTTCTTATTATAATTACCAAACAGCACAACTCCCATCAGGGCAGTAAGAGGTGTTACAAGAACAATGCCGAAAGAACCTGCAAGCGTCTGCAGTATCTCAGCTGCAATTGATTTGGACGTGAAGATACTGGCTGTCGGCGTTGCTTGGGCCATGTAAACCATCATGAGCGTCAGATAACTCCCCATATATGCAAGAAGGAGCGTCGTGATCTGCGTACCCACCCCCGCCCTGCCTACCTCCATGGCTGATCTGAAAAGCTCCCGGCGGGAAGTTTCGGGGGCATGCTCCCTAACCTCCCACATCGCCGCTGAGACATCAATTGAGAGATCCATCACAGCACCGCCTGCGGAGAGGCAGACGACTCCTGAAAACAGCGAAGTGAGATCAAGATCCATGAAACCGCTGTAAAGAAGAGCCTCGCTCATTTCCAGCACTGAACCGTGGATCCTCAGATACCATGTCATGAACACGGAAATCCCCACGGAAAGCAGCATGGCACACACCGAGCCGAGAATCGCGGCAAGACTCCTGCGGTTGATTCCGGAAACCATCGACAGCGTGACAAGGACAAGAAGCATCAGGACAGCCGTGCACATCAAGAGAGGATTCATGCCGCGGAGTATCGAAGGTATCAGCAGCTTCCAGATAGAGAGGAAAGCGAAGAGGAATGAGAGGATCATCCTGACCCCGCGGAGACCGCTGAACGCGACAAGCACGGCAACGAAAGCTGCAGCAAGAATGAGCTCCCGGTCCATGCGGAAGTAATCGATCATGTTGATGAAAATGGGATTATCCTCACCGTCACGCTCTATCAGCACCCATGCAATATCCCCGGGGACGAAAACCTTGTCATCCTTAAGACTTCCGGAAAGGAGATTTATGCCCTCCATCTCCAGTCCCTTGTGCTCACCTGATAGGATCCGCACAATGCAGCGCTGGTCACCGGTACGGAAAAGGCCTGTCTGGATTATCGTGCTGTCGTCTGTGGACAGCACCTCGGCCCTGGCCCCGGAAGCATTGAAGTATATGCTCCTCTCGAATCCTGTAGGGATCAGAACCAGGATCAGCGAAGCCAGTGCAAATGCGATGATGAATGCCGTGTTCTTCTTTCTTTCTGCTGTCATAAAAAATGGAAACGGGGAGACCTGAGCCTCCCCTTCAATAGCGGTGATACTTACCTTGCGTCAGTAAGATCCATGAGCTTGAGGGCAACCTCGGTGTTGTCATAAGCTCCGATGAAAAGCTCCGCGCCCTCTCCATAGGCATAGACAGGAACGGGGAGGCCTGTGTGGGCATAGCTTGTCCAGCCGATACCGGCCTTGTTGTTGAGGATGTGCGTGAGCGTGACACTGATCGGGCTGTATCCGCCGTAGAGCAGCGACTCCTCATATCCGTCAACATTGCCGCTCTGGTCATCAGCATAGGCTTTCTGCAGCTTCGCATACTCGTAATCATTCATCACAAGAGCTTCCACAGCCGCCTCCTCTCCGGGAGCGACAAGACCGAAATACTCCTCGACCATGTCCATCATGTCGTCGAATGTGAATGATCCGTCAGCTTTGGCCTCCTCAACAAGCGTGTCAAACTTTATGTAAGAACACTTCTGGTTGCGGAGGATATCGAAAGCGGTGTTATAGCCTGTCGCGGCGTATCCTATTGTCATACCGCCTGTCTCATGGTCTCCGGTCACAATGATGAGCGTCTCATCAGGATGTGCCTTCGCAAAATCGACAGCAACTTCCACTGCCTCATCCAAGGCAAGCGTATCGCTGATATTCGCAACGGCATCATTTGCGTGTCCGGCCCAGTCGATCTTTCCGCCCTCGACCATCATGAAGAAGCCTGTCTCATTGTACAGCACATCAATTCCCTTCTTCACGAAATCCTTGAGACGGAGAGAATCAGCATGAGCATCGATGTCATATGGCATCGCTCCGTCATCCTGCAGCACAGGGCTGTAGGCATAGACCTTTCCGCTGCTGCTGTTGAGGCTGAGGATGGTATCCTTGTCATTCGTCACAAGGTATCCGTTGTCGGCAAGCACCTCATAAATGGATTTCTCTCCATCCTCCGCCTTGTTCACGCTGCCGCCGGCGAAATACTCAAATCCGGAAGCTGCCATCTGGAGTCCGATGTCATAATAGTCATTTCTGGAAGCAATATGGGCATAGAATGCAGCCGGGGTGGCATGGTTGATCGTTACAGACGAGACAATACCGATCTTCCAGCCCTTGTCATGAAGCATCTCTGCGATTGTCGTACCCGGAGTAACCCTGTCGACTCCCATGCCGATGACGCCGCTGTGCGTCTTGTAGCCCGAAGAAAGCGATGTGGCCGTTGATGCTGAATCGGGGCAGAAGGATGTCGAATCCTGAGTATACTGAAGTCCCACAACCGGGAACTGGGTGAATGTGAGCTCCTGAAGCTCCACGAGACCTGACTGGTTCCTGCCATTGAACACCTGTGCGGAATTGGTCTGTGGCGAGCTCATTCCATCGCCGATGAACATGAAGACATACTTGGGCGATGCGTTCTCCGTATACGCTCTGATCGTGCTCTCAGTCTCAGTGCTGCCGTTTGCGGAAACAGCTGAGATGACAAAAAGCAGTGATACGAGAACTGCGGTCAACTTTCTCATTGTGTCCCTCCTGAATGGATTTGCATCTGGAGCGTATCAGAAGGGACCTCAGGCCATCCCCGGGCTTGCTGTTAGGTTTCTGTTAATTCTTCAGTGTCAGTCTCGGCAAAATGTTAATTTCCAAGAAAAATGGATTGGCGGCGGGAAAAACCGGTGCACGGCAGCATTCAGGACATAGACACAAGCGCATTAATCCGTGCTGTTTTCCGCCAAATATCGCGCTCGATGCGTTCCCGCACAACACCCGGGCTATCATCTCTTTTCCATTTCAGATATTATCGTACATAAAACCACGTTCGGAGGGATAAATGGAATCGAGCCAGATACAGACGCTGATCACGATGGTGCTCTATATCGGAGTTGTCATCGGCATCGGCGTATATTTTGCAAAACGCGCTAATGAGAGTTCCGAGAATTACTATCTCGGCGGAAGATCGCTGGGCCCGTGGGTCGCAGCATTCAGCGCCGAAGCCTCGGATATGAGCGGATGGCTCCTTATGGGGCTCCCAGGTCTGGCATACTGGACAGGGCTCGCGGATGCATTCTGGACAGCGGCAGGACTGGCAATCGGAACATACATCAACTGGCTGATCGTAGCCAGACGCCTGAGACATTACTCTGAGATAGCAGGAAACGCGATCACGCTTCCTGATTTCTTCAGCAACCGCTTCCACGAGAAGAGAAAGGTCCTGATGGCGATCTCATCTGTGTTCATCCTCATCTTCTTCTGCGTCTATGCAGCAAGCTGCTTCGTGACCTGCGGCAAGCTCTGCTCATCGCTTTTCGGCATTGATTACCAGATCATGATGGTCATCGGAGCGGTCTTCGTTGTTGTATACACATTCCTCGGCGGCTTCCTCGCAGAAAGTGCCAGCGACTTCATGCAGGCTGTCGTGATGGTGCTGGCGCTCGTCATAATACTGACGCTGGGAACGGTCGCAGCAGGCGGACTGGGAGAGGTCTTCGCGAATCTCAAGGCGATCCCCGGCTATCTGGAGTTCTTCAATATCGCCTCCCCTGTGCTGAATGAAGCCGGAGAGCAGGTTATCCAGAACGGCGCGCCGCTTTTCGGCGATGCACGTCCGTACGGCATAATCTCCGCGCTCTCAATGCTCGCATGGGGCCTCGGATACTTCGGCATGCCGCAGGTGCTGCTGCGCTTCATGGCCATCAGGCACAAGGATGAACTCAGGAAGAGCCGCCGCATCGCTACAGTATGGGTCATCATATCCCTCTTCTCCGCGATAACGATCGGCTTCATCGGCAGGGCTCTGGTACCGACCCAGTTCCTCACCAACTCTGATGCGGAGAACATCTTCTCGTTCCTCGCCTCCATTCTGCTCCATCCGCTCTTTGCCGG
>CASEZU010000158.1 GCA_949292445.1 uncultured Spirochaetales bacterium | reverse complement strand
TCCGATCCTTCCTGACGGAACAACGAACAGGATGGACTACAATACTGTCATCCTCTTCGATGACGGAGAGATAAAGGAGACTTACCGCAAGCAGCACCTTGTGCCGTTCACCGAGCATTTCCCCTATGAGGAGGAGCTTCCCTGGCTTTACAACCTGCTTCTTGCCAATGATTACAACTGGTGGCTCCAGGGCAATGAGCCTGTTGTCTTCTCATCAGACGGGGTGAAGTTCTCGACGCCGATCTGCTTCGAGGACAATTTCGGATACCTCTCGGCAGGATTCGTGAAATCCGGTGCCGATGTGATAGTGAATATGTCGAATGACAACTGGTCGAAGAAGGTCAGCGCTGAGCTGCAGCACGCGGCCATGGGCTCTTTCCGCTCGATTGAGACCAGGAAGGCCACTGTGAGGGGCACCAACAGCGGCATCACCTGCCTCATAACACCGGAGGGGACGATGCATGATGAGATGGAGCCGTTTGCGATGGGCTGGCACCTCTATCATGTTCCCGTCTACACGCATGAGAGCAACCCCGACACCTTCTATGTCCGTCATATCGATCTCTTCGCATATATTGCGATCTATTCGTCTGAGGCTCTTCTCGCAATCGGTGCTGTGCTGAGGATCATAAGGGCCATCAGGGAGAGAAAGAAGGGCAGATGAGAGCCAGCATAATAGTAATAGGCACTGAACTTACGCGGGGGATCATACAGGACAAGCACGGTTCCCTGATAAGCCGTGAGCTCACTCATCTCGGAGTGCATGTCTCCGAGATAGTGGCACTTCCTGATGATGGAACGGTCGAGGGAGTGCTGGGAGCTCTGATGAGATCATCAGACCTCGTGATAATAACGGGCGGGCTGGGGCCTACAAGCGATGACATGACACGCTCCGTGATAGCGGAGGCGGCAGGAAAGAAACTCGTCAGGGATGAGAAGTCCTGGGAGCACCTTCTGTCCAGGCTGGGAGAGAAAGCCTATGGCGCCAATGCCAGGCAGGCCATGATTCCCGAAGGTTTCACGATCATTCCGAACAGCAACGGCACTGCTCCGGGGTTCTACGGTTATGGCGGAAAGACGCTCCTTGTGTCACTTCCAGGGCCGCCTCGGGAGATGGACCCGATGTTCTATGACTGCGTCATCCCGCTGGTCAGGGCAAAGCTGGATCTTCCGGATGCGGAACGTGATGAATACACCTCATTCATAACCGCTGAGGCTAAGCTGGAGGAACTCTGCGAAGAAGCTGACAGCACGCTGGAGTGGGGCACGAGGTTCCAGGATTACAGGATATCCCTCTATGTCTCTGGAAAGACGGGGAAGGAGCGGAATGCGGCCATAGAGAAGCTCCGTTCTCTTGTAGGGGAGCACAGGATAGAATCAGGTGATACGGATGCGCTCTCGATGCTGATCGATGCGCTCAAGGAGCATGGGCTCACTGTGGCTGTGGCTGAGAGCTGCACCGGCGGCGTCCTCTCCTCCCTTATGACTTCCCGTCCCGGATCATCAGCGTTCATGCTCGGCTCCGTCACTTCCTATGCTGCTTCTGTCAAGGAGGGTGTGCTCGGTGTCCGTCATGAGACGGTGGAGAAATACGGGACCGTCTCTTCCGAATGTGCAGCCGAGATGGCACGCGGCATCAGAAGCATTACAGGAGCTGACTTCTCCGTTTCTGTCACAGGCGTTGCCGGTCCTGACAAGGATGAGGGCAAGGATGTGGGGACTGTATATCTCGGATTCTCCGGAAAGGGAAGAACTGATGAGAGCGTGCTGCTCCGCTTCTCCTCCTGGGGCCGCGATTCGATAAGGCGCAAAGCTGCCGTCGCCGCATTCATTCTTCTCACCTCGTACATCAGGGGGGAGGATATCGCCTCAATCGCGGCTTGCTGGAAGCACATCTGATTTCTGTTGACTATTTCCCGGTGATGGCAATATTATCGAGAACGTAATCACCCTCGTTACCAGAGGATCAGCCCATTCAGGAACCAATCATTTCTTTTGGAGTAATAATGTCAGATCAATTTGATGAGACCGGCGCTTCCGAGATGCCGGCACCTGAGGAGCTCAAGCCTGCAAAGAGAAGGCCGGGGCGCCCGAGGAAGACGGAAACAGAAGACGGTGACAAGAAACCGCGTGTGACAATAAAGAGAAAACCGAGAGTCACGATGAAGAGCCAGGAAGAGACGGAGGAGAGTGCAGCTCCTGAGATGCCGGAGCCTGCGGCGGAGACCTTCGATGAAGCTCCCGTTCAGGATG
Organism: uncultured Spirochaetales bacterium; assembly: GCA_949292445.1. The sequence continues at coordinate 16,600 of CASEZU010000158.1, read as the reverse complement.
TTCAGATTCAGGCAGAGCCTGCCGCAGAGGAGGCTGATGAGGCTCCCTCCCAGGAAGGGGATGCTGAGGCTGTTCCCTCCGATGAGAACTCCCAGCAGAGGCCCCAGTTCGAGAGGCGCTATGATGACCGGTTCCATAATGGCAGCGGACGCCGCGACAAGCGCATGAAGAATAATGGCAAGAGGAGGATGAACGAGGATTTCCAGCCCGAGATCAACATGGATGAACATCCTGATGCTCCTCAGCTTTTCATATCAGTGCTCACCACTCTCCATATCGACGAGCTCCGTGACAGGGCCAGGGCACAGGGCATTCCCGAGGATGTGATCCTCGATTCCAGGAAGAGCGAGCTTATCGCGAGGATGCTCCGTCTGCATTCAGCATCCGGCGGTGTCCTTCTTGCTGAAGGTGTTCTTGAGGTCCTGCAGGAAGGCAGCTTCGGCTATCTCAGATACTCATTCAACAACTATCTCGCCGGAACGGAGGATGTATATGTCTCCGCTTCGCTGATAAAGGCCATCGGAATGAAGACCGGTGACTCGGTCTATGCCCAGATAAGGGCACCGCGTGAGAATGAGAAGAGCGCTGCTGTCGTCCGTGTCATCAAAGTGAACGGCGAGGAGCCGAAAATGGCGAAGATCCGCGCTCCGTTCGATACACTGACTCCGCTCTTTCCAGATGAGAGGCTCCACCTCGAGGTGATAGACGGGGACAAGCCGTCGGATCTTTCCACAAGGGTAGTCGATCTCTTCTGCCCGATCGGAAAGGGACAGCGTTCTCTCATCGTTGCTCCTCCGCGCACAGGAAAGACAGTCCTCATGCAGAAGATCGCGAACGCCATAACCACAAACCATCCTGAGATCACGCTCATTGTCCTCCTTGTGGACGAGCGCCCGGAGGAAGTGACCGACATGAAGCGCAATGTGAAGGCCGAGGTCGTGGCTTCGACATTCGATGAGCAGGCCCAGCATCATGTGCAGGTGGCGGAGATGGTGATCGAGAAGGCGAAGAGGCTTGTCGAGTACAAGAGGGATGTCGTCATCCTCCTTGATTCGATAACCCGTCTCGCAAGATCTTACAACCAGACTGTTCCCGCCTCTGGAAAGATCCTCTCCGGCGGTGTCGATTCCAATGCGCTCCATAAGCCGAAGCGCTTTTTCGGTGCTGCCAGGAACATCGAGCAGGGCGGATCGCTGACGATCATATCCACAGCTCTGATCGAGACAGGGTCGAGAATGGATGAGGTCATATTCGAGGAGTTCAAGGGAACGGGAAACAACGAGATCGTCCTCGACCGCAAGATGGCTGATAACCGCAAGTTCCCTGCCATCAACATAAAGAAATCGGGAACGAGAAGGGATGATCTGCTGCTGCCGGCTGATGTGCTCTCGCGCGTCTTCCTGCTGCGTTCCGCTTTCGGCAATCTCGACGACGTCGACATGTCTGTAGCTCTCATTGACAAGATGAAGAAGACAAACAATAATAAGGAGTTCCTCGACTCGATGAACACGCCATCGACGCTGAGGTGATGGGATATCCGCCGTCTGTGAAAGCAGATGGAAATGCATAGAACCGGAGGAAGAAAATGAAGAAGAACATCCACCCTGAGTATACGCTTCAGGAAATCCATTGCTCTTGCGGCAATGTGATCAAGACAAAGTCGACTGCGAAGAACCTCCATGTCGAAATCTGCTCGGCATGCCACCCGTTCTTCACGGGTACCCAGAAGCTCGTCGACACGACAGGACGCGTCGAGCGCTTCAACAAGAGATACCACAGAGACACGACAAACTGAGGGTTTTTCATCAAGCAGGGCCGGGGAAAAAGCTCCTCGGCCTTTGTTTTTGACAAAATACTTCCAGTTGTCTATATTATCCCCAGAATCGGAACATTTTATGAAGGGAATCGTCAACGCACACAAAGCTGAATACGGGGCAGAGCCTGACGTTGTCGTGGAAGTTCCGCAGGTGACAACGCTCTTGGGGGCTTTCTCCGAGTTCTGCTCCGGACATGCTCTGATGAGCACAAACACGCACGGGCTCCGTGTCGCAGTATCGAAGCGCCAGGACAGCCAGGTGCGCATATTCAACTCAACAAAGAAGGAGAGGAAGAAATTCCAGCTCGTCGGCATAAGGGCCCGCAGGGAGGACAGGTGGTGCACGCCTGTGAAATCAGTATGCCAGGTGCTTCAGTCCTCAGAGCTGCCTCTTGCGGGTTTTGACCTCACCATAAAAGGACAGAGCGCAGTTGCGGATCCTCCGGCTATAACCGGAGCCATCACAGCAGGCCTTCTTCTGGCGCTTGACAGGCTCTTCGGCTACGGCCTCGATGTCAACAGGATGATGAGGCTGGCCTACAACTCGAACAGATTCTCCGACACATACAAGGCAAGGCTCCGTGATCTCATAACAATATTCTCTTCCGAACCGGGCAAGATGCTGCGTTTCGATCTCGAGACATATGAGTGCGTCTCTTTCCCGTATCCGTTCACAGCAGAGAGCGGGACAGGGTCCTGGTTCATAGACTGCTCGCTTCCCGCCGATGAGCTTTCGGAGGAGGTTGCGATTTTCCGCACGGAGGCCGCTCAGGCGTTTTCCAGGCTCAGGGAGGTGATGCCCAGGGGCACAAGGCTCAGGAGTGTCCCGCGGAAGGAGATAATCCAGAGCAATGCTCTCTCCGAAGACTGGAAGAGGATCATCACATTCGTGACCGAGGATTCCGTGGCTGCGGAGAAAGGCTATGAGGCGCTTGTCTCCGGAGATTCCAAGCAGCTGGGGAAGATACTCTCCACGGAGCAGCAGAACCTCTCGCATCTCGCCGGCCTGACTTCTCCCGAAGTTGACTGGCTTGTGAAGAGAGGAACTGAATCGGACAGCATACATGGTGTGACGGAGGTTTCCGTAGGCATCACAGGAACTCTCGTGGTGCTGATGGACAGCGGGGCCGAGAAGCAGTTCTCGGAGAAACTCGAGGAATATGAGCGCATATTCGGCTTTAAGCCGGTGATGAGGGAATACATTCCTTCCGGCGCAATAAGGGTAATACCGAAAGATGAATATCCTCTTATCTAATGATGATGGATACAGGGCTCAGGGCATCAGGATCCTGGATGAGGTCCTCTCTGAGCGCGGGCATCGCGTCTATGTCGCGGCTCCTGACAGGGAGCAGAGCGGACGTTCCCATTCGATGACTCTCTCCGGCCATATAACAGTGACGGAGTATGCTCCGCGGCATTACCATGTCTCCGGTACGCCGGCTGACTGCATTGTCTACAGCCACCGCTCGGCGCTCTTTCCTGAGGAGTTCGATGCTGTCATATCCGGAATAAACCATGGTTACAATCTCTCGACGGACATTGTCTATTCGGGCACATGCGCCGTTGCCCGCCAGGCAGCGCTCTATGGCATCAGGGCCATCGCGCTATCTGCTGAGAAGTGTGATGATGAGGACCTTTTCCGCCGTACAGCAGCATTCGCGGCAGATAATCTGGAGAGGTTTATTTCCCTGATCCCTGCAGATGCGTTCATGAACATAAATGTTCCGGCCTCATTCTCCGGCGAGTGGGAGCCTGGCGGACTGGGGGAGATCGTCTACAATGATACTGTTGCGATCCGCGAAAGAGACGGGGAACGTATCATACTTGAGATAGATTCAGCGTCGCTTGAGTACCACCGGTCGAAGACTGCGTTCCGTGCCGATCATGAGATCTGCCGCTCGGGCAGGGCCTCTGTCTCAATTGTGGATACGATTCCATCCATATCCTCTGCAATGGAGCATTTCAGGGCATGAAATGGGAGGATATCTGCTCGCGCTGCGGCCTCTGCTGCCACGAGAAGACGATCTATCCTGACATGCTTGAGATAGATCTCTCATCCCCCTGTACCTATTACGATGGATCACGCCATCTCTGCACGGTTTATGATGAGCGTTTCAAGGTTTGCCGGCGCTGTGAGAAAGTCACGCCGCTGAAAGCAGTCCTCAGCCGTTCGCTTCCTGATTCCTGCGCATATGTGGAATGGGCGAGAGCGCATCACATCAGGCTTCGCCGCCGCAGGGAGATGGTCATCTCCTCCTGATCTCCTTTATCTCGCCGCTTCTTGACGTGTTCTCCGCTGCCGGTTACCTTAAATCCGGAATGGAGATAAAATATATGGATAGAAGATATGTCTATCTCGACAACAACGGCACTACCAGAATGGCTGACGAGGTGCGGGAGTTCATCCACTCCAATGATGAGCTCTTCGGCAATGCATCCAGCATGCATACCCTCGGGCGCCAGGCTGTTGCCGGCATAGAATGGGCGCGTGGTGAGATCGCGAAGCTGATCGGCGGTGATCCCGGAGATATCTATTTCACATCAGGCGCATCGGAAAGCAACAACATGGTGCTCAACATCTTCCGCGACAGGGCGGATGAGGGGGAGAGCAGGAAGAGGATCATAGTCTCCTCTGTCGAGCATCCCGCGACAATCGAGACAGTGAAATACCTGCGGAAAAAAGGCTATGCTGTCGACCTCTGCCCTGTGGACAGGATCGGAAGGCTGCGTCTGGATGCACTCGAGGCCCTTATGGGCGACGACGTGGCTCTTGTCTCCGTGATGACCGGAAACAATGAGTCCGGCACCATCCAGCCTGTGAATGAGGCTGCAGCCATCGCACATGCCCACGGAGCGTTCTTCCATACGGATGCCACACAGGCCATCGGAAAGATTCTTGTATCCGTTAATGATATAGGGGCGGATTACCTCTCGCTTTCCGGCCATAAGTTCTACGGTCCCAAGGGCGTGGGAGTGCTTTATGCCCGCCACGGTGTGCCTCTTTCCCCGTTTGTCCACGGCGGACATCAGGAAAAGGGCATGAGGGCAGGTACCTACAACAACCAGGCCATATATGGTATCGGAAAGGCCGCGGAGCTTGCCCGTGAGAACCTCAGGGAGGAGCATGACAGGCTCTGGGAGATGAGGGAAGCGCTGCGCAAAGGCATCGAGGAGAGGATACCGGGCGTGATCGTGAATGGCTCGAATGATGAGTCACTCTGCCTTCCCGGGACGCTCAATGTATCATTCCCGTCGGCGGAGGGCGAATCCATACTGCTCTATCTCGATCTCGAGGGAATAGAGGTATCCACGGGATCTGCATGTGCGACAGGTTCCCTTGAACCCAGCTATGTCCTCCTGGCAGCAGGGCTCGATGTGGAGCTCGCTCATGGTTCTATCAGGTTCTCATTCGGACGCTATAACACGATGGATGATGTCGATTATGTGCTCGAAAAGCTGCCCCCGATCATAGAGAAGGTCAGATCGATGAGCACGAGGAAGGTGTGATATGGCAGATAGCTTCATGGCCCAGTGGGTCTATACAGATACGGTGAAGGATCATTTCATCAATCCCCGCAACCTCTGGAAGGAGGGCGAGGATTTCGTTCCTGACGGAGTCGGCGAGGTCGGGTCGCTTGCATGCGGTGATCAGATGAGGGTCGGCATAAAGGTGAAGGATGGCAGGATCACGGATCTCAGGTGGCTTACCTACGGCTGCGCCTCCGCGATCGCCTCCACATCAATGATGAGCGAGCTTGCCATAGGCATGACGCTTGAGGATGCTTATCATCTCACCCCCGCAATGATAACCGATGCCCTCGGAGGGCTTCCTGAGCACAAGTTCCACTGCTCAGTTCTCGGCGACAAGGCGCTCAGGGCCGCAATCGATGATTATCTGGAGAAGAACGGCATGCCGAATCCTTACAAGGGAACGACAGCGAAGATCATCTGCGAGTGCAAGGGGGTGACGGATCATATGATCGAGGAGCTCGTGAAGACGGGCAAGGTGAGTTCTTTCGATGAGCTGCAGAAGGAGACAGGATGCGCGACAGCCTGCGGGAAGTGCCGTGACAGGATCCTCGAGGAGCTCAACGAATGCCTTCACATCTACGGTAAATGATAAGCGTATACCTTGAAGAGGTGAGGGATGCCCTCTATCCCAGAAAGAACGGTGTCCTCACCAGACGCAACAAGTATATAAAGATAGAGCCTCTCCGCCCTTACACCAATGATGAGATAAGGACGCTGAGGCTCCGCTTGCACCTCTCTGTCGGGCTTTTCGCAGAGCTTCTCGGCGTATCCGAGAAGACAGTCGAGGCCTGGGAGAGCGGGCATAACGAGCCGTCGGGGCCGGCGCTGCGGCTGATGAACATGATACAGCGCTACCCTGACGTACTCACGGAGTCACATACTGTCTATGTGATCAAGTAGCGGAGTATACCGACCCTCCGATGAACTCGCGCAGTATTGAATCACCCGGAACCATTTCCGATGGAATCGGGGAGATGTAGTCCAGGAAATCCAGAAGCCGTCTTGCACTTGCATAGGCATCCCCGTGTTCCTTTCCCACCGATCTCAGAAGAGGAACGGCATACGGTTTGAGCACCCCCATTTCATATTCCAGCGCGCTGTTGAGCATCACATCCGCATTGTTCTGGAACGGGAAGATGTGGTTCTTCTCTCCGCGTTCGACTGAGGGCCATCTTGAGAGAGTCTCGACCGCATCGAAGCCTCTGGTCCTGTTATCCCGGACCATGCGCCTGAGTATCCTGTTGTCAGTCGTGCTGATCCTTGACCGCGTGTCCAGATTCACCTGCGTGAGCGCTGAGATATAGACCCTGAACACCTTCTCCTCCGGAAGTGACGGAATGAGGGCGGGGTTGAGGCCGTGTATTCCCTCTATGACGAGAATGGAGTCCTCATCCATCCTTGTCTCCTCCGCAGCAAATGAGGTCCTTTTCTCCCTGAATGAAAACGAGGCGAGATGCACGCCCTTTCCTTCTATGAGATCTGTAAGCTGCTCCCTTAAAAGCGGAAGATTCAGTGCCTCTAGCACCTCGTAGTCCCTTTCCCCATCCTCGTCCAGCGGGATTCTGTCAGTAGTGAGGTAGTAGTCGTCCAGTGATATCTTCACCGGCTTGAAGCCATCCACCCTGAGCTCGTCTGAGAGCCTCATCGAGAAGGTCGTCTTTCCTGATGATGAGGGACCCGCGATGAAAACAGCCCTGACACTTCTTCTGGATGCTATCATCCGCGATATATCGGATATCCTTCTCCGCTGCAGGGCTTCGGAGAGCAGTATTGTCTTCCCCGCTTCTCCGGATACCACCTTCCTGTTGAGTTCCCCCATGGATGAGACTCCGAGTATCCTGGCGAAATCCTTGTTCTCCCTGAAGACGGAGAAAAGGAGCGGATTGTCCGCAAACGGCATTATTGTCCGCGGATTCCTGCTCTGCGGATAGCGGAGAAGAAGCCCGTCGCCGTAATCCATCAGCTCCCAGAGCCTGAGATAGCCCGTGGAAGGCAGGAGCGGCTCGTAATACATCTCCATGCATTCCCCGATTCTCGCGAAGCGGTAGGATGAATTGTTGAGCGTTGAGAGCAGTTCCCCGGTCTCCTTCAGCTTCCTTTCTGCAGCGTACTCCATTGCCTCGTCGTGGGTGAGTTCCACAAGCTCTATCGGAAGATCGGAGGCGATCGCCTCCTTCATCACTTCCCTCAGCTTCTCCGTATCCGGTTTCTCGCCGCCGCGGTAGCGGAAATAATAGCCGTCGCCGAGGCTGTGGCCTATGATCAGGGATCTTTCCGGAGCGATCAGGGCGGAGGCGTAGCAGAGCAGGAAGCAGAGGCTCTTGCGGTAGACTCTCTTTCCGAACGGGGATTCGAGGCGTACGGATTCTATTGCAGCGTTCCCTCTCACCATCTCCATCAGCGATTCCACCGATCCGTTGACACGTGCTGCGATCACGGGATCGGTCTCTTCCGCTGAGGTCCTGATGAGATCCAGCAGCCTTGTTCCCGGCAAAGCCTCAATTCTCTTTCCGTCGAGTGTCACTTCCAGCTTTCTCATAATCTTCATGATAACATACCTCTCCGTGAGGTTTGCGGAGAGTATCTGGAATCTCGCTCACAATCCATCTCATGATGACCTCGGTGATGTAGCTTATCTCCGCATCCGTCAGTGCTCTTCCTTCCGGTATTCCATGCCATTTCCTGAGACAGCCGCGGCAGCAGCAGCCTGTAGCATGCTGGGCTATGAAGACAGGATGGCCCCTCATCGGTGTCTGCCTGCCGTCATTCAGCGGCTCTGCAGGTGCAAGGCGCTTCCTGATGAAGTCACCGGCATGCGACGCTATTGTCTCAAGGCCTTTTGTTTCAATATATGCCCTGTCCTTTGCCGAGAGATGGAACTTCATCCTGAAAGGCGATCGTTCCCTTTTTCTCTCAAATGCTTCCCATTCCGTGTCGGTCATACAGCCAGTGTATTCCTTTTCCGCTTTACGGAATATAATCGGGGCATGGCAGTTCTCGTTATCCATCTGGACAGGGAAGACACGGAAAGGCGTGAAAGCTCAGGCCTCAGCGGCCTGGAGCTCGGCATCAGCCTGTACAGGGAATATGAGAAGGAATCTCCTGTTGTGATGGTCGCACCGTCGGAAAGGGCTGTGCGCTTCAGCGGTTCCGCTTTCTTCTCCTTCATCTTCCATTCGCCCGTGACCGATGCACTTGCTGTAGCCTCTTCTGGCCTTGCTCCGGGTTATTCTATGTACCGCCTCGGTTATGAGGCTGTCGTCATAGCAGGACGAGCCCGCAGGATGCAGGTCATAGGCATTTCGGCTGACGGAGCTGAGCGGATCGCTGCGGAGGCTTTCAGGGGCCTTCCGGCGTCTGAAACTGAGGCAGCTGTCAGGAAGAACATCACCGATACAGTCCTCTCGATCGGACGCGCAGGCGAGAACGGCGTGCTTTTCGCTTCGCTGCAGTCCGGGGGAAGGGAAGCCGCATCAATGGGGCTCGGCTGCCTTTTCGGATGGAAGAACCTCAAGGGAATCATCTTTCCCGGATTTCCACGCAAGGACAGCCTGGGAAACGGCAGATATGAGAAGAGGGCAAGGCGGCATCTGGAGAAGACAAGAATCGCCCGCATGCTGAGGAAGGAAGGAGGCGGGAGATTCATCGATTCCGCACTCCGTCTCGGATGGCTTCCCGTCAGATACTACACAGATCGTTTCGATCCGCGTGCTTATTTCCTCGATGGCCGTAGCGCTGCTGATCTCTACGGAGTCTATCCTGAGTCATGCCAGGAATGCTACTTTTCCTGCGGAAGACGTACCAAGGACAACGGAGTGCTTCCCACATGGGAGGAAGCGGCGATGCTTGGAAGCAATCTCGGATTCTTCTCCCTCGAAAGTGTCAGGATTCTTGCGGATGCGGTGCATGAGGAGGGGCTCGGCGCGGCGGATACCGGCGCCCTGCTGGCCTATCTTGCGACGCTTCCCGGCACCGATTACACGCTTCCGGTGCTGAAAGGCAAGGGAATCGGAGAGTATGTGCGCATCATCCATCTCATCGGTGAGAACAGAGGACTGGGGGAAAAGCTCTCGCAGGGGCTTTACTCATTCCCGGGAGCTGTCATGACGGGCAACCATCTCCCGCTTCTCACGGACCTCAGGGGCGACAGGGCGGGTGCGGTCCTTGCGATGCTCGGCCTTCCTGCGGAGCTCCCTGCCTCATGGCTGCTGCCGAGGCGGCCTCTTTCCGACAGAGCGGGTGCGGTGATGGCGCTTTATGAGGCAGCATACCGCTACGCGCTCGTCTCTGACGGATACTCCCCGATGGGAACCCTCTCAGAGTGGTGGGGCAGGCTGCCCAGGTTTATATTCCGTTTCCCGTTCCTGTTGAGAATTGCCGCTATTCTTTTCCGTGCCTACGGCCTCCGGGGCCGGGATATCCTTGAAAGGGGAATGGCGCTGATGGACACGCTTTCCGCTCCTGGGATGCTGCATATTCCGCAGCGCTTCACGATGGAGCCTGAGAGCGCTTTCAATGATGGCTCAACTGTCTCCGCCGTGCGGCTCTCGGAGTGCTACAGACGGGAGAGGCGTATTGCAGAGATGGTCGTGAAGTCGAGAAGGGAGAAGAGGCGGATAAAGTCTTCCGAGAGCAGTGCTGCTGTCGGTCCCTCCGATGATCTGGGGCGCGATGGTGATCCCGGGTTGCAGAACACTACGCCGTTCTCAGAATAGAGCTCCGGCACATGAGTGTGCCCTGATATGAATATGTCGCCAGGATTGAGATCGAAGTCATCGGGGCTCATCCTGTCGCCGTGGGTCATCACGACCCTGCGGCCGCAGAGCTGGAGTTCCCTTGAGACAGGCGGGAAGGGGAGTTCCATATACTCATAGTATCTGTCACAGTTGCCCCTCACCGCCGTGAGCGATGAGAAGAACGCCTGGTAAAGAGGATCGGGGCACTGGTCTCCTGCGCTGAGGATCCCCTCCGGTCTGAAATGAGCTATTGCCGCCTCTGAAAGGCGTATGCCTTCCCCGCTGCCGTGTATGTCGGAGAGTATCAGATACATGGGGAAAGCATATTACGCCGGGTTCTCTTCTTCAAGAATGTGTTATGTTCTCCAGATACATGAAGCTGTGCGGCTCCATGCTGAAGCCTTTTCCCGGTTCGACTGTGCGCCCGGAGAGGATGTCCCTGTATTTTCCCATGAAGAAATCGAAATGGCAGTTTTCTCCGCTGTCTGAGAAACTGAATACCGCAAGAACATCATGTCCGTCCTTCTGCCTTCTCAGCGCGAAGATCCTGCTGTTGTGCGGATGCCACGTCGTCACTCCTGCATCCGGATCGAAGGCCGGAGATGAGAGCCTCGCCGCCTTCAGTTCCTGCAGGAAGGAGAAGATGCGGCCCTGAAGCGTGCTGCTGTCGCCGCAGCGTTCTGCCAGATCCCATCTGAACTGCGAGCGGTGGACGTATCTTGAATCATCGCGCTTGTCGGGATTGAACACATACTCGTAGTTGTTCAGCTGGGCTATCTCATCGCCGCTGTTGATGAGGGGAAAGCCCTTCATTGCGAATATCACGGCATGGATGAGCTTCATGCGGCTTATTGCCTTTTCAAGCAGCGCCATGTCGTTGCGCTGTATCGCTTCCTCGATTCCTGTGAGGCTTGCTGCTGTGCCGCAGCTGCGGGCATCGAGCGAGGCCGGATCATAGTTGTACAGCTGGCCGCGTGCGTATGAGCCGGGGAAGGTACCCTCGTAGAATCTGTACTGGAATATCTTGTGCTGCAGCGGATCAATGCCCAGACGGCGTTCCTCATCCTCGTCGAATCCCCAGCCTATATCGTCATGGCAGCGGACGTAATTGACGAAATGACAGTTGTCAGGAAGCGACAGGAATGCCTCTGTCTGTGATTCAAGCAGCCTTGCATCCTGGCTGGAGAGCGCTCCCCATATGTTGACCATCAGGGAGACTCCGTACAGGATGTGGCATTCAGGGTGTTCCTTTGTGCCGAAGTAGGCGGCGAGTTCCCTGGGGGCCATCACCACCTCTCCCTTGAGGATCACCGCAGGTGCGGCGATCTCGAACACTAGCCTGATCATTCTGACGATGCTGTGGACTTCCGGGAGGTTGCGGCAGCAGGTGCCGAGCTCTTTCCAGATATACGGAACCGCATCCAGCCTGAATACCTCGACGCCCCTGTTCGCCCAGTCAAGCATGCTTGATACGATCGCGAGGAAGACCTCCGGGTTCCTGTAGTTCAGATCCCACTGCGACGGGTAGAACGATGTGAATACCCATTTCCCCATCTCCTCGCACCAGGTGAAGTTCCCCGGTGCGGTGGCGGGAAATACTTCCGGCACAGTCCGTTCATACTGGTCAGGGATAGTCCTGTCCGGGAAGCAGATGTACATATCCTGATACCGCTTATCTCCCTCTTTAGCCTTCCTGGCCCATTCATGGTCATCTGCGGTGTGGTTCATGACGAAGTCCATGCAGAGGCTTATCCCGCTCTTTCTCAGCGTATCCGCGAGCCTCTCAACGTCATCATTTGTGCCGAGTGATGGATTCACCGTATCGTAGTCGCTCACGGCAAAACCGCCGTCATTGCATTTCTCCGGCGTCTTCAGAAACGGCATCAGATGGAGGTATGTGATCTGCATCTTCCTCAGATACTCCATATGCTCCTCTATGCCATGGATGCCGCCGGCGAAAAGGTCTGAGTACATTGTGAGGCCGAGCATTTCCGGCCTGAGATACCAGTCCGGGTTCTGCTCCCTTGTTTCATCAAGGGCTCTCAGCTCATCCTTCCTCTCAGAATGTTTTCTTTCCATGAGGGTGAAAAGCGCATCGAGGCCATTGTCACCATAAAGGCTCCTGTAGAGTGCCTCAAGCTCATCTGTTCTATTTATGCAACGTTCCTGAAATGTACTCATATGACCAACTTTATAACAAACGTTTGACATAACTATAAAACAGGTTTTCCCAGCTGTAAAGGATGACTGTCGCAAGAGTGTGCGGTAGAATATCTGAGAGGAGGAGATTATGCCGACTATAAAGGATGTTGCGAAAGAGACCGGGCTCAGCGTGGGTACTGTCTCCAGAGTCCTGAACAACAGGGGATACATAAGCAGCAGCGCCCGCGAGAAGGTGGAGGCGGCGATGAGAAAGCTGAAATACCAGCCCAATGAGATAGCGCGCTCACTGAGCCAGAGCACCTCCTCGATAATCGGCATCATCATCCCTACGCTGCAGAATCCTTATTTCCCGCTGCTCCTCAGAAGCCTGGAAGAGTTCCTTGAGGAGAAGGGGATGCAGGTGCTGCTTTTCGTGTCCGACGGGGATGATGAGAAGGAGCTGAGCTTCCTTGAGAAGTGCAAGAAGCACAGGGTTTCGGGAATAATTCTCTGCTCCGGCAATTTCAAGGCTGTGCGCCTGCATGATTACGGTGTGCCTGTCATAGCCATAGAGCGCGGTGGACTTGATGGCGCGATTTCCGTTGTCTGTGATAATTTCGATGGGGGAAGGCTCGCTGCAGACCATCTTCTCTCCCGAGGCTGCCGGTCGCTTGTGATGATCGCAGGTGATCAGGATGAGGCGATGCCGGCTGACGGACGCGCTGAGGGTTTTAGGGAATATCTCTCGTCCCGCGGTATGGACTGCCGCATCCGTCATGCGACGCGGGAGATGTTCCATTCCCAGGAGTACGGGGCGCTCATCGCGGAGGTGTTTGATGCAAACCCGGAAATGGACGGGCTCTTCTGCTCGAGTGACATCATCGCGGCCCAGGCAATACAGGAGGCTGCGAGGAGGGGGATTCCTGTGCCTGAAAGGCTTCATATCGTCGGCTTCGATGACACGTGGTTCGCATCCTGCACGACGCCGCGCCTCACGAGCATCCGGCAGCCGATAAGGGAAATGGCCATAATAGCTGTCTCGTCGCTTGAGGCTGCGATCAAGTCTGGGGCTTTTCCCTCATCCACGATCAAGCTCGGCGTATCGCTCTCTGTAAGAGAAAGCTCATGATATGTTGACCGTTTGCCATATCCGGTGGAATATATCCAGTATCCGGAGGTGGATATGCGCATTCTCGTCATTTCCGATGTTCACAGCAACAGGGAGGCTCTCTCCGCTGTCATGGCGGCCGAGCCGTCATTCGATTTTCTCGTCTTCGCCGGTGATATCGTGGACTATGGTACAGATCCTGTCTTCACCATTGATTTCTTCCGTACTCTCAGCTCTCCTTCCGCCATTGTCAGGGGAAACCATGATGACCATCTGATCCGCGTATACAGAAGCGGTGAGTACAAGGAGGCGAAAGGGGAGGATTTCAAGTGGATCCACCACAACTGCCTCCGTCTTGATGATATGCGCGTCAGCTATCTGGAAGGGCTGCCTTATCATCTCTCATTCTCGGCAGATGGCTATGACTATCTTGTCCAGCACCAGTATGATGACAGATATGGAGTGATAGAATCTCCTTATGCTTTCGATAATTACTGGGAAGAGAACTGGAACGGCCAGTCCTGCGGCAGCGGCAGGCGACGCATGATCTTCGGCCACTCGCACAGGCAGTGCAGGCATCTTCTTTCAGGAGACAGGGAATGGCTCAATCCCGGGAGCCTGTCATACAGGCGTCCCGATGATCCTGATAAAAGCGCTCAGTATATCGTGATTGACGGCGGCGCGGTCTCATTCTGCAGCTGTCCGTATGACAGGTCGGTGCAGAAGGCTGAAGCCGATTTCTACAGGGAGCACGGAGGGATGATGAAGACGGAGATACAGGATTTCATGTTCTTCTTCGGAGATGCCCGCACATCCCGCGATCCTTTGTGATCGGAATGTTGCTTTGATGTTTTATTTCTGTTAACCGGTTGATATTCAGTTAAATTTATGTTGACAGGTGAATAACTGAGTATATACTGGTGGTGTTTCAGAAGAATATAACAACCGTTTAACATCTTTTTAGGAGGTTATGATGAAAAAGTTTCTGGTTGCTTTCCTGCTTCTTGCAGGTATGGTTTCTTCCGTTTTCGCAAACGGTTCGAACGAGAGTGCAGCTCAGGCTTCCGATGGCCCTGTTTCCATAAAGGTATGGGTGAGCAGCGGTTCTGAGGATGACAAGTACAGGGAGATCCTGGACCGCATAGAGAGCGAGACAGGCATCGCTATCGTGGATGAGTATTATCCGAAGGATGAGCTTGATCAGAAACTTCAGGTGTCCCCGCTTGTCGGCGATACTCCCGAGCTCATCATCGCTGATTACCTCATGATTCCTTCGTACTATGTCTCCGGGCTCATCCAGCCGCTTGATGAGTATATGCCGGAGGATCTCTATGCAGACCTCATCCCATCAGTACAGGCTGAGACATCATATGATGATCATATAATCTCCATCGCGCAGTTCGATGCCGGCATGGCTCTCTGGGCCAACAAGTCGATGCTCGAGGCGGCAGGTGTGAGAATCCCTGAGAGCTGGGAAGATGCATGGACAAAGGAGGAGTTTGAGGATGCGCTTGAAGCCCTGCAGGAGAGCGGAGTTCCATATCCTCTCTATATCCGCCAGAACAAGCCGTCATCACTTTACTTCCAGTACATGCCGTTCCTCGCATCGTTCGGAGGAAGCTACCTCGATGAGTCCACCATGCTCACTGCCGGCGCTCTCGACAGCCCGGAGACTGTGGCCGCATTCGAGTACCTCCAGTGGATGGTTTCAGAGGATTACATCAATGGAGCCTGCGACTATGAGAACGGATTCTATGAGAGGAAGGAGAGCGCGCTTGCCCTTCTCGGACACTGGATGTATACGCAGCATGTCGAATTCCTCGGCGATGATGCGATTCTCGTTCCCTGCCCTGACATGGGCGGCGGTGTCTTCACCTGCTCCGGTTCCACAGTATGGGCTATGACAACTGCTGCGGCAGACAACGGCAAGCTCGAGGCTGCATGGACAATCATGGAGAAGGCGCTTGAGCCTGAGAACATCCTCACAGTGACCGATTTCAACGGTGCCATCCCGTCGAGAGTCTCCGTAATGGATCAGGTTGAGGAGCTTCAGGAAGGCGGACGCCTCTATCTGTACCGTAAGCAGCTTGAGGATGGCATTTCCGTTCTCCGCCCGCTTACACCGGCACACATGACGATCTACAATGCAATGCAGTCCGTATACAGCGATGTGATCGGCGGCGCTGATCCGTACACAGCTCTGCACAATGCTTCAGTCGAGATCGATGAGGTCATCGAGGATAACGGCTGGAATATCTGATCATGAGACAGGAGGCGCTCCATGCGGCGCCTCCTTTTCCTTACAGGAGAAACTAAATGCGGAGAAGCGGTTTACAACGTGATCAGGCAAGAGTGGCCCTCTTGTTCTCAGCCCCTGCTGTGATACTGATCTCGCTCTTCATACTCGTTCCCTTCCTCATGTCACTTGTATATTCCTTCACGGACAAGATGCTTGTCATGCGTCCCGGAAGGAGTGTGGAGTTCGTGGGATTCGAGAACTTCGTCAAGGTGTTCACGAACAGCACCACCCGTCAGTCATTCATAAATACCGGGATATATGCGGTGATGGTCGTTCCTGCGATTGTCGTATTCGGCACGATCCTCGCGGTATTCGTGAACAGGCCGCTGAAGGGCGTGAAGATTTTCAGGGCTATATACTTCAGCCCGCAGGTCGTCACGATGACAGTCGTGGCAGTTGTCTGGTCATTCATCTTCTCTCCCGGAGATACCGGCATCATGAACACCCTTCTGGGCCTTTTCGGAATCGAACCACAGACGTGGCTTCAGGACCCGGATCTGGCGATGGGCTGTCTTGCCGTCATGTATGTCTGGCAGACGCTTGGCCTGGAGATGGTGATCATCCTCGGAGGCCTCCAGTATATTCCCGGAGAACTCTATGAGGCTGCGATGCTGGACGGCTGCGGTGCGGTAAAGCGCTTTGCCTACGTGACTGTTCCTCTACTGAGAAATACGATGGTCTATGTTCTTGTATCGGTGACGATCAACACTCTCAAGCTGTTCACCCAGGTCTACGTCCTTACGAACGGCGGCCCGAGCAACTCGACTGTGTCCGTTGTCTACCAGCTGTACAAGGTCGGATTCCTTAATAACCAGCAGGGGTATTCCTCTGCGATCGCCGTGGTCTTCTTCATGATCGTCCTGGCGATATCACTGCTGCAGAACTATCTGATGAGGGAGAAATGATATGCAGGCAATGTCCAAAACAAGAACTCTGACCATGAAGACTGTAAGCATGGTCCTCTATGT
>CASEZU010000157.1 GCA_949292445.1 uncultured Spirochaetales bacterium | reverse complement strand
ATTCTCCTTCCTCACTCCGGCTGCTATGAACATCCGCGCACACGATATCCCCGCCGCTCCGGCTCCGTTCACAACGACCTTCATCTCTTCCATCTTCCGCCCTGTTATCTCCGCCGCGTTCATCAGTCCCGCTGTCGCTATTATCGCCGTCCCGTGCTGGTCATCGTGGAAGACCGGTATGTCACACTTCTCTATCAGCTCCTTCTCTATCCTGAAGCATTCAGGCCCCTTTATATCCTCCAGGTTTATCCCCCCGAATGTCGGTGAGATCGCCGCCACTATCTCTATCAGCTTCTCCGGATCCTTCTCATTGACTTCTATATCGAAGACATCTATGTCAGCAAACCTCTTGAAGAGCACCCCCTTGCCCTCCATCACCGGCTTCGAGGCCAGGGCTCCCCTGTTCCCAAGCCCCAGTATCGCTGTGCCGTTCGAGATTACGGCCACAAGGTTCCCTTTCGAGGTATACTTGTATGCTTCCTCCGCATTCTCCGCTATCTTCAGCACTGGCTTTGCCACTCCAGGCGTATAGGCAAGGGCAAGGTCCTCCGCTGTACGGCACGGCTTCGTCGGCACTACCGACACCTTCCCGCTCACTCCTCCTCTCATATGATACTCAAGCGCTTTCCTTTCAAGTTCGTCCATGACTTTCTCCTATATCCTCACACTCCAGTCCAGCCTCTCCGCAAACGGGACCAGCACTCTGTAAAGAGTATCCGGCCATGCGATGCGGAGCCTGGGATCCGTTATATCCATTTTCTCAACTGCAATCTCTCCGGCACCGCGGAAAACAATGCTCCAAGATGGTGCGCTCAGCCTCTCTCCCTCAACCTCAGGCTTGTCCAGAAGTATCAGGGAGAGCACAGGATCCTTTCCTCCTCTGACCAGTTCCGTGAATGAGACAGCCCCGGCTGAGAATGATACTGAACGCCTGTAGGAACCAACTGTCCCGGGAGGATATGCTCCTGCAAGTTCCATCGATACTCCATCGGGCCCGGAAGAGACAGAAGAAGCGGCAAATTCCCTGCCTGCACACTGACCAATGCCTCCGAAATTGACGACATTGTGGTAAAGGCTCTGCATCGGAGGAAGCGTATAGCGCTCTGATGAGAATGTTTTCGCTGTATACGTCTCCACCCCGATATCCACAAGCACGGGATGCTCGCCGGAATAGAGGATCACGCTGCCAGTGTCATTGTGGTTGTGGCTGTCATCATTGCACCCGCTCTTCACAGCAAGCACGGTACGGCCGCTCCTGTAGATTGATATACCGACGCTCGGGTAATACACATACCCTTTCCTGCCTTCATCCTCAGGAACCGGGGCTGAGGTCATCTCTCCCGCAAGCCTGTACTTCAGCCACTTGTACCAGAGGTTGTACTTGTTGTCATCGAATGGAAGCGGCTCTCCGTGTTCCAGCCGGTCAAGGTGGGAGCGGAAATCTATGAGAGCTTCCCTGACAAGACGGTCATCACCTGCTGACTTTCCGAAAAGATACTCCCTCACCCCAAGCTCCCCGGCCTTGGGCGAGCTGTCCGCGAAATTGAGATACCACTCACCTTCAACATGCATATTGGTGATGTAGGATGCAATGGCACGGTACTTCGGCTCCTTCTCAAGCCACCGGAGTGCTCCGCCCGATACATCATTCACGATCTTCACAGCCCCGAAGAAGCAGAGCCCGGCAGCATGCCAGTAATGAGGCCCTTCATCACAGCAGCCATCATCCCCATACTGGGAGTACCAGTCAGCAAGAGAGGCAAGTGCCTTGTCAGCAGCCGCATGATAGACATCCTGGGAAAGATCAAGGGAAAAGACGGTCAGGAGCAGATTCTGCGTGCACCAGACAGTCCAGTTGTTGAGCTTCTCCTTCCCTTTCCATCCCATCCACCAGAACCACGATGAAAGGTACGGGTCAACGATTCTGCGCATCAGCTCGGCACGGGCTGTGACATCAAGCCCCGGCGTGAGCCTTCCCTCCAGAAGATTAAGAGAGAGTGCCAGAATCTCCCCGGTCTCCATCGCGAAGAGGTCGAGCACGGGGCGGTCCGTCAGTGGAACGGGAAGAGGGCGGGTGTCACGGACATAGAGATTATGAGGGGGGATCGCCCATCCGGGTTCTCCGAGAATCGACCATATCTCATCCTCTATCCTCTCAAGAAAACGTCCTTTTCCTTCTGCCAGCTCGGCAATGACAAGGGTGGAAAGCCTTGTGCGCTTTCTGAAATAAGGTGTCTCATAACCTGTTCTGCAGCCGGTACGGAGAAAGTCCTTGTAAAGTGAGAGCGGAAGCTCATCCATAGGCTCACCCTGCATTGCCTCTGCGGTCTTCAGCAGATCGGAGAGCATAACGGCAGGGACACCGGAGATTCTGTCAAACGAAAGCCTTTTCAGAAAGACTTCACCGGGGATGCTGAACTTCATTCACGCCTCCTTGCCTATCATGGCCTTCACAGCCATCATCGAAGCCTTGTCATTAATGAGAACAGCTCCTGAGATGATGCCATCCCTGATGAAAAGCGTTCTCCTCTTCTCCCCATCCGTCTCCACTCTCATCTCCCCTTCGGGCACGCCGAATGAGGCGACATCGATACCGCCAACCTTCAGTATGGCTGACGGCTCGGAAGGACTGTACTCATCACTCATTCCCATCATTGATCCTGCCGCTGCTATACCCATCTCACGGGCATGCACCGCAAGGCCGAATGTCCTGCCGTCAAGCTCTGCGGCATCGCCCGCTGCCCAGACATTATCCATGGATGTGCGGAGATGGCGGTCTACGGTTATTCCTCTGCCGGTAGCAATACCTGAGCGTTCTGCGAGTTCCTTCCCCGGGTTCACTCCGACAGAGAAGCAGAGGACATCAGCAGGAACCACACGCCCATCCTCAAGATGGAGGCAATCATCATCCGCGCTGCTGACAGAAGCAGCTGTTATGACGTTCACACCGGCATCAAGCAGCCGTTTCTGCAGGACTGCAGCTGAATCCCTGTCAATCTGACGCGGCAGGATGTACGGAGCGGATTCCAGCACACTGACCGGAATATGGAAATCGGAAGCGACTGAGTATGCGGCCTCGAGGCCCAGAAGCCCCCCGCCTATCACGGCAAAGCTGGAAGCCGATGAAAGCCTTTCGCGGAGATCCACGGCATCCGCCATTGTCCTCAGGACACAGCTCTCCTTCCTGCCGCCGGGAAGCGGGAGCCGCCTTGCACTGCTTCCAGTGGCTATCAGCAATCTGTCATAGGGTATTTCCCTGCCGTCAGCAAGCTGAACGGAATCACGCCCTATGCGCTCTGCGCTTCCGCTTACGATCCCTATCCCCTTTTCCTCATACCACTCCCGGGGATGCATATAAAGCGACTCCGGAGCTTTACCGCCGAGGACTTCCTCGATGCGCATCCTGTAATAAGGAAGATACGGCTCATCTGTGATGATGGTGACATCCATCCCCTTTATAGTGGCAGCTGCCTGGGCACCTGCTATGCCGCCGCCGATGATGACGGCCCTGATCTTCTCATCCATGGCACAATCTTAGCATCAAGGCGGTCCGGCGTCACTCGAGCATCGAGGCAAGGTTCATGATGTCCGAATACCAGCGCATGGCTTTCTGCATATCGAGATCCTCCGCTTCCTTTCCATCAATATAGATTGCAGGAACGATCATCATGGAAAGAATATCAGCCTCGGAGAGTGTGCTGTTAGACGAGGAAGCAAGCACGAAAGCCGCGGCATCCACCAGATCCATGGCGTTATGATCAGCTGCGAAGGCAAGGACATTCTCCGCACTTTCAGGATAACCGATAAAAGCGGAAACAGGAGATGTGAGGAAAGCCTCCGCCGCTTCCTGCCGCAGCGCATCGATATCCTGACCTGTATACTCAAGGTATGATGAGATGAGCCCCTCATTGAGATACAGTCTCAACTCAACATCGCTGTCTGAGAAGGAGCCATCACCATTGATCACGATATCATCTGCCGAGATCACCGCTGACAGTAGCGGATCCGTGAACAGAGAGGCCGTAAAACGGACATCTCCGTCAATGGCCGCCTCATCCATCCTCGATCCGAACCGGTAGAGCACCGAGACATCATCATATGAGATGGAAAGCGATGCTGTGCCTGCGGCAGCATCGAATTGCGGCTCGACAGCAACTGAGCCGGATGCCCCGATTACGGAGAAATCATCATATCCTGCAACTAGGAAGGAGAGATCAGCAATAGCTTTCAGCGTACCATGAAGGCTGCAGGAGAGCATATCCGAAAGCGAAAGGCCCGATGCGGCTGTCTCAGCAGGGATCGTGAGCAGCAGCGCTCCTTCCCTCCCCAGATCATCAGCCTCATAGACCCCGCCACTTCCCGTCATCCCGTATATGACGGAAGGTGCCATAAGAGACATGATCACGGCAGGTTCTGCAGCAAAGAGCGAGAGGGGCAGAACGGCCAGAATAATGAGTGAAACCAGCTTTCTCATATGGCAATTCTAGCACGGAAAGCTGCGCCACGGTTCTAATCTTCAGGTTCTGCCTGCCAGTATCTAAGAGTATCCATGTCCATCAGGGTAAGGCGCCGCCCATGGCCGGCTCCCGTATCGATGGCTGTCAGATGATAACGCTCTGAATGGAAGGGGGTGAGAATCGGCGTGTGTCCTATAAATATTTTCCTGTCTATCTCAAGCGGTGCCTGCAGTACAGCCGGATCTGCACCGTTCTCGAAGGCCATCGCGCTCTGGAGATAGCTTCTGTTCCACATCGGCGAAGCCGGAGACTCCTCCAGGGCAGGATACCCCACGGTGCTTGGCGGGAGGGCGGCGACCTTCTCAAGTTCAGTCATCGTCCACCCGGCGGGGATTCCTCCGTGCATCACGATGTATTTATCATCGATTCTCACATAGGGGGCGCGTGAAAGCCACTCCCCGGTTCTGACTCTCTCCTTCTCCCCTATCCCGTACCTGATGAAATCCTTGACGGTTCTTGCTCCGCCGTTGCACTCGGTCCATTCAGAGGGACGCAATCCTGACACGAGGTAATCACGGAGCCACACATCATGATTGCCGAGAACAGGCCTGTAGGACGGCAGGGATGACAGGAACTG
Source organism: uncultured Spirochaetales bacterium (assembly GCA_949292445.1). The sequence continues at coordinate 14,758 of CASEZU010000157.1, read as the reverse complement.
CAGAAGGCGCACAGTCTCAGGGCCGCGGTCGGCCAGGTCGCCCACAGAATAGAGGACATCCTCCTCCGGCGAAAATGATGCCGCAGAGAGGACGTCCATCAGAAGCCCGTACTGGCTGTGTATATCACCGACTATGAGATTTCTGCCCATCCAGTTCCTCCCCGCTGATGATACAGCATCGCGGAGAGGGTTGAAAGGTATCAGAAAATGGAGAGAGCCACGAAGATTGCGGCAAAGAGCGATGACACAAGGGAGACGACAGTGATCTGTGTGTTGATCGACGGACCGGCTGTGTCCTTGAAGGGATCGCCGACTGTGTCGCCGATGACAGCCGCCTTGTGGGCCTCACTGCCCTTTCCGCCCTCAGCTCCGGCCTCGACATACTTCTTTGAGTTATCCCAGAGACCTCCGGAATTGGACATGAAGAGTGCAAGCAGCAGTCCGCTGACGATATTCCCCAGGAGGAATCCTCCGATGGCTTCCGGTCCTCCGATGAAGCCGACAGCAAGAGTCATCAGGATCGCCATGAGACCTGCAGGAACAAGCTCCTTGAGCGCACCGGACGTGGCTATGTCGATACATCTGCCATAATCAGGAGACTCCGTTCCATCCCTGAGCCCCTTTATCTCATTGAACTGCCTGTGTATCTCCCCGACCATTCTCTGCGCGTTCCTGTCAACGCCAAGGATCAGCATCGCAGAGAAAACCGCCGGCACGGCCGCTCCTATGAGCACGCCGAAGAAGACTGTAGGCTCCATGATGTCGAAGCCGGTGATCAGAGGCTTCCCGGCCTCGGCAAGCGCTGTGTTGACCTCCGACATGAATGCTCCAAGAAGTGATATAACAGTAAGGCCTGCAGCTCCGATGGAGAAGCCTTTGGTGACAGCCTTGACCGTATTTCCGGCACTGTCGAGCTCATCCGCGATACGGATTGTCTCCTCTCCCAGTCCTCCCATCTCAGCCAGCCCTCTTGCATTGTCAACGATCGGGCCATAGGCATCATTGGAGATTATCATGCCGACGATGCTGAGCATGCCGACAGCTGCCATGGCAATGCCGAACACAGCATATCCCTCTCCCAGCGGATCGCAGAGCTTGTACGCAACCAGTGCCGATATAGCGATTCCTATCATCGCAGGAAGCGCTGAAATGAAGCCGTATGACACTCCTGAGAGTATCGTGAATGCAGGGCCCGACGCCGAAGCATGGGCAACCTTCTGCACGATGGGTTTCGTATCATCAGTGAAGTAATCAGTGGTTATGCCTATAATGACACCCACAAGAAGGCCTACCGACGAGGCGCCCCATATCCTCCAGGAGAATCCGGGGAAGAGCGCGGTCGCAGCCGCTGTAAGCACAAGGAACACGGCGGTTGTGACATATGTCGAGGAATTCAGGGCATGGGTCGGATTGCCGTTCTTCCCGACCTTTGCAGTCGCGATACCCACGACGGAAGCGAGAAGGCCGAGGAGGGAATAGCAGAACACCATCGAGATGTTGTTCAGCTCGCCTCCGGCCAGTGATCCGGCTATTACGAGGGCAGAGGCAGCTGCAGCGACATTGGAATCAAAAAGATCCGCGCCCATTCCGGCCACATCACCTACGTTGTCACCGACATTGTCAGCGATGACAGCAGGGTTCCTGGGATCATCCTCAGGTATGCCCAGCTCGACCTTTCCCGTAAGATCAGCAGCGACATCAGCGGTCTTGGTGAATATTCCTCCTCCGGCTTTCGCGAAGAGGGCAAGAGAGCTCGCGCCGAACGAGAATCCGAGAAGGATCGTCGGATCGCCTGTCAGCATATGCACAGCTGTGACGCCGAGAAGCGAGCAGCCTACTACAAGAAGGCCCATGACAGCACCGCCGCGGAAACCTGTCAGGAAGGCAGGCTTCAGGCCATGTGAAGCACTCTCGGCAGTCCTTCCATTCGACAGCGTGGCAACAATTATGCCGATCTTTCCGGCGATGGCGGACAGCACTGTTCCTGCTATATAGGAAAGAGCCATTGCCAGATTCGAGAGTATGTTTCCCTCCCACACCGGCTGGGGAAGAATGATGAAGACTATCACGGCGACAAAGGCTGCAAATGTCGCGAGGATGCGGTACTCCCTCGCCATGAATGTGTCAGCCCCCTGCTTGATCAGCTTCGAGATCTCCTCGATGCGCCGGTTCTGGACCTTCTCCTTTTTCACCCAGAGATAAAGATACAGAGCGAAGGCAAAAGCGATGATTGCTGTCAGGAATGACAGCCCGTAGAAGAGCGACAGATTCTGCTCCATAGACACCTCTCCCTTATGCAGGATGAACTGCATCAGTTTCCAGTCTAAGGGTGCCGGTGAGTGCCGTCAAACAGAAACTTGTCAAGGCACGGAACGATTGCGGGCTGCAGGAAAAGTATGCCAGGAATGTGACTCATACCCGCTGAGATCAGCAGCAGCGTCTCTCAGCGTGAATACTCCCTGTATTTCTCCGCGATTATCCTCACACCTTCCTCTGTGAGCTCATCATCGCCCGAATAGTTGAGTCTCAGGCACTTGTCATAATGCTCATGAGGATACGGAAGTCCTTTCCTCTGCTCCTCACTGCCGAAGAAGAAGTACTCTCCCGGTACCGTGATCACCCCTTCATCCATGAGATGGGAGTAGAACTGCAGCGATGGTATCCTGAGCGAAGGAAGGTATATCCAGCAGAAAATAGATCCTTCTATCCTGTGCAGATAGTAATCAGTGCCATCGAAATAATGGCGTATAAGGCTCTCCATCCTGTCGGCTTTTGCTTTGTAGAACGGACGGACAACATCGGAGGCAAGCCTTGTGAGCTCACCGGTGCGCAGCATATCCTCAGCCAGTACAGGCCCCATCGAGCCTGTCGCCAGAGCCACGATGGCATTCATGTTCCCGACTGCCCTGATTATCTCCTTCCTGGCAATGACGATCCCTGTCCTTATCGAGGGAAGCCCGATCTTTGAAAGGCTCATGGAGAGGACAATATCCTCATTCCACAGAGGCTCTGCATCTTCGGTGAAGATTATGTCCGGGAAAGGCAGCCCATAGGCATTGTCGACGATAAGCGGTATGGAATGCTGGCGGGCAAGAGAGGAAAGGCGGTTTATCTCGCTGTCAGTAAGAACATTTCCGCTCGGGTTGGTGGGTCGGGAAACTGCGATCGCACCGACTTCAGGGTGTTCTGACAGATAGGCCTCCACAGCTTCTGTGTCGAGTTTGTACTTGAAAGTCCTGTCATCATAATACTCGCATCTTGAGGGAAGGCTCACAAATGTATCAGGCTCAATTCCCTGATCAGCATAACCTATATATTCAGGCATCAGCGGAAAGAGTATTGTCTTTGTCCTTTCACCTGCCTTTCCTGAGAAAAGGTTGAATAGATAGAACATTGCACTCTGGCTGCCATTGGTGAGGGCAATGTTGTCAGCAGTTATGTCCCATCCGTACCTGGACCGGAAAAAGGAGGCTGCGGTCTCAAGGAATCCCACCCTGCCCTGCGGCGAATCATAGTGGGCAATAACATCCTCGAATTTGTCTCCGTCAGAGAGGAGCCTCTCAAGCTCCCTTCTGTATGCCTTCTCAACCTCGGGCACTCTTGCAGGATTGCCGCCGCCGAGAGGTCTTGCCTTTATGCCTGCAGGCAGAGGCCTTCCGATATCATCCATGAGCTGCAGTATGCCGGAGTGCGATGAGAGCTTGGTTCCGAAATCAGTGAATTCCATACGCCGATGATAGCCATATAGAGGCTGAGTGTTAACACATTAATGATGGAACAGGCGGTGTCCTGTCAGGAACATGACCATTCCGCATTCATCCGCGGCTTTTATGACAAGGTCATCGCGTACACTTCCTCCGGGCTGTACCACAGCGCTCACGCCGGATCTGCCTGCCCTGATGATGTTGTCAGGAAACGGGAGGAAGGCATCGGATGCCAGGGAAACCCCCTGGACTGAACCAAGCACCGCCATCTTATCGTCCTCCGTCATCCGGACAGGCTTTGACGTGAAATATTCCTCCCACGATCCAATGACATCAATCTCCGGCCTGACAGCAAGATACTGCTCAATTACATTGTCCTTTTCATTGCGGGAAAGCCCTTTCCTGAAAGGAAGGGACAGGACGCCCTCACTTTTCCTGAGGTGCCAGAGATCAGCTTTATCACCGGCAAGCCTCGTGCAGTGAAGCCGTGACTGCTGCCCTGCCCCGACACCAATTGTCTGCCCCCGCTCTGCATAGCAGACTGAATTTGACTGTGTGTATTTGAGGGCGATGAGCGCGACTTTCATATCGAGGAGCTCAGCATCCGTTATATCCTTCTTAGCCGTGACAGGGGCGGCAAAATCGCTGTCCGATGGAATGTATCTGTTTCTGGACTGGGAGAAGGTTACACCGAATACGCTCCTCATCTCAAGTTCCTGCGGCTCATATTCCTCATCGATTGAAAGAATGACGTAAGCACCTTTTTTCTTTCCAGAGAGTATCGAGAGAGCCTCCGGTTCATATCCAGGAGCGATGATACCATCGGAAACCTCCTTCGAGATGACTGAAGCGGTCGGCACATCGCACACATCTGAAAGGGCGATGAAATCGCCGAAAGAGCTCATGCGGTCCGCGCCTCTTGCCCTGGTATAGGCAGTGGCAAGCGGGGAGAGTTCCCCATGCACGAAATACATCCTCTTCTCATCCTCATCCAGAGGAACGGCTACAGCTGCTCCTGCAGGAGAGACATGCTTGAATGAGGCCGCAGCAGGAAGTCCTGTACAGGCTTTCAGGTCTCTGACAAGCTGCCATCCGTTAAGCGCATCAAGAAGATTTATGTATCCGGGCCTGCCATTGAGGACGGAGATGGGAAGCCCTCCTTCCCTGTAGATGAAAGCCTCCTTCTGGTCAGGATTGCAGCCGTATTTGAGTTCAATTCTTTCCATTTTCCGCCTCCAGAGCATTGATGATCATCTCTCCCTCCGCAGTAAGCGCATAGAGGGCAACACGGTATTCAGGATCAAGGGATTCCCATATTGCATGAGCAGTCCCAGGTCCATCATGCATCTCAACGCGCTGCGGCATGCCGGAAAATGACGGCAGAGGGTTTCCCGAGGAGCTGTATGTATGAATTATGTGCCCCACGCCCGGTTCCGGATCATATTTCCAGACAAGGCGCAGAGGCTCGCTGTCTTTCCGTCTGATGATGAACATCTCGCTGCTTCCATCCGGATTCAGGACAGCGCCTATCCGCGGAGTATAAGATGGCGCATCTGGCTCATATGTCCTCATAACAAGTGCGTCTGGAAGTTCCTTGCCGCTTTCAAATGCTGCTGCGATCGTGTCGGTATGATCGCCATTTGTGCATATGATGCGGCCAGAGACGTGCCTCACGGCATTGTAGATTATCAGCGACGGATCCTCCACGAGGGATTCGTCAAACGCCATGGTTCTTGCAGTTGAGCCGTCAGAGACAATCACTCTGTTGCGGCTGTTCGCACTGCGGCCTGTTATGGCATAGATGATGACTGGATTTCCATTCCCGTCCTGCCCCGCGACTGCAATGCGCCCGGGATAATCAATTCCTGCAAGATATTCTCCGGCTTCCATACTCCGGAAATTGTAGAGGAAAAACCTGCTCTGCTCTACAGCAAAAGCATGGCACCCGTACAAATGCACCATGGAGAGAATAGAACTGAACCTGAATTAATGCACATCAGCAGTCAGGAATGACGCCAGAGCATTTTGTTCTCATGGAAATCAGTAGTGAGCTGCCCTTCACCTAGAAGCCAGGAAAGATATGAGCGGACAGTACTTCCAATGAGGGCATACTGCTGGAAATCCATCACAAGGCCATATGCGGTGAAAAGACTGGATAGAATTGTTTCAAAGGTTGCCGGCACACGGCATATATCCATTATCCTCTCTGCAGTCTCGTGCACCTTCTGTATGTTGTATTCAGCCAGAGGCACGATGTCATCAGCTGCATCGGCATGGGCTGGAATGAACATCCGGGCATGCATTGTCTTCAGGCATTCAAGTGTGGCAAGGTACGCACCGACATCCCAGGTATAGCTGATCCCGTATTTGTCCAGCGTGGAACGGCTTGCCACGGCATCTGCAAGATATACGACATCATCAGGGGTGCGGAACCCCACCATTTCCGGTGAATGGCCGGGAAGAGGAACGATGCTGAAGCCTGCAGGTAATGCATCGTCTGACAGAAGCTCAGCCTCACTTTCCTGAGCCATGAGGAACTTGTGCCTGAGATCCGCAGGAGGGAATCCGCCATAAAGAAGCGCCGGTTCCAGAAGAGGATGAACAGTAAAATCTTTCTCAATTCCAGGTACGAACACACGGCATCCGGTACGCGACTGCAGGAATCTGTTGCCGCCGATATGATCCGCATGTGAATGGGTATTGTATATCGCAGAGAGGCTCCAGCCATTTGCCTCAAAGATGCGGAGGGCCTTCTTTCCGGCATCTTTGTCGCTGCCGCTGTCAATCAGGACGACCTCCGCCTCCCCTGTCTTCACAACACCTATCTTCGCCGGACACTGGATATAAAAGCTGTCACCATGGACATTGATGAGTTCGTACATGAAATCCTCCGTTATGATGATACCATGTCCATGGGCTGCATTGCAGAATCATGAGGCTTTTCCATTCTGAAATCACAGATAAAAGATACAGCAATAAAGCTCATAGTCAGAATTGAGGCCCCCAAGAATAACTATATGAAATTCAATCTATTAATACAGTTCACAGGCACAGGTATAAATCTCTCGCTTTTCCAGCATATTCGGTCGTTGAAGTACATGCTGGACATAAAATATTGAAAGTTCTGCCCCGAGATCTATTGCAGCAAATGATCCTGCGGCACCTCCCCATCCAAAGCAATTCCAATTCTCCTTTCCAATAGGACAACCGACTCCGAAGCCATAACCATAACGTGTATCTTTCTGTGCATGAAAAAATGAATCCAGCACATGTCCCTTAGCTGTATTTGATGAAATAAGCCTTACAGTATCAGCAGAAAGCAATTCTCCTTTTCTCAACGCTTCCAGGAATCTCATCATATCGTTTACGGATGATACACACCCAGCACCGCCGCTTTCATAATCCGGGCCAAGAATGAATCCATTCTGGATCCTTTTGCTGCAAGGTATCATCTTCCTTTTCTGGGAATCATACCTGTATTGAGCAGCAATTCTTTTCTCATCAGCTTCTTCAGTCCTGAATGTTGTGTCATTCATGCCCAGTGGAATGAAAATGTTATCACGACAGTAATTGCTAAATCGCTTGCCGCTGACAATTTCTATTATTGCAGTACACATATCAATGGAGAAACTATATAGCCAGTCTGATCCAGGTTCAAATTCAAGGGGCTCACAGGCAAGGCATTTAAGTGTCTCAACTGTGGCAAAACGGCCTCCTGTTTTCTCAGCTGCAAGCACCCATGCTGGACGTTTTTCAGATCTGTCATAATTTAAGCCAGATGTCATTGTCAGGAGGTGCCATAAAGTAATTTGCCGTTTGCACGGTACAGGTCCATTTGAAGTCTTCACCATCATGTTTTCAAATTCAGGGGAAAACATTGATAGCCTGTCATCAAGATGAAGCTGCCGTTTCTCAATCAGCTGAAAAACAGCAGCGACAGTCAATATTTTTGAAGAAGAATAAATATTGAATAATTCTGTTCCATTCAAGAGAGAAGACTTTTCATAATCTGAAAATCCATGACAACGCCGATAGATTTCCTCTCCCTTATGATAAATACTGCAATCAAATGCAGAAATCCCCATTGCTGAGAAACTGTCAAGCAGAGAATCAAGGCTGCTCACTGCTGCTATCTCCGCTTAAGTGCCAGTGCATATATGTACCATATAGCATGCGGAAGCCATTCCTCTGCCCATCTCCAGTTATCATCAACAGAGGAATCATCGGATGGGGACATTATGAAAGCAATGCCTTCTTCATCATCAATTGCGCTGGTAATGCCATTCACTATTCCACTTGGGACACCAATAAAATCATATTTATGGTGAAAGAAATATTCCGGATTATGGCAGCCCCTGCCTATCATCATGCATGAATCAAATGGATTCATCCCCAGTACCCATGCTACCTGATCATCAGCAAATTCTTTCAGAGCTTCCTTGAAAGCGTGATCTTTCGTTATATCTGAAAGTTTTCTTGCAGCGGAAGCGAGAGAAAGAATACGGGCATTTTCCCCCTGCCACCATGGAGAATCCTCATTGTCATGCGGAAAGAAAAACTGCTCCCGTCTGTTGCCATGCCTATCCTGTATATACTCTCTGGCATATCCAAAAGGATTTGAAACTCGATGTGTTACAGAAAGAAGATGGCGCATTATTTTTTCTGCTATAGCAACAGCAAGAATGCTGTGTGAACTATCTTTCTCTATCTCTGTATAATCAAGAAGCGCAAGTACAGGCATTCCCTCCTCCGCAGGGGAGAAAAATGGACGATCTGTATCATCATGTCTTAAATAACCGGAATTATCATCAATAGGCACGAAACGTTCAATGAGCTTATTCGCATACTTTCTGGAGCGGGTCATAAAACCATGTTCCCGGGAAGTCTTATACAGCTCTACTGCAGCTTCAAGCGCAGAATAATCATCAATAATATTCCATTTGCCATCCTTTGTGTATCTTTCATTATTCCTTTCCAGATAAAGAAAAGAATTCTTTGCAGCCTGCAGATAATCAGATGCGGAGAATTCTGCGCCAGGATATGGATGTCTTGCAGCCATTGCCAAAGCCGCTGCCGCAAAACCTCCTCCACCTCTGATTGATGCCTCATAACTTTCATCAGTAATTTTCCACTCGGATTCAGGGATCATATTCCCTTCGGGCGTAATGGTATTCTTATACTCAAAGCCACAGTGGCGAGTAACGGCAGGTAACTCATATGCATCGGGAAGCCTGAGTGGCCCGGCTTTGAAAAAGGAACCAGATGGAGCTCTTCTACGCATCAGCCAGTCCGCGCCATAGGTCGCTTCATCGATTATTCTCCTGTTGAAAATTGCATAGTAATCCCAAGAACTTTCCAGAATGAGGTCATAGAATTTATAAAATACAAAAACAGCCAGATTCCCTTGCTGAACATTGAAAAGTCCAGATTTTGACTGATGAGTAAGATGTACCCCGATATCTCCAGTGGCATCATTCCATCCTCCATGCATGTCCACTCTGCCTTCACGGGGTCCTTTGAAATCAATATTGCGATCTATGACTTCATACTCGCCTGTAACACGTTGCGATTTGAAATAATACATGACAGATGAAAGAGTTTTGTATTCGAGTACATTTCCATATATCTCAAATGGAATAGACAAAACCTTCCGTCCGTTTACTTCCACCTGTATCCTGTAGCTTCTGCCGTAATTCTTATCTGCATCAGGCTGGAATGAAGAGAAATCCATCAGATAGAAATCTCCTTTGTTCCATCTGGCTACAGGTTCAGATGAAATCAGCGGGCCTGCAAATACAGTCTGCCCAAGCTCCTCATCTATGATTTCAAATTTGCTATCAGGTTTTTCACCTGATGTGATCTGAAGAATAGCTTTTTTATAATCAAAGCTGTCATACCCAATTTGATTTATAAGAATCCTTACCATTTTTCAGCCCTTTACAGACCCTGCCGTCAAACCTTTAACAACCTGTTCCTGAGCTATGACATAAAGTATAAGTACAGGAATTATAGTAATGCAGATAGCAGCCATCATGGCTCCGTAATCCGTACCGAACATATTGCTTACGAGTGTAAGTATTACACTTACAGGCTGAAGGTTCCTTGTCGGCAGATATATAAGTGACAACAATAATTCATTATAAGTCCAGATGAAGGTCATGATCCCAACTGTGGCAAACATAGGTTTGGAAAGCGGTACCATAATATTGGTGAATAACTGAAATGAACCGGCACCATCGATTATTGCAGCCTCATCAAGTTCTTTAGGCAGAGACCTTACATACCCTGTAAGAAGCAAAGTAGAAAAACTCATATTGCTCGCTGTGAGAGGAAAAATAACAGCAAGCCATGTTCCTTGAAATGGAGAAGCGCTGATAAGTACAAAATTCGGAATCAATGTTGAGAATGCAGGAATAAGCATGCAACCTGCCAGAAGTGCATTAACATACTTATTAAGTTTATGGTCAAACCGCCCTAAAACAAAGGAAGCCAGACCTGCACATATAACAACACCGGATATAACACCCGCACAGATGATCATACTATTCCTGAATCCAAGAAGCAGATTCATATCAGGATAGGTCATCATCGTGATGTAATTTGTCAGAGTCCACTTCTCTGGAAGACTGAGGGAATTAAGCAGAATATCATTAGATGGTTTGAATGAATTAATGAAAACCCATATCAGGGGTACAAGTGCGAGAAGAGCCCAGAATATAATAAAGAAATACAGACAAGCTCCTCTTAATAAAGAAGTTACTTTCTCCTTTCTATTCAAATATTTGTATCTCATTTCTCACTCCTCTAATCATCACCTTTGATTTTTGCGGCTCCAACCCGAAGCAGGCTTGTAACAGTAATTCCGAGAAGAATCATCACAATCGCTATCGCGCTGGCATAGCCTGTGTTGTAATCCGCAAAAGCCTTTGTATACATGTATGAGCTAAGGAGTTCTGATCGATGTCTGGGCCCGCCTCCCGTAACAACATATACCATATCGAAGACCCGGAAACTCTGAGAAACGACAAGAACAATGTTAGAGGTAAGAATCGGTTTAAGCATCGGTATAGTCAGAGAAAAGGCCCTGCGCCCCGGTGTAATGCCGTCAATAACCGCCGACTCATATATATCACTTGGAATATTGGCAATACCTGTCAGAAACACTATGAAATAAAATCCAACATGCTGCCAGACAGTAGGAATCGCAACACAATGAATGGCACTTGCCGCAGTAAGCCATACTTTTTTCTCTTTTCCGAGAGCTGTCATTATGCTATTCAGGAGCCCATAATCATACTTATATATAAGAGAGAACATCAAACCAATTGCTGTTGCTGAAATAACGACAGGGAAAAAATAAATTGTCCTGAACAACTTGAATCCATGACGTACTGAATCTATCGCTATTGCCAGAAGCAAGGCTATACCGATCTGGAAAACAAGAGCATAAAGGATGAGGATACCAGTATTCCTGAGTGCTATCAGCAAAACATCATCTTCAAACAGAGATATATAATTGTCCAATCCAATGAACTTCTTTGAAACGGAAAAATTATACCAGGCCGTCATGCTATACCATATTGTCCTGACAAGAGGAATTAGCAAAAATACAGCAATGAATGCCAATGCGGGAATAAGAAGATACCAAGGATATTTTCTTCGCTTGAGTGTCATGTGAATATCTCCGGGGAGAGGACTCCCGGAATAAACCGAGAATCCCCTTCTCAATTCAGACCTTGTTTGCTTCAATCTCTGCAAGCATGCTGCGGGCCTCCTCCAGAAGTTCACTGGATGTCATTCCGCCTTCGCATACTTCGACAATATTGCCGGAGAGCATATTGTATACTTCCCTGTTCATCGACTGATTGCAGGGAGAAACCATAGAAGTTGCGTTTGCCATCATTTCTGCCGCACTGACATTCACAGGTTTTGACGAGGCCTCGGTATCCGCAATCCTTATGGCAGGATAACCACCAGCTTCAATGAAGCGGGCCATTATCTCAGACGAACAAAGATATTTAAGGAAATCGAGCGTCGCATTGCTTCTTTCATAAGCATCTTTAGACATGTACCAGCCAGAAGCAAAGTCAGCAATGATCGCACCCGGCTCTCCTTCTCCGCCTTCTGGAATCGGGCAGGGAATCATCCTCATATCAGGATTATCCTCAATGCTACTCAGAACCCATGAACCATCAAATTCCATAGCCGCCCTTCCTTCCGCGAACATTGTCCGTACATCAGCAAGCGAAAGTGTCGCAGCATCTTTAGGGAATGCACTAGCATCATAGAGTTCTTTGATTCTATCAACTGCTCTTTCCCACGAAGGATCAAGTACTATGCCATGTTTCTCAGGGCCAGCCTCAGCAAGCATTATACAATCGAACAGAGCAGTAACCCTGAGAAGAGAATTAGAAAGCGGGATGTAATCTGATTCAGCGGAAAGCACTTCACATGCCTTTATGATGTTCTCCCAGGTTGTAGGATATTCAAGTCCATATTCATCAAAAATTGCTTTATTGTAGATAAGGCCTTCAAATGAACCTATAAATGGCAAATTGCTTATTTCACCATTTGTCTTTCCAGCTTCAAGCGCAGCAGGGCTGAAAAGCGCTTTCCATTCCGGATCTGCATCAAGAATTTCATCCCAGGTGACATAAAGCCCTGATTCATATAGCGGTTCGGCATCCGTTCCATTGAAATACAAGGCAAGATCTGCCGGAGTACCTGCAGCTATATCCGCATTCATTTTCGGGCGGAATACATCAGTAGTGCCTGTTGTAGGAACGGATTCATCTACAATTTCAATTTCAGGGTGTGCTGCCTGATATTCAGTAATTACCTCCTTCCATGTAGGAGCCCAAGTATCTGAACCAGTAAAATAAGTAATAACCCTTATGCGTTCCTTTCCATCAGATGCAGCAGTTTCATTCTCGCCTCCTGCGGAAACGGCAAAAATACAGACCAGAAGCAGCATTGCTGCAAGTATGACTTTCCTTCTCATAAATCCTCCTTTTGAGAAGTCCTCTGAGGACAGCCATTTCTTAAATAAAGTATAATTAATAATTGCATTATAAGTACCCCATTTCTCAGCTGTCAACTCAAAATATTCTGATTTACTGCAGTCTGGCATGCTTGAAAACGACGAAATACATAATCAGCCTTATTATTAATTAAAGTTAAATTAATTATTGAAAAACTCAGGATACTGTCCTAAAATAAGGTAAGGAACAGATTATGGAATCATATGCCCCCGCCTATCTGAGATGCAGAAACAGAGATGTAGTATATAAACTACTTACTCAGCACAGGAACCTATCCAAAGCTGATATTGCCAAGAAAACGAATCTTACATTCCCTACTGTATCAAAAGTTATCTTGGATTTCATCAAGATCGGACTTGTTTCTGAAACAGAACTTGCAATTACTTCAGAAAATGGGCTTGGCAGAAAAGGAAAAATAGTCCATCTCGAAGAAAATTCTTACAGTACAGTGGGAATTTTCTTTGAAGGTAACCGGCTGCATATAGGGCTGGTCAACCTGTGCCATGAAGTAATCGATCAGATATATTTTCCCCTGATAAAGGATCCATCAACCCTCGAAGAATATGAACATGTCTCCGCAAAAATGACAGATGCCGTCATCACACTGCAGAGAACCCATCCGGAAACAAAGATACTTGGTGTCGGTATCGGCATGCCTGGTGTGGTTGATACAGAAGCCATGACGTTCAGAAGATGGGGCAAACTTTACGAGTTTCGAAATTTCTATAGAACTTTCGATGAAAACTTTCCCTTCCCTGCATTCATAGAAAATGATATGAACACAGCATCTCTTGGAGAAGTAATTCTCAGGGACGATCCTGAATACAGTAATCTCATTTACTTCTCAATAGGAACAGGAATCGGAGCAGGAATTATAATTAATAACCAAATATGGCATGGGGATGCATATCTTGCAGGTGATATAGGAATGACTCTTATAGGGCTTGACAATGACATATACCCGAAAGACCTGGAACCATTACGACTGAACAATGTACTCAATGCGAATGCACTCAAAAAGCGATTCAATATTGATATACAGCAGGCCGAACAATGTTCAGATAAGCTGAAAACTGAAATCAGCCAGTTCGCAGTAAAGAAAATCATTCCGCTTTTATATAATCTCACTTACATGCTGGACATACGCAAAATTGTTCTTTCCGGATCAGTTACTGAATATCTCGGGCATCATATTTTCGATGCGATACAATCAGTGCTTGATCATATGAAAGCTGTAGATAATATCCAATTGGAAATGAGTATTATTCCATCAATCGACCAGAATTCCGGCATAATTGGAGCAGCAGACATAGCTCTGGAAAAATGCCGTGACTCTCTATTGTCCTGTGAAGGAATGAGCTAAACATAGAAGGATATATCAGCACATTAAAATATGTCCGCTAAGTCTTGGAATATCAAAATAAGCCTAACGGATTTTTATCAGTAATTGTCTCCTCATATTGGCCAAAAGCATGACAAACACGGCCCTCGTTCATGCAAGAGGAAGGACTAACCTTACGGAGAACTCCCCATCAGATCCAGCAAGATCGATCATTCCAGAGTGTCTCTGTATGATTGAGGAGGCACTCCTGAGCCCGATCTCGCCGCCCTTCTTTGTAGTTACAGGAATTCCATTTCGCCATTCAGGCCGGCGATGTTTGGTGTTCCGGAGCTCCATAAGCATCGTACCATTCTTATTTGATATCACAATGCGTAAAAAACAGCAGGCCATTTCCGCGGATGTCACCGGCTGTCTACTTTGAAAACCAGCGACCTTTGTGCCGCCTCATATTTATGTCCCTGTTATTACAACTCAGGACAAAGTCTCATAAAAATACGGGAATCATCAAGAGCAAGTACATTTACGGCTTTTGGTCTAAGCATGATATTCATTGATATGTTCTGACATATATTCTCTCAATGCCTCATTGATTCTCGTTTGATAACCTCTCTCCTTCCCCTTGCCAAAGAAATCAAGGACATCTTTATCAAGCATTATGTGACATGATTCCT
>CASEZU010000156.1 GCA_949292445.1 uncultured Spirochaetales bacterium | reverse complement strand
ACAGGATATAAAGAGAAACTGATCATAGAAGATGCAGGGCATGCGGAGGCGTATCTCCGCGACCCCGAAAAATACTTCAGCACAGTAAAGGCATTCCTTTTGCGCTTTGTGTGATCAGCTGAATCTGATGAAATCGAAGTGTCCGCGCCCCTGAGATTTTCTGTTATCCCGGTTCGCAGCCCAGAGAGCGATCTTGGCACCTGTCCAGGTAGCTCTTTCCACAGGGAAGACATGCTTCACCGTACTGTAGTTCTCCCCATCTTCTGAATACGAGAAAATGACATTCATGTCCCTCCTCAGCTCCATACGGAGGAAGATACGAGCGGAGCTTGCAGGAACGGACTCGATAAGCCTTTCCTCCGCCTCACCCTCGAATGTCGGGACAATGACCCTGCCTCTGAATGAGCGGAGTGCAAAACCGCCGGATGTACGGCAGATGCCTGTGTAACCGTACTGATGGCCGATAAAGCCGAGTGCACAGAGGTCACCTTCCTCTGTTCCGTCAAGCTCTGCAAGAACAGTCACTGTGAATGACGGACTCTGCGGAATCTGGGTCAGCGCATGAGGCGAATACCAGAGAAGATTGTCACGTTCACTGTTTGCAAGGCAGGAGAGAGTCAGCCATCCGGGGCGCTCCGACAGGGAATAGGCAGAAGCATCAGGATTGCCCTGCCACTGCCACTGCAGCATAAGAGTTCCGGAGTCGAACTCATCTGATGTTGCAATATTATATTCAGGCTCACCTTCAGCAGGTATGCGGAAGGTCCTCACAGGCTCTCCGATGCCGTCTCCGTTCACATCCACGCCGATGAATGGCCAGCCATCAATCATCTTAAGAGGCTGCAGATGGATGATACGCCCCAGCTCATTGACATCCTGGAAGTGCAGGAACCACTCTGAGCCGTCGGGAGCTGTGATCCATCCCCCCTGATGAGGACCGTTAACGGGAGAATTCCCCTGATGCATTACTATCCGGTACTCATAAGGCCCGAGGATGTTCCTCGACCGTATGCAGGCCTGCCATCCATGCTCTACGCCGCCGGCAGGGAACAGTATGTAATACCAGCCATCACGGAAATATGCCTTCGGCCCCTCAGACGTCTGAGCTATGCCGGTACCGTCGAAGATCGTCACACTCTCCCCGATGATCCTGCGGCAGTCCGGATCAATCTCCACGGCATCGAGGACGCTTTTCTTACCTGCCCGGGAGAACGCATAAGCGAAGATCATGTAGGCTTTTCCGTCATCAGTCCAGATGGGGCATGGATCGATCCATCCTTTTGCACAGGTCAGCATATTCAGTTCGAACTCCCCTCTTATATCCTTGGAACGGGTAACCATGATGCCCTCATCAACAAGAGGGATGAATATGATGAACTCTCCGTTATGGTACCGGATTGAAGGAGCCCATGTCCCGGAGCCATGCGATGGCACATCGTATTTGCTGTACGGCAGGGATCTTACCGCGTAGTTTATGATCTCCCAGTGGACCAGATCCCTTGAATGTAAGATCGGGACTCCCGGAAGGTATGTAAACGATGAGGCTACCATGTAGAAGTCATCGCCGACTCTTATCGGATCAGGATCGGAGTAATCGCCGTAAATCACCGGATTGGAATATGTGCTCATCGCCTTCTCCTTATCTGAATATCGCGGCAAGAGCATTGGAGTATGCGGTCCATCTCCTGTAGCCTTCCCTGTAAACGGCCTCATGCGTTCTGTCTGGGAATGCCGCTGAGCCCTCATCGTAGGATATATGCTCCTCAGCCATCTCTGCAATGCTGCCGCCGCGGATACACCAGAGGCCGTGAAGCGCCGCACCGAATGCAGCAGCCTCCTTTATCTTCGGCACACGTACGGGGCATCCTGTCATGTCCGCGACGAGCTGCCGCCATACACGGCTCTTTGCACCGCCGCCTGTAAGCGTAAGCTGCTTTACATCTATTCCGTTCTCACGGAAGGCATCCAGGCCGAGGATGAACTCATAGGTGACTCCCTCCAGCGCAGCCCTCGCTATGTTCTCCTCCGTGACATTCGACTGCCTCATTCCCGCGAGAACCCCCTCGCCTTTCGGGTAATCAGGAATACGCTCGCCATTGAAAAACGGAAGCAGCAGCAGTCCTCCTGCACCGGCTCCGGCCTTCTCTGCCGCCTCATCGAACTCCTTCACCCCCTTTCCGAAGAGCCTCCGGAGCGTCTCCGATGCGACAGTGCAGTTCATCGTACAGAGAAGAGGAAGCCATGTTCCTGTGGAAGAGCAGAACGACGCAAGGCGCATCTCCTCGTCGCGGAACGGCCTGGAGGATGAGGCGAAAAGCGTTCCCGACGTGCCGAGGCTCATTGTGACTGTCCCGTCCGCAACAGCTCCGGTGCCGATTGCGCTCATCATATTGTCACCGCCACCGGATGCGATCTTCACATCAGAGCAGAGACCGAGCTCTGCAGCAGCTTCCGCCCTCACAGTACCGATTATTCCCGGCTTCTTTCTGATCTCCGGGAGCTTTTCCAGTAGACCAGGAGCCACGGCAGCGGCAGCCTCTGCAGACCATTCCGCCGTATATACATTCATGATACCGGTGCCGGATGCATCTCCCCTCTCCATCACAAAGAGACCGGAGAGATACCAGTTTATGTAGTCGTGAGGAAGAAGGACATAAGCCATCCTCTCGTAAAGCTCCCTGTGATTCTTCCACAGCCAGCGAATCTTTCCTGCTGTGTATCCCGGAAGAACCGGATTCCCCAGAGCTGAAGCAACGTTTTCCCTGCCTCCGAGGGCATTCTCAATCTCCTCGCATTCAGCTGCGGTGGAGGTATCACACCAGAGCTTTACCCGATAAAGCACATTGCCGTCCTTATCAGCGGGCACGAATCCATGCTGCTGTCCCGAAACGGAAATGACGGCGATATCCTTCCTGACAGCTTCATCAAGCTGAGAGAAACAGCTGCGGATGGCATCAAGCCACCACGACGCTTCCTGTTCTCTCACGCCGCCCGCTTCTTCAATGAGATCAAGCGGCGCCGAAGCCGATGCTACGATGAGTTTTTTCTCATCATCATACACGACGACCTTTATACTCTGCGTTCCTGCATCTATTCCTGCTGCCAGCATATGAAAATCCTCTGCAAAAACTCTACAATAGCAGGGATACATAGTCCAGAATCAGAGAGGAAAACATGACAGAAAGGAAGCATTCTGTTTATGAAATTTTATTTCTTTCTGGGTGAATGAAATAACATCAGAAACGACAAAATCTTGAATTTTTTGCCCACATCGTATTGACGAAAATCCCCAAATAACCTAAATTCTATGGACGTCGAGCGGTCGTGGTGGAATTGGTAGACACGCTAGCTTGAGGTGCTAGTGGCGAGAGCTGTGCTGGTTCAAGTCCAGTCGACCGCACTCCGAGACAGGTCCTTCTGTAAGAGATTGCAGAAGGATTTTTTATCAGATCATGGCTGGGTATTCCTGATGGGAGAACCGGGCGTGGGGAAGCTGAAAACATGACAATCTGCCTGGAGGCCGTGCGCTTGTGAAGAAGCTGCCCCCTCTGCGTTATCCAAATGAATAATTATATGCTTGAGAGAATATCCAGAAATGGACTGCTGCAGGAAATCTATCCCTAGTTACTGAAGTATGTGAGGAGTGAAAGCCCCGGACTGAGAGAATCCGGGGCACTCTGTCAGAGCAGTGAGAAACCCTTCTCTTTTGCCTCTCTTCTGGCTTCATCAGGCCATACGGAAGCCTGCACCTCCCCTACATGGGCCTTATGCAGGAGGAACATACAGAGCCTGGACTGGCCGATTCCTCCTCCGATAGTCTGGGGATACTCTCCGGCAAGAAGCCTCTTGTGCCAGTAGAGATCCTTTCTCTCCATGCAGCCGCGTATCTCAAGCTGCCTGAGAAGCGACTCACGGTTCACGCGGATACCCATGCTGGAAAGCTCGAGGGAATCGGAACGGACGGTGTCCCAGACAATGATGTCGCCATTGAGACCATGGCGGCCGCCCTCCGTCTCCGTTGACCAGTCATCATAATCCGGTGCACGTCCGGAGTGAGGAGGATTGCCATAACCGATGCCGATGAGGAATATGGCACCGTAGCGTCTCGCAAGCTCCTTCTCCCGCTCCTGCGGTGAAAGATCAGGGAACTCGGCAGCCGCATCCTCGGAGTGCACGAAGACAATCTCCTCGGGCAGCGTGTCATGCAGCACAGGATAATCCTCCTCGAGGAGGAATGCGGTACGCTTTATCGCGCTGTAGATGTCACGCACGGTGGCCTTGAGGTAATCGAGGCTGCGTTCCCCTTCCTCCATCACCTTCTCCCAGTCCCACTGATCGACATAGATGGAGTGAATCGCATCGATGTCATCATCAGGTCTGAGAGCGTTCATATCTGTATAAATGCCGCGGCCAGGCTTCACGCCGTAATCTGCAAGTGCCATCCTCTTCCACTTTGCCAGCGACTGGATTATCTCCATCCGCTCTCCGCCGAGATTCTTGACGGAGAAACGCACAGGATTCTCAACCCCGTTGAGGTCATCATTGATACCCGATCCCGAGGGGACGAAGATCGGAGAGGTCACGCGCGAAAGCCTCAGCGCCCCGGAAAGGGAGCGCTCGAAGGTATCCTTGGCATCCTTTATTGCTTTCTCGGTCTCATGCTGGCCGAGAAGCGGTCTGTATCCTTCTGGAAAAAACATATCGACTCCTGCTGCATTATTGCATTTTTTCAGTCTCTCTGTTTAGAGGAAAAAGAAAACCGCTTCCGAGGGATCTCTCCCGGGGAAGCGGCAATGCGGAGAAAAAGCTGATCAGCCCTTGAGTCCGCTGGATGCGATACCTTCGACGAAGAAGCGCTGGAATGCGAGGAAGACGACGAGAACAGGAATGATCGCCATGACGCTTGTCGCCATGATCAGTCCGTACTCAGCCGAATACTGTCCGACGAAGAGCTGTATACCAAGCTGGATCGTCTTGCGGTTGTCGCTGTTGAAGTAGATCATCGGTCCCATGTAGTCGTTCCATACAGTGACGAAGCTCATGATCGTGAGCGTTGCCATAGCAGGCTTCGTCAGAGGGAGGACGATACGGGCGAATGTCCCGTACTCGGAAAGGCCGTCGATTCTGGCAGCCTCCAGGAGCTCATCAGGTATTGTGATGTAGAACTGCCTCAGGAGGAAGACTCCGAATGCGGTGAAGCTCTGCAGCAGTATGATCGAGAGATGCGTGTCAATGAGGTGCATCTTCTGCATCATGATGTACTGCGGGAGCATGTATACCTGCCATGGGATCGCGATCGTCGCGATATAAGCCAGGAAGAGCCCGTTGCGTCCGGGGAAGCGGCACTTGGAGAAGCCGTAAGCCGCGAAGGACGATGTTATGAGCTGGATCAGCGTGATGATGATCGACAGCTTGAACGAGTTGAAGGTATAGACCGCGAGATTGATCTTCTGCCAGATCGTTATGTAGTTCTCCCAGTGCCATGTCTCCGGTATCCACTTGATCGGGAATGTGAAGACTTCACTTGAGAGCTTGAACGATGCGCTGACCATCCACAGGAGCGGGAGCAGCGTAATGACCATCAGAATGATAAGCACGATATAGATTATCGCGGTCCTTACAGGACTTCTTTTCTCTATCATCATACGGCTGCCTCCTTACAGATAATCCGTGAATTTCTTCTCGCCGCGGAACTGGATGACAGTAACCGCAAGGACGATGACGAAGAGGATGATCGACGCGGCTGCGCTCTTGCCGTAATCCCAGTAGACGAATGTCTGGTTGTAGATATAGTTGGCGAGAAGCGTGGTGCTGGTTCCCGGTCCGCCCATCGTGAGAGCATAGATGAGATCGAAGCTCTTGAAGCTGTTGATAGTGAGCATCATGAAGACGAAGAACGTGCTTGGAGTGAGCATCGGAAGCGTTATCTTCCTGAACTTCTGCCAGCCTGTGGCTCCATCGAGGGTTGCAGCCTCATAAAGCTGGGCCGGAATATCCTGCAGGCCTGCAAGGTAGATAAGCATGTAGTAGCCCATGAACTTCCAGATTGCAACGATTATGACGCCCCAGATGGCCCAGTCCGTGGAAGCGAACCATCCCGGAGGATTGTCGACGCCGAGGGCCCTTAGAGCCATGTTTATAGGCCCGTAATTCGACTCGAAGAGCTGCTTCCAGACAGCACCGATAGCAATCATCGAAGCGACATACGGGAAGAAGATCGCAGAGCGGAACACATCGCGGCCCTTGATCTTCTTGTTCAGGGCACACGCCAGCCCGAGTGACGCAAGGAGCGTAAGGGCGACAGTGAATACGACATAGAGAAGAGTCAGCCAGAATGCCGACTTGAAAACGCGGTCGCGGAAGATGGAGCGGAAGTTGTCAAAACCGGCGAATGTCATCGCGTTGAACCCGTCCCAATCCATCACGGAAAGAATGATGGTGAAAAGAACCGGGAAGAGAATGAATATGGCGAAGCCAATGAAGTTCGGTGCTATGAATGAGTAGCCGATCAGGGCCTGCCTCATCTTCAATGAGCCCTTCTTCTTATCGAGAACAGCTGACTGAGCCATTTTTCCTCCTTTTAATAGTCTGATAAAGGATGAAAAAGGGCTACCGGGAAAGCAGCCCTTTTTCTGTCCTGACGATTTGTCAGTTAGCCATGATCTCGGCGTAGTTCCTGTTCATGTTGGCGATGCCTTCATCAACAGTCTCTTCCTCGAGCATGATCAGCTGGTGCTCTGCAAGAAGCATCTGGTCGATCTCAGTGACCTTGTCCATAGCCGGGCGGTCCGGAGAAATGTGTGTCGTGTAGAGACCTTCCATGATTCCCTCAGGCATTCCCTCTGCAGAAGCGAATGTCTCGAGATAGCTCTCGCCTACGAGAGCAGGAACCTGTCCGTTCTCTGCGAGAATCTGAGCTCCCTCAGGTCCTGTGATGAACTGTACGAATGCCCATGCAGCATCCTTGTTCTTGCTGGCGTTGTTGATACAGATAGGTGTGGTTGCACCGACTGTGTAGCCATTGGGGACATCATCTGCGTGAGGAATGACTGCGACACCCCAGTTGACGGAGGACTCGCCGGAGAGGTTGCGCTGCACCATCGTGTTGATCAGCCATGATCCCATCGGAAGCATTGCCACGAGGCCCTGAGAGAAGACATCCGTGTAGGAAAGTCCGGAAGCCTGAATCTGGGCAAATGACATGCTTGTTCCGGCATCCTGCATCCTGAGAGCCATCTCGTAGTAAGGCTTGAAGAACTCATAGTCGCCGCTCATGATGGTGTGCTTTCCATCCTGGACGCCCCAGTTCTGGACACATGCATTCCATGAGTGGAAATATGCGCCGTACTTCTTGTTTGCACCCTCACCGATCGTAACCTGTGCGGCAAGCTCCTCGAACTCGCTCCATGTCATGTCGTTGTCAGGATATGCTACACCAGCTTCATCGAAGATGTCCTTGTTGTAGAAGAGGACATACTGGTCAGTTCTGAGAGGCATTCCGTATACACCGCCGTCGAATGTGAAGTTGGCGTCAGTTCCATTGTATGTGGCCATATCGATGCCGGCAGCCTCGATGTACGGTGAAAGGTTGGCAAGCTGTCCTCTGTCATAGAAGGTCTTTGTCTTGTCAGCTTCCTTGATCAGGAACATATCGACGCTGGAGCCGCCGTTGAGCTGTGTGTTGAGCTTTGTGATGTAGTCAGCAGCAGGTGTGTCCTGAACCTCGATGTTGATATCGGGATGAGCAGCCTCGAAAGCCTCGATGGCCTTTGCAAGATAAACGTTCTGGCTGTAATCCCAGACTGCGAATGTAAGTGTTGTAACTCCGTCATCAGCGGCTTCTGCCGAGCCGGATGCAAATACTGATGTCATTGCCATAAGGGCAATGAGGGAAACTGCAATGATTTTCTTCATCATTTTCTCCTTTTTCCAGATCTGATTCAATCATGGTTTCCATCAGACTTGAATGCAAAAAAAAAACCAGAATCGGCAAAATATTGCACTCCGCAGCATCTCATTGGCTAAATATCATCCTCATTTCGCTCTTTTTTTGCTTTTTATACCGAATTGCAGTAAAATTCCGTCATGGCAAGGCTGTGGAGAGGAACACTGAAAGGAAAGATACTTCTGTCCGCTGTCCTCTGCTTCCTGCTTGTGGGCCTCCCTTCCTTCTTCCTGCTCTTCTCCCACATGAACCGCCTGGTCTACATGGAATCCGCGGAGGCAGGGCGCGCAAGGATGGAGGATGCCGTGGAGAGCGTGAGCGATGAGCTCAGCGCCGTAATAGATGCGGTAGCATGGATCTGCTCAGATGAGAGCGTGAGGGATGCTCTGGCCTTCGAAAGCCAGGACAGCCCCGGCGCGGGACTGGCGGTGATTCAGGCCCAGGCAAGCATCGCGACATACATGTCGGCCTCCCCGGCCGGAGAGCATCTGAATAAGCTCGTCCTGTTCCGTCCCGGAAGCGGCATGTGTTTCGAGTTCGTCAGCCAGAGGTATGGGAATCTTTTGGATCTGGAGAAGATAACAGAAAGCGAGGAATTCAGGACACTTGAGTTCCCACAGGGAGCAGTAGTGCGCCTCTTCCTGTCAAGAACGATAAACAGCCCTGAAGGAACGGCACTCACAGCATACGGGCGCATAAGGGACAGCAGCGGCTATGTCTATGCCGAGATATCCCCTACCATATTCGACAAGCTCTTCACAGGAACTTCAGAAGGGAGGGGGTTCATATATTCTGATAACACCGTGTATCCGGGGCCCATACCGCAGGATTTCCTCGACAGCTCGAAATGGGATATGGACAGTTACGATCTGCCAATACCCGGCTGCAGCGTTGTCCAGTTCATAGACAGGACCCCGTTCAGAATCGCGTCGGCATACGGCCTCGCCGTTTTCGTGGCAATACTTGCGACATCGACAATACTCGTCATCTTACTCTCAGCCCTGCTCTCGCGTTATCTGACCAAGTCAGCCTCAAGGCTTGTCGGCCATATTGAATACCTGACTGACACCAGTGATTTCGGTTTCGTGGATAAGGACATTGAGGAAGGAGATGATGAGATCGCCGCCATCGGACGGACTGTCAATGCAATGAGCGTCTCCATCTCAGAGCTTCTGGAAAGAAACGAGAAGCTCTTCGAGGAGAAGAAGCGGATGGAGATGGACATGCTGCAGCTGCAGGTGAATCCGCACTTTCTCTACAACACACTTGAATCCATCCGTTATCTTGCGGAGATACAGAAGGATGACGGGATTGCGAGGATGAGCCGCGGCCTTACGACGCTGCTCCGCAATCTCGCCAAGGGAAGCAGCGACATGATCCCCCTCTCACAGGAGCTGGATCTCCTGAAGGAATACGATGAGATACAGCAGGTCAGGTACATGGGGATGTACGAGATAAGATATGCGGTTCCAGATGAGATGCTGGACATACTGATACAGAAGTTCACGCTGCAGCCTCTTGTCGAGAACGCCATATTCCACGGCATAGAGCCCACGGGGCGAGACGGGACTATCACAATATCGGCAAGGAGTGACGGAGAAGATGCAGTCATCACAGTGATGGATGACGGGGTTGGAATGACTGATGAGGAGATCGCAAACGTCTTCGCAGAGAGAAAGCACTCAAAAAGCAACATGACCGGAATCGGCGTGAGGAACATAAATGAAAGGATCAGGCTGCGCTGCGGAGAAGGATACGGACTGTCGTTTGAAGCAGATAAAGGCAGATATACGAAAGCGATCATAAGGATAAAGGCGGAAAGGGATGTTCAGGATTCTTGTAGCTGATGATGAACCGATAATCCTCTCGGGGATCAGGCACCTTCTGCAGTGGAAAGATGAGGATGCGGAGATAGTCGGATGCGCCCGCAACGGCGCTGAGGCTTATGCGATGATAGAGACAGAGCATCCAGATATCGTCATAACCGACATACGCATGCCGATCATGGATGGTCTCGCTCTGGCAGAGAAATGCAGCCTCACCCATCCCTCGGTTGTATTCATAATCCTCACGAGCCTTGCCGAGTTCAGTCTGGCAAAGGAGGCAATCGGCTTCGGCGTCACTGACTATCTGCTGAAGACGGAGCTCGATGCCGATGTGCTCAGAAAAGCACTGAATAAGGCCAAAAAGGAATGCAGGAGGAGAAACGGCAGCCTGGGAGGTACGGAATCATCGGATGATTCAGTCAATGCCGCCCTGAGCAGGCTGTTCCTCCTGAGAGACATCCCTCAGGAGACAAAGGATGCGGCAGCGGCGGCAGGTCTACTTGAATCCTTTGCATTCATTGCCTTCTCATTCACTTTTCCGCCGGACAGCCTTGAGAAACAGTGGACCGCGGAGGATTACGAGAAGCTACATGACTGGGAGAAGGACGTGATAGAAAAGCTCCTTCCCTCGATTCTGCCCTCCACCGACCTCATTCTGCCCGCAGCCGGAAGGCAGAGCACGCTTATCTACATGGTGCCGAATGTCAGGAAAGAGACCTGGAACGCCGTCACGGCAAGGCTCGCGGAAAAGGTAAGGAAGACCTCAGTGATGGTCACTGGACTGGAACCGGAGCTGATCATCACCCCGCCGCTCTCAGGACGGGACGGACTCAGGACAGGCCGGAGCATCATTGAGCGGAAGCTGATGGCATATTATCTGGAAAAGGACGAGAGGGAAATCTCCCCTTCCATGCTGGATGTGGCTCCGGCATTTCCGGAACTCGAATTCTCGATATCACAGAAGGACGGAGTGAGCTGCCGGGCTGCTTTGTCCCGTATAAGGAAAGCTGTTGAGACCACTGATCACAGCCTCGGGCAGGTCAGCTTCCTGCTCACCGCTCTCCGCTCAGCTGTCTCGAGCGGACTGGGAACACTGGGAATCAGCGAGGAAGAGGCTACAGGCGATGCTTTTGCGCTCTCTGACTTCATCACCCGCAGAAGCGAGGCCCTGATGCTGATCGATGATGCCTCCGGCAGTCTGATGGACACAATCGGCAGCCTCTGCGGCCGGAGCGGAGGAATTGCCGACAAGGCCAGAGAGTATGTGATGATGCATATCGCAGAGAAGATATCGCTCTCCGATGTGGCGGCGTATGCCTGCGTATCGCCAGGCTACATGTCCAAGAGCTTCAAGCGGATGATGGGAGTGAGCCTCGTCGACTACATCAATCAGAAGAAAGTCGAGAAAGCCAAGGAGATGATGAAAAACGGTGAGAACAGGGTCGCCGAAATAGCGCTTGCCCTCGGATTCAGGAACATCTACTACTTCTCGAAGGTTTTCCGGAAAAGCGAGGGCATCCCTCCTACCGAGTATCTCAGGGAAATTTCAGGAGGAAGATAACCTTACCTTCCGAAAAGCTCTTCGCCTGTAATGAGGTGTATGTCATCGCATGTCCAAATGCGGCTTCTCCGCGTCCTCTCCCGATAAGAGAATACAGCTGGACGGAGCGGAAGCAAAATAACTGTCCGTGATCTTCCACCCTTTCCCAACTGCGTCCGGCGATCTTCTCCCGTTCTGAAACAATTCCCAGCAAGGAAAGGAGAACAGAGCCTGACTTACGTTGGTATCTGAAAATCCTGTCTTTCCGCTTATCCGGCTGACTTCATTTGTTCCATTTGCAAGCTGTGCAAGAACCGCCTCATATGCGCTGATCTTCCTGTATATGCCTCTGAGGAAAAGCTCGGCCTCGGTGAAAAGACTGCTGCCGATTTGCAAATTATGATTTTAATGAAATTTCAAAAAAAACGGCATGAGGGAAACCTCTTCCCTCACGCCAGCATGATGAAGTTCTGTCAGAATTTGATGCTGGAATATGCTTCTTTTATGACAGAAGCGCTTCTTTCCAGTTTCTTCTGTTCCTCTTCATTCAGATCGAGCTCGATCAGCTTGATCCTCCCTTCCCTGCCGACAACACACGGAAGCCCCAGATAAGCACCGGAGATTCCATACTCGCCGTCGACAAGGGAGGAAATGGTGAGGATGGAATGTTCATCAGAGAAGATAGCCTTCGTGATTCTCACAAGAGCCATTCCGATTCCGTAATATGTCGCTCTCTTGGCCTTGATGATCTTCTGGGCTGAGTTCCTGACCTCATCCTCGATTTCACTCATGTCGAGTTCCTCGCTTCTGTCAGGATACTTCGCCCTCATCTCATCCAGTGAGACAGTGGATACATGGGCCTGGCTCCATGGGACGAAC
>CASEZU010000155.1 GCA_949292445.1 uncultured Spirochaetales bacterium | reverse complement strand
AGGGCAAGGCCTGGCCGGGCTATCTTGGCATTCTTGATTGACCGTGAGAGCCCTGAGCGTCCCGCAATGCATGTAAGCTGCAGATGGTTGTGCTCCTTGAGATCCAGATCCAGGAGGTCGAGGACCGTAAATTCCTTCATAGCCCAGAGTATAGCACAAAAGGCATGCGGGGTATCAGATGCAGAGAGGACCGCCCATGGCGGCCCTCCCACATGCCGGCGGCACCGGTCAGATCTTCATTGTCTTCTCCTTCTCCTTCTTCGCCGCGGCCTGTATTTTATCTGCGAGCAGCTCTATTCCTTCATAGAGCTCATATGCGTCCTGTGATACGGCTTTCTCCTTCTTCCATGTGAAATGGAGCGTCGCATCTAGATGGAATCCGATGCCTTTGCTCTCCTTGGTTGCCACGATATCCAGATCATGCAGATAATCATCGGCGAAGGCCAGTTTCTTCAGCTTCTTGTCAAGGAATTCCTTGTCTTCGTCGGTGGGTGAGAATCCGATTCCTCTGAATGTTAGATTCATTTGAGCCTCCTTAGAGAACCCATAGCCTCAGCTACAGGAAGGTTTTTTGAAAGGCTGGAGCGTTCTCTGCCTGAAACCTCTCCGGCCAGTGCATGCATCGCACTCTGTGCCTCCTCCATGCGGGAGCGGAGTCGCCAACTCCGGTTATGATCCGGCTTTGCTGCCGGCAGCAGGCTGTTCCCTCCTTTCTCTGCGTCTGTAACTAGATTGTATCCCAGCATCGGTGAAAGCACAAAAGAATATTGCGTGTAGTATTCTGTCCGAATCAGGACAGCTTTGCCGCTATATGTCCTGATGTCTCTTTCTGCTTGACATCTGTCTCCTGCATATAGATTATAATGTTATAACATTTGGAGGCGTAAGATGAGCTTCATAATGCTTGATGCCGGAGGAACGAACATAAAGTCCTGTGTCATGGATGCTTCCGGCCTGCTGGAAGGCGGTATCAGCGAGTGTCCTTCGCTGTCAGGAGAGGATGAGGGGACAATATTCAGCAACCTCGCCTCAGTCATCGCCAGGGAGGCAGGGAAGTGCGCATCATGCGAGGGGATAGGTTTCGCTTTCCCGGGCCCTTTTGATTATGACGCAGGAGTAAGCCTGATGCGGGGCATAGGGAAATATGACTCGATCTATGGGCTTTCCATCCGCGAGAGGCTCAATGACTATCTTCCACAGCCTCTCCGTGCCCTTCCGATGCTCTTCGCCCATGATGTCATGGCTTTTGCGGAAGGCGTTGCTGCCATGCCGCAGTTCCGGAGAGGCCGCATGATCGCCCTCGTGATCGGTACCGGAGCGGGCTCTGCCTTTGTTGAGGACGGCAGATGCCTGAAGGGAGGGAGGGATGGCATTCCTGAAAACGGCTGGATCTACAATCAGGCGTTCAGAGCTTCCATCATCGATGACTATATCTCCGCCCGCGGGCAGGATCGCCTTGCGGTGAAGCACTTCGGAAAAGCTGTCAGCGGCAGAAGGCTTGATGAACTCGCTGCAGCAGGGGATGGGAGGGCCCTTGCCGTCTTCAATGAGTTCGGCAGCGCTCTTGCTGAGGCTGTGATGCCTTACATCATCTCATTCCATCCCGATACTATTGTCCTTGCCGGCCAGATAGCCCGGTCCGCACGGTTCTTCATCTCTCCTCTTGCCGAGGCCGCAGGAGAGCGTGTCAGCATACATGTTGAGCCGGAGACTTCATTGAGGATATTCCAGGGACTTCTCGCAGCTTTCGGAGGAAAAGGATGAAGAGGAAACTTGACAGGACACGAGGGGCGGCGCCGCTCTATCATCAGCTGGAAGCAATTCTCAGGGAGCGGATTGAATCCGGAGAGTTCTCGCCAGGCAGCGTGTTTCCCTGTGAGAGGGAGATCATGGAGGAGTATGGAGTCAGCCGCATAACAGTGCGGCAGGCGATGCGGAATCTCTCCGATTCCCGTTATATCTCAAGCCATCCTGGCCGCGGCACTGTGGTTGTATTCTCCAAGATCAATGAGGTTCTTGGCTCCGTCATCTCCTTTTCAGAGGAAATGGCCCGGCACGGGATAACCATGTCCACATCCTTCTGCAGGGCGGAATACATTGTGCCGGACCGTCAGGTCTCTATTGAGCTCGGGCTTGGGGAGGGGGAGAGGTGTTTCTCCCTCACCCGTGTGCGCGACGCGGGGGGCGTTCCTCTCGTGTACTCAGAGACCTATATGCCCCAGTCCTGGCAGCTGGAGGCCGATCCCGGCCTCTATATGGAATCCCTTTACGGCTATCTCCGCTCTGAGCGAGGAATAGCAGTGGAGAGGGCTGTGGATACGCTTGAGGCAGCTGCGGCATCGCACGCTGTGGCATCGGTTCTGGGAATAGGAGAGGGCGTTCCTGTTTTCAAGAGGACGCGCAGGAGCTTCGCATGCAATGGCAGGATACTTGAATACACGGTCTGCTATTATCCTGCGGACAGATACAAATACACCGTGGAACTATAGGGAGGAGAAATGTACGAGTATCATTCATACGGCAACTACGAACTGCATCCGATGACAGCTGTCAGCGGCTTTGATGGTGCGGTGATCAGAGGATATGAGGGAATCTGCCGTGAGATACGGAAGAGGGCGGAGGGGCATGAGAAGTTCACCGTCGTCTGCGAGCTTTATCCGGGAGTTGACAGGAATGTGGTTTCTGCAGGTCTCTCATCACTTTCACCCGCCCTGACCATATTCTCCAACGAGGCGCTCTTCTCCTGGAGCGGACTTGATGACATTTTCCGCGATTATCTCTCGGATGACAGGGCCTTCGCCTACATGACATCGAAGCGCATGGAGGATGCCTTCCGGAAAGAGGAACTGGATAATCTCAGAAGGAGGGCTGAAGAGTGCAGTGAGGGGCTTGTCCTTGTGATCGGTACGGGGGCGTCGCTTATCTCCCGTGGTGATCTCCTCATTTATTTCGACCTCAACAGGTGGGAGTGCCAGCTGCGCTACAGGGCGGGCAAGCCGAACTGGCTCGCGGATAACCCCGGCGATGCTCCGCTTTCGAAGATAAAGAGGGGATATTTCATCGAATGGAGGCTCGCAGACAGGCGGAAAGATGATGTTTTCCCCCTGATGGACTACATCGCCGACTCCAATAATGATGAGGAGCCTGCGATGATTCCTGCCTCCGCTTTCAGGGAAGCAATGAAGCAGGCGAGCTGCAAGCCGTTCAGGATGGAACCTTATTTCGACCCCGGAGTCTGGGGCGGCCAGTGGATGAAGCATGCCTGCGGCCTTCCTGAGAATGGCAGCAACTATGCATGGAGTTTCGACGGAGTGCCGGAAGAGAACTGCATAAACCTCCGCTTCGGTGATGATTATGTCTCTCTCCCGATGATGGACATGGTACTTACAGAGCCGAAGAATCTCCTTGGAGCGAAGAACATCGCCAGGTTCGGCCGTGAATTCCCCATCCGCTTCGATTTCCTGGACACGATGGATGGGCAGAATCTCTCGCTGCAGGTGCATCCTCTCACTGAGTACATTCAGAAGAACTTCGGCATGCATTACACACAGGATGAGAGCTACTACATCCTCGATGCGAAAGAGGATTCCTGCGTATATATCGGTCTGAAGGAAGGTGTGGATAAAAGTGAGATGCAGCGTGACCTTGAACGTGCTGAGAGGGGGGAAATACAGTTCCCCGCTGAGAAGTATGTGAACAGGATCCCTGTGAAGAAGCATGACCACATTCTGATTCCCGCCGGTACCGTCCACTGTTCCGGTGCTGATACAATGGTTCTCGAGATAAGCGCCACTCCGTATATCTTCACCTTCAAGCTATGGGACTGGGGAAGGGTAGGCCTTGACGGCCTTCCAAGGCCCATACACATCAGGCACGGCATGAACAACATACAGTTTGACAGGACCACAGACTGGGTCATGGATAACCTTGTAAGCCGCATAGAGGTATTGGATGCCCATGATGATTTCATGAAGGAGCACACAGGCCTGCATGCCCTTGAGTTCATAGAGACTGAACGCTATACCACATCCTCTTCATATGATGTCACGATGGGGGACAGCATGCACGTATGCAATCTCGTGGATGGCGAGAAGGCAGCTGTTGAGAGCATTGACGGCTCATTTGAGCCCTTTGAGGTGCACTATGCCGAGACATTCATCATCCCCTCCGCTGTAAGGCGGTACAGGGTACGGGCCCTCTGCGGAGAGATAAAGATGATCACAGCTTATGTGAGATGCTGATGGAGAGCCCCGCGGAGTATTCCATGGGGCTCATCCCGTTATTTCCGTATCCACATCACCTGGTAGGCACTGAGGACTGCAGAGGTGTCGATGTGCTCGCCTGTGAGGAGGTCTGTGCCTTCCGTATTCACTCCGCTGATCATCACATCATGGCCTGTGACATTGATGAGCACAAGGACCTGATCATCATCACTGCCGCGGAGGAGCGCGAATACCTCGGGCATTATATTCAGAACCTGCTGGCTCGAGGACGGCGAGAATGCTTTCTCTGCCTTCCTTGTCCTGAGCATGTGCATTACCGAACTGTAGATTCCGTACCTCAGTGACGAGCAGTCATCCAGCTCTGCTTCCAGCTTCTCCGCCTGCAGTTTCTCCCTGTTGATGCGGCGCGCTATGCCCGACACTGCCAGGCCGTAGTAATCATTGCGCGTACCGAGGAGGCTGTGGATGTAGATGCCCGGTACTCCCTGCAGCGAGAGGAGGACTGCCATCGCGGCTGTCATCTTGCCGTGCCTTGTCTGATCGCTGTCATACTGGCCGCTCAGGGCATCAATGTATGAGATGTTCATCTCATAGGGGCTCTGGCTTCCGTCCGAGTTTGTCTTGTATGACACGCGTCCTCCATTTCTGAGCACTGTGCTGACAAGATCCGCTTTCTGCTCCTCTGAAAGGATGCCGTCAGCCGGTCTCAGCCCTATGCCGTCGTGGCTGCTGAGGAAATTGAAGTAGCAGGTTCCGGCAACCGGCTGGTACAGTGTTTCCGCCCATTTTGTGAGAACTGAGGCATCTCCGGAGATTATCGTGTGCATCACAAGCGGCGGCAGCGGGAACTGATAGACCATTGCCGCCTCATCCCCGTTCTCTCCGAAGTAGCTGATGTTGTCAGGCTGCGGTACATTCGTCTCCGTGATGAGCATTGTCCCGGGGGCTGCATCCTCCAGTACCAGCTTTATGAGCTTGATGATCGCATGGGTTTCCCTGAGATGCATGCATGTCGTTCCCATTTCCTTCCAGATGAAGCCGATGGCATCGAGCCTGATGAACCTCGCACCGTGCGACACATAGTCCAGTATCGAGCCCATGACGCGCACAAGCACCTCAGGGTTCCTGTAGTTCAGATCTATCTGGTCATCGGAGAATGTCGTCCATATGTACTTCTCCCCGTCCTTTGTCCGGAATGGAGTCAGCAGGGGCGATGTCCTGGGCCTTGTCACACTGCTGTAGTCCAGCGCCGGATCGCCTTCGATGAAGAAGTCCCTGTACTCCTCGTCCCCCTGCAGATACCCCTGGAACCATCTGCTTTCCCTTGAGACATGGTTGGCCACGGAGTCCACCATCAGGAAGTGATCTTTGGC
Source organism: uncultured Spirochaetales bacterium (assembly GCA_949292445.1). The sequence continues at coordinate 433 of CASEZU010000155.1, read as the reverse complement.
TATTGCGGCGACATCATCCCAGTCTCCGAGATCAGGATTGACTTCCGAGTAGTCCGTGATGGAGAAGCCGTCATCGGAAGTGTAGGGGAAGAAGGGGAGGATGTGGACCGTGGATACGGCATCGCCGACATACTTCTTCAGAAATGATGCAAGCGTCCTGAGCGGTTTCTCTCCTTCTCTGATTATGCTGTCACCATAGGTTATGAGGATCGCATCTTTCTCATCAAGAGGCTTGCTGACATTCCTTATATCAGTCCCGGCCACGAGGTCCTCGATGCGCTTTGCCGTCTTCTCGGCAATTTCCCTGTCCTTGTATATCTCTTCAAGTTTCTCGGTCCAGAGTTCAGTTCTCATTTTGTTTTCCTTCCTGTCATCAGAACGGGCTCGGCTGTGGAGGTGAAATCATTCCCATCCAGCGTGAGACCTTCTGCGT
>CASEZU010000154.1 GCA_949292445.1 uncultured Spirochaetales bacterium | reverse complement strand
CCTGTCATAAGCAGCATCATATGGAATCACCTCAGGATGAGAAGCAAACTCGCAGCCAACATATCCAGGCACGACAAGTATGCCATGCGCTCCGAGCAGGGAAGCTGCCTCTATCTGGGCTCTGACAATATCCCGGGCTTTAGTACGAACAGCAGGGTCATCACTGACGAGATTATTCTCCCAGAGTGACCACACACCGACACTGGGGATCTCAAGTCCCTCATTCTCCGCGGCTTTTCTTATCGCGAGGATGTCCTTCTCGCTGGTCTTCGGCGTAAGATATCCGCCCTCGCTCATCACCGGCTCAACGCCGTCGTATCCTGCCCTGGCAGCATGACTGAAAGCCCATCTATAATCAGTGGTCTCTGTGAAACTGAAAAGGCTTATACCGCTTTTCATAATTCGACCACCTCCCCCGTCTCAAGAGACTGCTTCGCAGCGAGAATGACGCGAACTGAATGACAGACAGATTCAAGATCCACCTTGCCGTCCTCCTTTCCAGCTACAAAGTGCTCAAGCTCCTTCTTATAGGCATCATAGAGCTCCAGATCAACACATACAGGCTCTCCTTCATCCGGATACCAGAATGTATCCCTGACGGCAGATGAGATATTCTCAAGGTTTGCTCCTGCCCGCATTGTGGAAATGGAGGCCCCCTTAGTTCCAGCGATCTTCAGCTGTGTTGAGAATGGGAACGACTTCGGCATGTCTATGATTCCTTCAGCTGTCGCCATTGCTCCATTTGCAAAAACAAGCGATGTCTCCACATAGTTCCAAGCCCCGAGTCCGTTCTTCCTTCCAATCGCATATACGGATCTGACCTTTCCGAAAAGATAGACAAGAAAGTCGACATCATGCATATGCAGATCGAAAAGACCTCCTCCGCTGTTCTCCGGCTTTCTGTACCACTCGGACCACGTAGGATGTGTTGAGCATCTTGAGGCAGTAGCCATCATGATATCCCCGTATTCACCGTTATCAGCCTTGCTTTTCGCAAACTCGTACTCAGGCCAGAACCTCACGACCTGACCAATCTGCAGATATGTCCCGTTCTTCTTAACTGCTGAGACTATCCTTTCAAGTGAATCTTCCGTAAGCGTGAGGGGTTTCTCGCAGAAAATTGATTTGCCAGCTTCCGAGGCCTTGATGATGTACTCTTCATGGAGAGAGGTCGGCAGACAGATATCGACTGCGTCGATGCTGTCTTCCAGAACCTCATCATAAGACTGGTAGGACTTAACACCGTAAGCAGAGGCGAACCTGTCCCCTGCTTCCGCGCTGATATCGCAGATGCCGGCAAGCTCTGCACCTTCTATCTCCCTGTATGCGTCAGCATGTGTGCGGCCCATATAACCTGCACCGATGATAACAACTCTCATCATCTTGTCTTCCTTATGTTGTTTATATTGCTCAGAACGACTGCGGCAACAATGATACAGCCGGTTATGACTGTCTGCGTATACGACGGGATACTGAGTATATTCATTGCATTTGAGATCACGCCCATCAGGAGACAGCCGAGGAACGCACCGCTGATGGTTCCTTTTCCTCCGGAGAATGTGACACCGCCGATGATCGCAGCAGTAAGTGCATTTGTCTCGTATCCACTGCCAGCATTTGAAGTTATCGAGTCTATTCTGGCAGCGAAAACGAGGCTTGCGACTGCACAGAAAAGACCGGAGATCGTGTAAATGGCGATCTTGTATCTGTCAACATTGATACCGGAAAGGAATGCATTCTTCTCATTTCCTCCGATAGCCACGATACGGCGTCCGAACTTTGTCTTGTTCATGAGTACAAATGAAAGCAGCACCATGAAGGCAAGCACAATGAGCATTGTCGGGAAAACACCGAAGATTCTTATCCTCAGGGAATCGAGAGTCCCTCTGAACATCATTATCCTTCCATTGGATATGGAAAGCGCAAGGCCATAGAAAATCTGCGATGTTCCCAGAGATATAATGAGAGGGATACAATGACTCTTGCTGATAATGAATCCGTTCAGGAGGCCGCATACCGCTCCGGTCGCCAGGCCTGCAATTACGACAATAGGGGTGGCAACACCTTGCGCGACGAGATACGCCATGACTATTCCGGATATAGTCATGATATTTCCGACAGAAAGATCTATGCCGCCGCTTATCAGGAGCATGCTCATAGCCATTGTGAGGATTCCCAGCACACATATCTGCTGGAAGATTGTAATGATGTTCTGCATCATTATGAATCTGGGATTGATCACCGAGACAATGGCCACGATCGCAATTATGACAAGCGCGAGCAATACCCGCTGGTCCTTCAGCAAATATCCATATTTTCCTTTAACTTGCATTGTTATTCTCCACTCCAAGGGCTTCTCTTATGATCTCGCCCTCATTTATATGCTCACCGGAGAGTTCTGCGGCTATAGCTCCATCCCTCACGACAAGGACTCTGTCACTCATGCTTATTAGCTCCGGCATATCGCTTGAAATCATGATTACGCTCTTTCCTTCCGCCGTCAGATGGCTCATCTCCTTGTAGAACTCAGCCTTGGCATTGACATCGATTCCCCTCGTCGGCTCATCGAATATATAGAAGCGCTGATCTATAAGCAGCCACTTTGCCAGGACAGTCTTCTGCTGGTTTCCGCCTGAGAGCTTTCCGACTTCAGTCCACAGGCTCGGCGTCTTTATGAGAAGTTTTTCCTTCAGCGGTTCCACAAGAGGGATCTGCTGCTTCAGTGTCATGAAGAATCCCTTGATTTTGTCCTTGAGCGCAAGGATTATGGCATTCTCCAGCACGGAATGAGAAAGCATCAGCCCAAGTCCCTGACGGTCCTCAGTAATGAAGGCAAATCCAGCCTTGATGCTGTCTGCCGGATTCTTTATCACGACAGGAGAACCGTCTATATAGAGCTTGCCGCCATATTTCGGATCGGCACCGGTAAGAGCCCGCACTATCTCTGTACGCCCGGCTCCTACCATGCCGAAAAATCCGAGTATCTCACCTTTTCTGAGCGAGAAACTGACTTTAGGGCTGTCCTTTGTCAGCTGAAGATCCCTGACCTCAAGGCACACATCTCCTATCGGATTCTTCTCTTTCTGGAAAAACATTTCCACAGGGCGTCCGACCATATCATTCGTTATTGTTGAAAGCGGTGTATCATGACCGCTGTTGTCATAGCTGTTTATCACAGCACCGTCTCTGATTACGGTGATACGGTCTCCAATCTCGACGACCTCATTCAGGAAATGTGAGATGTATACAACGCCTATTCCCATTGAGCTGATGCGCCTTACGAGGCTGAGGACTTTTCCGGAATCCTCCGTATTGAACATGCTGGTAGGCTCATCGAGGAGCAGCAGCTTGGGGAAGAAACTGAGCGCTTTGAGTATCTTCACGAACTGCTGGTCACTCACAGACAGATTTTCTACCAGGCAGTCAACATCGATATTGATCCCGTATTCCTTCATACGTTCGATGGTCTGCTGCCTCATGCCAGCCTTGTCTATGAAACCAAATCTATTTGCCTTCTCGTTCCCGACGTAAATATTCTCAACGACATCCATCGGACCGACGAGATCGTTTTCCTGATAAACAATTGAAATGCCCAGCTCCATGCTGAGCGCAGGTGTGAGCGTGTCGTATTCCCTGCCGCCTGAGATGATGCGTCCTGAAGTCGGGCTGTATGCCCCGCTAAGGACCTTCATAAGCGTCGACTTGCCGGCTCCATTCTCTCCTACGAGACAATGAATCTGGCCGGGATAGACAGAAAAACTGATTCCATCCAAAGCCCTGACACCGGGAAATTCCTTGACTATATCGACGACGCTGATAATAGGCTCATCATTCATGCTCTGATGTCCTCCATTGAATTGCAAACGCACCGCCGGTTCCCCGGCGATGCGGCGTCACAGTCTCAGCTGTTCTCATTAAGCCATTCGTAGGCTGTTGCATAGTCGTCCCATGCAATGTAATCCTCAAGGTTATCCAGCGAAACCGGAATTACCGGCAGCGCCATGAACTTCTCCTCAGGTGTCTCGCCTTTGACGACATAGTTGTAGAGATTAAGGAATGTCTTGACTCCCTGGATCGATACAGGAGCCGTCATGTTCGCAGTCTCGATTCCATCCTGAATCATCACATAAGCATCCGGAGAACCGCCCGTAGAGACGATCGGCATGGAAACTCCAGCCTCGCGGAGTGCCTGATAGCAGCCCTGAGCCATCATGTCGTTATTTGCGAAAATAGCATTGAACTCAATTCCGGAAGAAAGCATATCGGTAGTCAGGTTGTATGCCTTGTCAGTCAGCCAGTCACCGTGAAGAGTGGAAACGATTTCGACCTGATCACCGAAATCCTCCATGGCTCTGTCGACACCTTCCTGATACTTCTCATAAACACCGGCGCCTTCCTGTCCTGCACAGAAGAATATCTTGCATCCGGGCTAGTTGGTTGCCAGATACTCGATTGCTGCATAGCCGATATCATCATACTCACATGCGACTGATCCGATATAATCGCCCGGATCCTCGATATCCATGGCGAAATTCTCGACAGTTACAGGAATGCCGGCCTCATTGGCCATCTTCACAAGCTGTGCTCCCTGCTCCGTGGAAATCGGGAAAATCGAGATTCCATCAACTCCCTGAAGTATGAGGCTTTCCATAGCGGAGATCGATTCCTCAAGGCTGTTGCGCGAATCAAGCACAATGGTCTCAACCGGAACATCCATCTGTGTGGCTGCATATTCAAATGCTCTGGCAGAGTATTCATTCCATATATCGCTCATATCATATGCGATGTATCCGAATGTGAGGCCGTCATCGGCATTGGCATCCTCTGCAGCTCCCGCAGCGAAAACCGCGAGAGGAATCGCGATAAACGACAGCATGATCAAAAGCATCTTCTTCATAATGCTTCCTCCTTTTATACGAATCCGTAGCGGTGAAGATACTCAAACGAATCCTTCACAGCTCTGTTCACATTCTCAAGAGAGCCTGCGCCATCCGGCGTGAACTCTATTTCTATGCTGAATGGTGATGTGTCTCCCTTTTCTTCCAGCAGCCTGAAAATCGCGGGGAAATCAACATACCCTTTGCCAAGAGCGGGGAAATTCCATTCATCCTCCCGTCCAGCCTTATCTTTTAGATGAAAATAGGAAACGTCATCCAGGCATGTGGCAAGGTCTTCCTCCGGCCTTACATGGCCATAGAAAATAACATTGGCAGTATCATAGTTGATCCGTACCGAAGGAGAATTGACTGCATCGACAATGCGCTTGAGCTCCTTTGAGCAATGATCACCATGAGTCTCAAGCACAAGCATGAGTCCAAGTTCCTCGAGCCTGGGAATAAGGCTTCTGATATTTGCAACGAGCACATCATCCCCTGATTCGACTCTGTCCTTGAGATGGGCCTCTCCTATCGATGAGACGATATAGCTGCATCCATAAAAAGCAGCAAGCTCCATGTTCATGATGAAATCCGGCAGCCTTTCCTGATCCATCAGGTTGGTATGACCGCTCATCGAGAACGGCACAATATCAAGCTCCTTCATGAGATTGCGCACTTTCACAAGCTGGCTGAAGCTCTGATCCGGAAAAACATGCTCCGTCCACCCTTTCGTAGCGGTAAGCTCCACATATCTGAACCCCGCATCAGCAATACCATGAAGAGCATCCTCTATGGTGTACCCATGGTAGCAATTGCTGTTTACTCCGACGATCCTCATTTCTCCTCCTTATCCGAAATAAGTCTCATTCCTGTGAGGATTGAGAAAGCTGTGATACGAATCTATAAAATATCTGGCTGCGCCTGTATAAATGGCATCGGGCTTCTCTTCTCTGGTGAAATAAACAGAAACACGGTGGTTGAATTCACGGAAACCACAGCGGAGCAGATTGCTCCTGACCATCGACAGGAAAGGCTGGCCGAATAAGCGGGCTCTTCCCCCAAGGTAGATCTCTTCAGGACTGTGCATGACGATCAGCGAGGAGAGAGCGAAAGCGAATTCATCTGCGAATTTCGCGACCAGGCTCATAGCTCTGGGGTCTTTCTTCTCGATATACAAGGAAAGCTCATCAAAACTGAGAGGAGAACCGAAGCCGAACTCCCTGTACCGCCATGCAAACGCCAGTCCTCCCACCATCAGCTCAAGGCATCCCTTATTGCCGCAGCTGCACTCAGGCCCGTTTCTATCGACGGAGAAATGCCCGAACTGCAACCCCGCCCCGCCAGCTCCCTTGAACATCAGCCCTCCATGATATGCCACAGCTCCTATTCCGTCTGATATGTTGACATAAAGCCAGTCAGATCCAGCCTCATTCTTATACTCATATGACATGCAGGCAGTGTCATTGAAAAATCCGACAGGGATATCTTCCGCAGCTTCTTTAATCGCAGCTATTTCCCTGTGTCCGCCATCAGAAAGTCCTTCGATAACTGTTGAATGTATAAGCACAGGTTCTGAAAGAACAAGCGCAGGGAGTATCACACAAATGCCGAGAATATTTATTCCGTCATCATCTGCCCTCATTCTGAACTGCCTTATCACAGCAGTAACAGTTTCGATGCTGGAAACATCAGAACTTTTTCTGTCGACAACCACTCCATCAAGATTGATCAGAGCTGCAACAACACTGCTTCTTCCCCATGAAATGGAGATGATGAAATGATGGGATGTATCAACTTCAAGCGCTATTGGGCGCCTTCCCGGGGCCCCGGACCTCGCATCTTCCCGTTCTGATATATATCCGCCGGAGATAAGGGCTTCGACAATCGATGAAACAGCTGGTTTTGTAAGGCCAGTTGCCACAGAGAGCTCAGCCCGAGACACATGCTTACGCCCGGAAATAAGGGAAAAGATGTGCTTGAGATTATTTTCTCTTATAACCTGCTGAATTAGTAAAGTGACTTTACTATCAATACTTTATAATCCTTTTCCCTTGCTGTAAACAAAAATCGTATCTGGCATCAAAGCTGAAGGACAATTCCGGCCGGAGACATGTATTCTTCATTGACTCCGGAGATTTCCTTTGCGATATTCCCAGTATGAGCATCAAGAGCCTGGCCGAGAAGATCGGCATGGATTATGAATCGGTTATCGAAGATTTCTGCGGCGATGTGTCCGCGCTCAGGGAAAGCCTGAGGAAATTCCCTTCCTCACATGACGAGGAAGCCCTCAGCATGGCTGTTGCAGCCAAGGACTGGGAAGGCGTGAAGAAAGAGGCGCACAGAATCAGGAAGAGCGCCGAGAAGCTCGGCCTTGAGGAACTCAGGACAGCAGCCTCCAGGCTCGAGGAAGTCAACGAGGAGAAGGTACCGGCCGACTATGAGCATCTGAAAGCGCTGTACGATGAGGCAGTCAGGGCCATAGAGGAAGAGCAGCTCTGATCACCCTGCCATTTCAGCAGCCACGCCCTCATTCATCTTCCTGATGACGCTCATAGTCATCGGAACGGACATCATGAATGTGATGAGGTCAGCAAGAGGCTGTGCGATCTGTATTCCCCATATCCCGATAAGCGGAGGAAGTATCCAGACGATCGGGATGAGTATTATTCCTTGGCGCGCGAAACCGAGTATTGAGGCGCGCCACATCCGCCCTGTGGTCTGGAGCAGCATGTTGCTTATCGTGATCCAAGACGAGAAAACCAGCGTAAAGCAGCGCAGCCGCAGCGCTATCTCCCCTATCTCTATGACTCCCGGATCTCCCTTGCGGAAGAAGCCGACAATAGGGGCAGCCCAGACATACTCGATCAAAGCGAGCAGAAGCAGCACCACGGACATTGATTTGACGCAGAACCAGAAGCCTTCCTTGACGCGGCTGTACTTTCCTGCGCCGAAATTGTAGCCGCACACAGGCTGGAAGCCCTGCCCGACTCCAAGAAGCACCGAGTTGGTGAAGTTTCCGATCTTGTTGACAATGGCCATGGCGGCTATTGCGGCATCGCCGAACGGGAGTGCGGCATTGTTGAGGCATACCATGGCAACGCTCGAGACACTCTGCCTGCAGAGCGACGGGAGCCCTCCGTTCGTGATCATCCCGTAAACCCGTGCAGATGGCCTGAATGCCCTGAACCGTATCTTCACCGTTCCCATTCTCTGGGAGAATATGAAGAGCAGGAAGAAACTGATTATCTGGCTGACAGCAGTGGCAATGGCAGCACCAGCAATCCCCATATCGAAGCCGAAGATCAGCAGAGGATCGAGGAAGAGATTCAGGACACCTCCGGCGGTAAGACCTATCATTGAATAGAAGGAGTTGCCCTCGAAGCGCAGCTGGTTATTCAGCACAAGCGATGATGCCATGAAAGGAGAAGCGAGCAGGATCCAGAACATGTAATCCATCGCATATGGAAGGATTGTCTCAGAGGAGCCGAGGAAGATGGAGAGCGGCTTCAGGAAGAGCAGGCAGGGCACCATCACAGCGATCGAGAGGATAAAGGCGGAGAAGAATCCCGTCGCAGCAAGCATTTCCGCTGTATTCTCGTGGTGTGATCCGAGCTGCCTCGACATTATTGTTACCGCTCCCCTGCCCGAAGAAGAATCCGATGGCCTGTATCACGGACTGAAGCGAAAGCGCCACACCGACTGCAGCAGATGCCGATGTCGATATCTGCCCGACAAAGAAAGTGTCGGCAGCGTTGTAAAGCGTCGAAATTAGATTGCTGATGACGGTGGGAACCGCAAGGGTGACGATAAGCCGTCTGACAGGCGTCTCGGTCATCTCCCTGAATTTTTCTTCGGCAGAGAGCTTCCTCATGCCTCTGATATTAATCCCCCGGGACAGGTATTGGAAGATGGAGAAAAATGAAGGACCTCCATCGTGTGACGGAAGTCCCTCACTCTCATTGTATCTTCAGTCTCACACTTCTGAAACGTAATCCACAATGCTGCGGATCCTTGAGTATGAGAGCTCAGTCGGGAGCGTGCAGTCCGCACCGAATATGAACTTCCTCTTGCCGAATCCCTCTATGATTCCATGGACAGCGGCCCTGAGCTCCGCATCGCTTCCGTCAACGATCACACCCTTCCTGTTCGCCAGACCGCCCATTATGGCAGCATCCGGGAACATCGCACGGCCGTCTTCCAGTGAGAAGAAATTATCCTCATAGATTCCCCAGTTGACCACATCGGCATATGGCGCATAAGGAGCATAGCGGCCCATATCGAGGCCGTCCTTGCAGATATGGAGGAATGAATAAGCTCCGGAGTTCTTTATCGTTGTGAGCATCTCGAGATCGAACGGCCTGAATGCCTCATCGAATTCTTCATTGGAGAAATACCTTTTCTCACCGCCGAGGGCAGCATAGTAGATCGCATCGACGCCGGCCTTAACCTGTTCCTCGATGAGGATGTTCATCGCCTCGGTCACTTTCCTGGCCGCATCGAGGAAGCCCTCTCTGTTCTCGCGGAAGGCCCTCACCTGCTCCGCGCGTATAGCATCGTATCCGACCTCCGGCTCGAACGGATGGATCATGGAGGCACAGACACCATGGACCGTACCGAGGAAGAATGTCCCGTCAGGGCTCTCATCCATGATCCTCTTGCAGAAATCAACCTGCTCTGTGATGAACTTATCCTTGCGTGAATACGACGGGAAATGGCTCCAGGAGGACGGTCCCTCATACTTCTCAAAGACCGGAACGAGGTTCTCGTTCATTATCTTCATGATATCGACACCGGTCTCCCTGTAGAATTCCAGGTGCGATTTCACTCCGGCCTCGCCCTTTGCCTTGTCCTGCGGGAAATGAAGGGAGAATGATACAGGAACCCTGTCCACCTCCATGCCCTTTATAGCCGCGATAACTCTTTCTCTGTTTGTCATTCCTTCCTCCTCAGATGATCCTGTCGAGCCCTGTCAGGGCCAGCACATCCGCCTTGATATCCTTGAGAATCAGATCAAAGAGTATGCACTCATCGCTCTGATGTCCGTTGCCTTTTCCCTTCGGGTAGAGATTCGGAGCATCCGGAAGCCCGGGGCCGAATCCGACCGCGAACGGCAGCTTTCTTGAATATGTGCCTCCGCCCATCGTGTACGGAGTGAGCTTTCTTCCATGAACATGTTCAGCCACTGAGCAAAGGAGCTGCACTTCCTTGCTGTCTATCGGAGTGTAGGCCGGACGCGACCAGGAGACACGGATGAAATGCAGGCCGTTTTCCTCTGCGAATTTCCTGCACTTTTCGGCGATCATCTCACCGTCTGCGGTCACAGGAGTCCTTGAATCAAAGGAAAGCGTGACAGTGCCGTCCTTCATTCTCAGCACAGTGCCTGCCGCCGTGAGGCGCCCGGATGCCTCATCAGACATGGCTATTCCAAGCCCTTCTCCGTAGTATCCGGAGACAGCCTTCAGCATGGCTCTGACAGCACCCATCGAAGCATCGTCAAAGCCGGTTCCGGCTGCAAGGGCCTCAAAAAGGATGCGGACAGCATTATCCGACTGCTCAGGGAATGCAGCATGGCCGGAAACACCGTGTGCAGTGACAGTCACGCGCTCTCCGTCATCCACGACATCCACCTTTTCCGAAGAAGGTACGGATACGCCTCTCCGGAGAACAGCCGCGGCTGTATTGGGGACGGAATTGACGACTTCCCCGGCCTCCAGCGAAATGATTGCAGCTGAGGGTGGAAGAGTCACGGAGAGATCGAAACGCAGATTTCCCTTCTCGCCGTAGCAGACGGGGAAATTGCTGTCCGGAACTATGGAGAAATACGGAGCCTCATTGTGCTGAAGGTATATCTCCACATCCTCCATCCCTGTCTCCTCTGCGGTGCCGTAATACAGCTCAATACCATGAGAGAGTGTGATCCCATGCTCTGAGAGGAAACGCAGGGCATAGAGAGCAGCCATTGCAGCCCCCTTGTTATCTGCGACGCCCCTGCCGACAAGGAATCCGTTCTCAAGAACACACTTATACGGCTCATGCTCCCAGCCGGTTCCTTCGGGCACGACATCCATATGGTTGAAAATGCCTATCTTCCTGCTGCTCTCCGGGCCATAGGATATGATGAGATACCTGTCCTCCGGGTTCCTGCATTCAAATCCGTATGACGATGCGATTCTCTCCGCCTCTGCAAGCACATCGTGGCAGCCTTTTCCATACGGATAGCCGTCCGCTCCCTTTTCGGATACGCTTCTCACGGCAACAACCGATGAAATATCCCGGAAAAGCTCATCCCTGTGAGCCTCTATCCATCTGTCGAGCTTCTCCTCAAATTCCTTATCTCTTTCCATGCTCTCTCCTCCTTATGCGAAATGGCAGGCGCACCAGTGCCCCGGCTTCACTTCCCTCAGCTCAGGCTTCTCCTTTGAGCAGATATCCTTAGCGTACGGACATCTGGTGTGGAAATAGCAGCCTGAAGGCGGATTGATCGGGCTCGGGACATCTCCCTCCAGCTGTACGCCTTCCCTTTTGCGTCCCACCTCCGGGATCGGAATGGCCTGCAGCAATGCCTTGGTATACGGATGCAGCGGAGCATTGTAGAGATCATCCTTCCCTGCAAGCTCGGCAATACGGCCGAGGTACATGACGGCGATCCTGTCGCTTATGTATTTGACGACGGAAAGATCATGGCTGATGAACATGTAAGTCAGGCCGCGCTTCGACTGCAGCTCCTTGAGAAGATTAAGCACCTGTGCACGGACGGAGACATCGAGAGCAGATACAGGCTCATCGCACACAACGAACTCCGGGCCCAGGATTATGGCTCTGGCTATGACTATCCTCTGCCTCTGGCCTCCTGAGAACTCATGAGGATATCTGTTCATCTGCTCCTCAGTAAGCCCCACGAGCTTCATCATCTCGAGCACGCGCTCAACACGTTCCTCATGCGTGCCTATGCCGAAGACATCGAGAGGCGCCTTGATCAGATCAAGCACCGTCATCCTCGGATTGAGCGACGCATAGGGATCCTGGAAAATAAGCTGGAGGCGGCGGCGCATCTGGCGCATCTCCTCTCTGTCCAGGCTCCTGAGATCGGTGCCGTTGTAGATTATCTCGCCTGATGTAGGCTCTATCAGGCGCAGGATGGAACGCCCCAGCGTAGACTTACCGCAGCCTGACTCACCCACGACGCCCAGAGTCTCACCCTTGTAGATGGTGAGGCTGACATCATCGACGGCATGCACATAGCTCATCGGCTTGCCGAAAAAGGATTTTCTGGAAACGTAGTTCTTGGTCAGATTCCTTATATCGAGAATAACTTTCTCCTCAGTCATTTTCCGGCCTCCTCATAGTTCCAGCAGCGCACCATATGCCCGTCCACGGCGAAGAACGGCGGTTCCTTCTCGAAGCACTTCCCCTTCGCCTTGCTGCAGCGGGTGGAGAAGCGGCAGCCCTTCGGCATGTGCGAGAGATCAGGGACATTGCCGTGAATCGTAAAAAGCTCCTCATCGCTTGACTGCGATAGGCGCGGGATGGAGCGCAGGAGCCCATCCGTATAAGGATGGAGCGGATGCTCAAAGAGGCTCTTCACATCTGCATACTCCATCTCCTTGCCCGCATACATGACAAGGACGTAATCGGCCATCTCCGCCACGACGCCCATATCGTGGGTGATCATCATGATGGATGTCCCGTTCTTCTCCTTCAGCTGCCGCATCAGCGTCAGTATCTGTGCCTGTATCGTGACATCGAGAGCGGTTGTCGGCTCATCGGCGATCAGGAGCTCATTGTGCCCGGCCGAGAGGGCCATTGCTATCATGACGCGCTGCCTCATCCCTCCTGAAAGCTGGTGGGGATACTCCTTCATCCTCATCTCCGGCGACGGGATTCCGACATCGCTTAAAATGGATACGGCTTTCTTCCAGGCCTCTTCCTTCGTGATGCTGCTGTCATGGATGCGGATCGCCTCCACTACCTGCCGCCCTATCGTCATGACAGGATTGAGGCCCGTCATCGAGTCCTGGAAGATCATCGATATGCGGTTTCCCCTGATCTTCCGTATCTCATCGGGGGACATCTTCAGCAGGTCCTTGCCGTCGAAGAGGATCTCTCCCCCGGCTATCTCGCCGGAGGTCCTGGGAATAAGGCGGAGAATCGAGAGAGCTGTGACGCTCTTGCCGCATCCGGACTCTCCGACGATGCAGAGACAGCTTCCTCTGCCGATGGAGAACGAGATTCCGTCCACAGCGGTCACGGTACCGGCCTTGCCGCTGAATACCGTAGTGAGATTCCTCACTTCAAGAACATTGTCATTCATGATCTTCCTCCGTCTTATTTCCATGACCTGCCCCGGGAAGGGGCAGGGAAAGAATCAGTCTGCGATCTTCCAGAGCCAGACGCACTTGTTGGCATTGTAGTCAACAGGAGGCTCGGGGATTCCCGTCACTCTGTCAGTATGCGCGGAAAGGATGTTCTGTGAGTACAGGTACACATACGGCACCTGCTCCTTGATGAGCACCTGATACTGATCCATCAGCACATGTCTCTCTGCCGGATCCGCGACAAGGGAGCTCTCCATTCCGATCTCTCCGAGAGTCGGGTCGGTAAGCTGCGAGAAGTTGTTGAGGTATCCGACAGTGACGTTCGGCACACTCTCGGTAGGATCCACGGAACCCTGGAAACCGATGAAGCTGAAATCATAGTCACCATTTCTGGTGTTGGTGAGCAGCGTTGGGAAATCAAGGGTCTGGATCTGCACCTTGAGACCGATCTTCTGCAGATCCTGCTGGATCAGGACAGCAGTCTTCTGCCTGATGTCGTTTCCTGTGGAGACGAGCATTGTCAGGGTCTTCGAGGTATCGAATCCGGAAGCGGCGATCATCTCCATCGCCTTCTCGGGATTGTACTCGATCGGGAGGATGGCATCGTTGAAGTATGGATGATCATCTGTGAGAGGACCGGCGACAGTGCGTCCCTCACCCATCAGGAGGCTCTGCACGAGGACATCCTTGTTGATCGCGATGTTGATGGCCTGCCTGACCTCCTGCGGGATGTGCTGGGTGTTGATGACCATTGTCTGATACTGGAACGACGGGATGGACATTGTCGTGATTCCGGGAGTATTGCATGCAGCCTCCCAGTCCGTGAGAGGAAGCGAGCTGTCAGCACTGAGGACATCGATCTCTCCGCTCACAAGTCCTGCGAGAAGATTCGGAGCCGTGACCACGCGGTAGACAAGGCGGTCGAAATCAGGCGCGCCGAGGTAGTAGTCCTTGTTGGCCTTGAACTCCACCCTCTCTCCGGAGATCTGGCTGTCGAAGATGCAGGGGCCTGCTCCTACCGGGTGCTGCCAGAAATCTGCGGACGGAAGCTCAGCATCCGGGATATCCTTGAGAAGATGATACGGGATAATGTAGAAATCCCTGTTGATGAGAGCGTAGATGATCGTCGGATCCATCGGCTGCTTGAGAGTGAACTGAACTGTATGATCATCAAGAGCTGTGACTCCTACGCTGTCCGGTGAAAGCTCCATTCCAGACTCATCCGTACCTGCGAAATACTGCATTCTTATACGGCGCGGATATGCATATTCAGACGATGATGCGACCTGTGCCGAATAGACGACATCCTGTGCAGTCACAGGCTCGCCGTCATGCCACTTCGCATTCTCGTTGAGGTGGTATGTGATGACATCGCTGGTCTCATTGACTTCCCAGGATGAAGCAAGACGCGGGTCGAATGAACCGTCCGTCTTGATGATCATCAGACGCTCGAAAAGCAGATCGATGATGTTGTCAGATCCCTGGTTTGTCGTATTCATCGGCATGAACGTATCCCAGTTGCCTGTCTGGGCTATCGTCACCACCTTTTCTCCGGACGGCGCCGGGGACGCGGCCGGAGCAGCTGCTGCTGACTCCGAAGAACCACCTGCGAAAGCCGTGCCGGCAAGGCACAGGAGCATTGCAAGAAGAACTGCGGATTTCCTGAGAAGATTGTTCTTAAGCATCGTTACCTCCTTTGCTTATTTCCTGATCTTCATTTTTGAATCGAGGGCATCCCTCATGCCGTCGCCCATGAAGTTTATGCTGCAGACAGTGAGCACAAGAAGGATTCCGGGCGGGACCCAGAGCCATGGACGCTGCGAGAGCACTACTATGGACTGGGCAGCATAGAGGATATTTCCCCATGAAGCCTCCGGGGGCTGGACTCCCATTCCCAGGAAGCTCAGGGAGGATTCCTGTATGATCGCCTGAGCCGTCCTGAACGTGAAGTTGATCAGCACAGGGGCGAATGAGTTGGGGATGACATATCTGACAAGGAGGCGGAGATCCTTCGTGCCTATCGCACGGGCGCTCTCAACATACTCCTTGTTCTTCACTGAAAGCACGTTGCCGTACATCAGCTTTGCGAAATCAGTCCAGCCGAGGACGCCTATCACGAGCGTTACTGTCCAGACTGACGGTCCGAAGATGGCAACAAGCACCAGTATGAGGATCATCGACGGGAACGACATGAAGATATCTGCGGCACGCATTATCACGGTCTCCCAGATACCGCCGTAGTATCCGGCGATGAGCCCCAGGGGGATGCCGACAACAAGGCTTATGATCGCAGATATCAGCCCGACCTGGAGCGATACCCTTCCGCCATAGATGAGACGGGCAAAAACATCGCGCCCGAGATCATCGCAGCCGAGTATATGGTCGCTGCTCGGTGCCGCATTGAACGCCCAGACATCCGATGTATAGGGATCGAGTTCCATCACCGCAGGCAGCAGCACGACTGCAAGAAGCTCCAGGATGATGATGACAGTCCCTGCCATAGCGAGACGGTGCGACGTGAAACGGCGCAGGACATCGCGGTAATATGAATCTGCCTTTGTTTTCCTTTCCATACGCGCCTCACCTCGATTCCCTGATCTTCGGATCGAGAAGACCGTAGACAAGATCGACAATCACATTGCCGATGAGCACCGCGACAGCGATGACCACCGTGATTCCCATGATCGCAGGGTAATCCCTGGCGTTTATCGACTGCACCATCAGGTTGCCGAGTCCTGGCCAGCCGAAGACCTGCTCCGCAACGACAGCTCCGCCGAAGAGGAACGGGATCATGGTGCTGAGGACCGTGACAACGGGAATCAGGGCGTTTCTGAGGCCATGGATGATCACGACAGACCGCTCCTTCAGTCCCTTGGCCCTTGCAGTCCTCATAAAATCCTCCTGGAAGACCTCGAGCATGCTGCCCCTGGTCTGGCGGAGAATAGAGCCGATGTTGAAGATCGCAAGCACCGCTGACGGAAGTATCAGATGCTTCATTAGAGAGAGGACGCTGCGCGTTCCTGAATCATACATTCCGCCCATAGGCAGGATCCCCAGCTTCACTGAGAAGATGTAGATCAGGATGAGTCCTGTGAAGAATGTCGGGGTTGATGCGCCTATGAATGACAGCCCGCTCGATACATAATCCCACGCGGAATAAGGCTTGTAAGCGCTCATTATTCCCAGCGGGACAGCGATGATGATGGCGATTACGGTGCTGATCACAGTCAGGAGCAGCGTAGGTCCCAGCCTCTCCAGGACCATGGCAGCAACAGGCAGCTTGGTTCTGTATGAAATCCCCATATTGCCCTGCAGGAGATTTCCGAGCCAGCGGAAATACTGGATGATTATAGGATCATCGAGGCCCATCTGATGCTCAAGCGCGGCGAGATCTGCCTCTGTCGCCATAGGGTCGGTGAGAATCATCTCCAGGGGAGAGCCCGGAGCAAGACAGGATATGATGAACACGAGAACCGTTATGCCGAAGAAAGTCGGTATGGCTATCAGTATCCTTTTCAGTGCATATCTGCCCATTGGCATCCACCTCCTTGAAAATCTTGTCTCCAACTGATATTACCACCGCAATATCACTGGTATTATCAATCCGCCTTAACACGCCGTCAACAAAAAAGATGGGCAGGCACAAAAGAAAATCCTCTGCGGGAAAAGTCTTGACAGCGGTATGCCGGGGATGGAGAATCATGATGTCTCTCTGATTGATACATTCTCCGCAAATCCTTTAAGAAGGAGAGGTTTTTCATGAGAGCATATGAGCGTTTTCTCGATTATATTTCATTCGACACACAGTCGGATTCATCGTCTGACACATTCCCTTCCACATCGAAGCAGCTGCGCCTCGCAGAGCATCTCGCCTCGGAGCTGAAAGCCCTCGGCATCCAGGACGCATCATGCGATGAGAACGGATATGTATACGGTACAGTGCCGCCGTCACCGGGATCGGAAGAGAGGCCGGGCTTTGCGCTGGTTGCCCATATGGACACGGCAATGGACATGTCGGGAAAAGACATAAAGCCATCGGTCATCGAATACAACGGAGGCGACATAGTCCTCAATGAGAAGCTCGACATAGTGACAAGGGAAGCGGATTTCCCCGATCTCAGGGAAAGCATCGGAGAGCATCTCATAGTCACGGACGGCACGACGCTCCTCGGAGCCGATGACAAGGCCGGCGTCGCGGAGACGATGACGATGGTCGAGCGGTTAATGGCTGACAGCAGCCTCCGCCATCCGAAGATCGTGGTCGTCTTCACTCCCGACGAGGAGATAGGACGCGGCGTTGACAGGATAGACATGTCCCGCATCATAGTCCCTGTCGGATACACCGTCGACGGAGGAAGCGTAGGACAGCTGCAGTATGAGACATTCAACGCTGCGGAAGCGACGGTCACCTTCCACGGAATAACGGCACATCCCGGATACGCCAAAGGCGTGATGCGGAGCGCGATGCTCGTAGCCATGGAGTTCAATGCGATGCTGCCGCAGCATGAGATCCCGTTCTGCACTGCGGACAGGGAAGGCTTTTACCACCTTGCGTCAATGAGCGGAACAGTGGAGAAAGCAGAGCTTGTATACATGCTCCGCGACCATGATGCCTCCATACTGGAAAACAGGAAGAAGATGATGGAGAATGCCGCCGCGTATCTGAGGAGAAAATACGGCAGCGATGCGGTCGAGGTGAGGATCCGTGACATGTACAGGAACATGGGCGAGGAAGTTGCTAAGCATCCGGAGCTCATAGAGGCGGCCTCGGAGGCAATGAGGGAGCTGGGAATAACAGCTGACATCCAGCCTGTCAGGGGAGGTACTGACGGAAGCAGGCTGTCATTCATGGGGCTGCCTTGCCCGAATCTCTGCACAGGCGGCCACAACGGGCACAGCAGACATGAATATGTCTCAATGGAATCGCTGGACACCTGTACGGAGATACTCGTCCGCCTGGCTGCCCGGCTTGCATGAAAGGAGGGGATAATGGAGGCTTCTGCCAAGACTGAGATGGTTTATCAGGCTATCTTCAAGGACATCATCAGGAATGTCTACACAGACAGCTCGATACTGACCGAGAAGATGCTGATAGAAAAATACAATGTGTCCAGATCACCCGTGAGGGAGGCACTGCTGCGGCTCTGCAGCGATGACATACTGCAGAGCATCCCGCGCACAGGCTACAGGATAGCTCCCGTGAGCCTTAAGAAGCTCCTCGATGCGGGAGCTCTGAGGATGACGATAGAGCTTGCCGCCATGGACCTCTACTTCCCTACCCTCTCAGACTCCAGCCTGGAAACGCTTGAGGAGCTCTACAGGAAGGGAGAGGAGATAGAACAGGATCATGATGTATATCTTCACTGGCTTCTCAACACGCAGTTCCACATAACACTCTGCAGCTTCAGCGGCAACAGCTACTACACCAGAATACTCGAGCAGGTTATCAGGGCCTGCTTCAGAGGAGCCAACCATTACTACACCGAATCGTGGCGGCAGGGGCTTCACAGGGAGGACATGCGATGGCACAGGAAGCTCATCGATGCCCTGCGGGAAAAGGACAGGGAGAAGGCGGGGGAAATACTCCGCTCGGATATAGACGATTATCTCGCCATATTCCGTGAAGTGACATCCTTCACCCCCTCCCAGCAGACCATCGCAGGAGAGTGATGCTCAGAGCTCCGACAGGGCCTCGGAGACTATTGAGACAGCCTTGTCGATATCCTCTTTTCCTGTGATGAGAGGAGGCACGAACCTGAGGACCGTGTAGCCTGCGGAGCATACGAGAAGCCCTTTCTCCATGCATTTGGATATGACGCTCCGCGGCTGAATGCGGAGCTCAATGCCGCGCATGAAGCCCATTCCGCGCGCCTCAACGCAGAGTTCTGGGTATCTGGAGACTATACCGTCGAGCTTCTTCCCGAGATAAGCGCCGTTTTCAGCGACCGCCTGAGAGAGCGCGGGGAGCCTGGAGAGCACGATCTCCGCAAGGGCTGCAGCGGCGACATTGCCGCCGAAAGTCGCAGCATGATCGCCGGGAGAGAAGATACCTGCAGCCTTGTTGAAAGCGAGGGCAGCACCCATCGGCAAGCCTCCGCCCAACGCTTTTGCAAGCGTGAGGATGTCCGGCTTCACGCCGTAATGCTGGAAGCAGAAAGGCTTGCCGGTCCTCCCCAGACCGCACTGCACCTCATCGAAGATCAGGAGGGCATCCAGATCATCAGCGATCTTCCTGAGTCCCGAAAGAAACTCCTCTGTTGCAGGTATGATGCCCCCCTCACCCTGCAGCGGCTCGACGATGATCGCGGCAGTGCGCTCAGAAGCAAGTGCCTTCACCGAATCAAGGTCATTGAACTCTCCATAGACCACATCGGGCAGCATCGGGGCAAAGCCTTTGTGATATTTCTCCTGCCCCGTCACTGTCACAGCACCATATGTACGGCCATGGAAGGAATGGTTGAATGATATTATCTCTGTCTTCCCCTTAGCCGAGCCGTACTTCCTTGCCATCTTGAGCGCAGCCTCATTTGCCTCAGCCCCGCTGTTGCAGAAGAAGACCTTCTCAGATCCGGCAAGTTTATTGAGCATGGCCGCAGCATGCACGGCATGGCTGTTGTAGTAGAGGTTGGAAGTATGGAGCACACCGCTTTCAATGACGCTGAGAAGCGCTTTCTTCTCCTCCTCATCTCCGTAACCGAGCGCATTGACGGCGATTCCGGAGACAAAATCCAGATACTCCTTCCCGTCCTCATCCGTGAGCACGATCCCCTTTCCGCTTTTTATCGCAATGGGGAACTGTGAATAGTTGGACATATAGTTCTCAGTTCCAAGCTGTACAACACTCTGATTAGACATGCATTCCCTCCGGTGTGAGCATCGTGCCGATGCCCTCTGCTGTGAATATCTCGAGAAGTATCGAGTGCGGAAGACGTCCGTCGAGGACGTGGACCGACTTGACCCCTTTCCTGATGGCATCGAGGCAGCATTCGACTTTCGGTATCATGCCGCCTTTTATCGTGCCATCCTCAATCAGCTCCATGGCCTCACGGGCATTCATCCTGCCGATGATGCTCTTCGGATCATCCTTGTCGCGGAGGATCCCCTCCACATCTGTCAGGAAGACCAGCTTCTGGGCATTGAGCGCACCGGCTATCGCGGAGGCCGCGTAATCGGCATTGACGTTGTATGTCTGGGAGAATGCATCGACGCCTACCGGAGATATCACGGGCACAAAGCCTGCAGCTATCAGCGTATCGATCAGCGTGCTGTCCACCTTCTCGATCTCCCCTACGAAACCAAGGTCCCTGCCCTTGTCGTCGATCTTCTTTCTCGCCATCAGCGTATGCCCGTCCTTGCCGTTGATGCCGCATGCCCTGATCCCGACAGACTCGAGGTTCTCGACAAGGCTCTTGCCTATGGAGCCGGAGAGCACCATCTCCGCGACTCCGGCAGTCTCGGCATCCGTGACCCTGAGCCCATCCACGAACTGTGTCTCCTTTCCCATCCTGTCAAGGACAGCAGTTATCTCCTTGCCGCCGCCATGGACGATGATCGGATTGAGACCGAGGTACTTGAGCATCGCCACATCCTTGATGACGGCTTTCTTGAGCCTCTCGTCGACCATCGCCGAACCGCCGTACTTTATGACGACTGTCTCCCCTGCGAATCTCCTTATATAAGGAATGGCCTCGATGAGTATCTCGGCCTTCGCCTGCTCCTTCTCGTACATCCCTAGCTCCTGTAATCCCCGTTTATCCGCACATAGTCATATGTAAGATCGCAGCCCCATGCGGTGGCAGCCGCGGCTCCCTGATGGCAGTCTGCCGTGACCGTTATCTCCTTCTCAAGAAGAATCTCCTTGGCCTTCTCCTCGCTGAACGGAAGCGGTTCACCGCCTTTGACAGCTTCGATCGTGCCTTTGGGAGAGGAGAAGGAGAGATCGACGAGCGACGGATCGAAATCCGCTCCGGAGTATCCCATCGCGCAGAGAATCCTTCCCCAGTTGGCATCGGACCCGAAGAACGCGGCCTTGACCAGCGACGAGGATATCACCGAACGGGCCATTGCCTTGGCATCATGCACGGTGAGCGCGTTGACGACATTCATCTCGATGAATCTTCCCGCGCCTTCGCCGTCGCGCGTTATCAATTTTGCAAGAGAGCCGAGGACGAAGCGGAAAGCATCGGCAAAGGCTTCGTACTCAGGTGTCCCGGGACGTATCTCCGCATTTCCTGCCTCTCCGTTCGCAAGCACAAGACAGGTGTCATTGGTTGAGGTGTCCCCGTCTACGGAAATCATGTTGAATGTGTCTTCCACCGTATTTCCCAGGAGCTGCTGCAGCATTTCATGGGATACGGCTGCATCGGTTGTGATGAAAGCGAGCATCGTAGCCATATTCGGATGGATCATTCCCGAGCCTTTGGCCATGCCTCCGACAGTGACAGTAACTCCGTTTATATCAACGGCTGCAGCGGCTTCCTTTATGAAGGTGTCAGTGGTGCAGATCGCTTCGGCGGCATCCTTTCCGCCCTCAGCGGAAGCAAGCGGGCAGAGGCTCTCAACCCCGGCCCTGATCTTTGCCATATCAAGCGGCACTCCGATGACGCCCGTGGAGCACACATAGACCTTCCCCTTCTCCGTCCCGAGAAGCTCCGCAGCCGTTTCCGCGGTGGCCGCAGCATCAAGAAGCCCCTGCCTGCCGGTGCAGGCATTGGCATTGCCGCTGTTGATCACAACAGCCTTCGCTTTCCCGCTTCTTGCGATCCCCTGGTCCCATACGACCGGTGCCGCCTTCACCTTGTTCGTGGTGAAGACTCCTGCCGTCACTGCATCGGATGATGAGACGACAATTGCCATATCCTTCTTCGCTTTCTTCAGCCCTGCGTGAATACCCGCAGCCTTGAACCCTTTTGCGGAAGTCACTCCGCCATCTATCACTCTGAACATCCGATTCTCCTTCAGAGGGGACACCCCGCCCCTCCCGGAAGCCCTGCGGTCTCATTGAGACCGAATGCTATATTCATATTCTGTACAGCCTGTCCGGCTGCGCCCTTCACGAGATTGTCTATCGCCCCCATCGCAATGATGTTCCCTGTACGGGAATCGATGCGGAAGGAGATATCGACGAAATTCGTGCCCTTCACATACCTGGTCTCCGGAAGCGTATCCAAAAGCCGCACGAAAGGTTCTCCGGCATAGACATCATAGGCTTTACGCACATCCTTCTCCGTGACTCCCGGCCTGAGACGTGCATAGCAGTCTGAGAGTATGCCCCTGTTCATCGGCACGAGATGAGGAGTGAACTGCAGCGTAATGCTGCAGGCTGCAGCTTCGGAAAGCTCCTGCTCTATCTCGGGCGTATGACGGTGCGTGGCCACGCCATATGGCTTTATCGATTCATTGACCTCACAGAAAAGCGACCCCAGCTTCTCTCCCCTGCCGGCACCCGAAGTGCCGCTCTTGGCATCGATGATGATCCCTTCCGCAGATATAAGCCCGGATCGCAGAAGCGGATAGAGCGTCATGATCGAACATGTTGTATAACAGCCGGGATTCGCGATGAGGCGCCGTCCCCTGATGGACTCGCGGTGTATCTCCGGCAGCCCATACACAGCAGAGGCAAGGAGTTCCGGCGAATGATGTGCGGTTTTATACCACTCCTCATACACTGCCCTGTCGTGAAGGCGGAAATCCGCGCCGAGATCAATCACGACGGCCTTTCTGAGAATCTCATCAGAAACAAGAGATGAGGCGAGCCCTGCCGGGAGCGAGAGGAAGATGACATCTGCCGCATCAGCGGCCTTCTCAATATCATCCTCAGCGAGGACCATATCGCAGATGCCTCTGAGCCCGGGGTAAATGTCAGAGAATCTCTTTCCCGCATACGAGTGGGATGCCGGATACGTTATCCTGACATCCGGATGTCCTGAAAGGAGCCTCATCAGCTCCGCTCCTGCATAGCCTGTGGCTCCAAGTACAGCTGCCTTTACCATACCTCCTCCTGGATAACGGCATAATTATACATAAAAATACGGATTATTCCACTAGCTATGCATAAATATTTAATAATTTGTGAATACTTATCTAAGGAGCCGGAAAAGCCTCACTGCTCTCATTGAGCTCAGAGAGATCATAAGGCGTCGTCTGATAGACAAAGTAGTTGAGCCAGTTCGAATACAGGAGGTTCGCGTGGCTCCGCCAGCACATCACAGGTTCCTTCTCCGGGTCATCATCCGGGAAATAGTTCTCCGGAACAGGAGTATCGAGTCCGGCATTGCGGTCGCGGAGATACTCGTTTCTAAGCGTTTCCCTGTCATACTCTGAGTGCCCTGTGATGAATATCTGCCGGCCGTTGGCTGTCATTGATGCGTAGATTCCTGCCCTGTCGGACATGGAGAGTATCTTTAGCCTCGGCTCTGAGAGCATCATCTCCCTGTCGCTCTCCGTATAACGCGAATGCGGCACATAGAACTCATCATCAAAGCCTCTGAGGAGCACGGGGTTGCGGTAAATGACGCGGTGGGGATAGATGCCGAAGAGCTTACTACCGAGGCTCACCTTCCTTATGCCGAAGTGGTAATAAAGCCCGGCCTGAGCAGCCCAGCAGATATGGAAGACGGAATGGACGTGGCTTTTGGACCACTCCATGATCGAACAGAGCTCATCCCAGTATTCGACCTCCTCGAAATCCATATTCTCCACAGGTGCGCCGGTGATGACCATGCCGTCGAAATTCTCGTTCCTCACAGCGCTGAATGGCTTGTAGAAAGCGAGCATATGTTCCTCCGGCGTGTTTTTGGACACATGGCTCTCCACCTGCACGAGCGTGAGCTCAACCTGTAGCGGAGTATTGCCGAGAAGCCTTGTGAGCTGGGTTTCCGTGGCGATCTTCGTCGGCATCAGGTTCAGCAGCGCGATCCTGAGCGGCCTCATGTCCTGTGTGCGCGCCCTCGTCTCCGTCATCACGAAGATGTTCTCCCCCTCTAGGGTGGCCCTGGCGGGGAGACTGTTGGGGATTTTTATCGGCATGCTTCCAGAGCTCCTTTGATATCGGCGATGATATCCTCCACATCCTCGATGCCGACAGAGAAGCGGACAAAGCCCGGATCGATGCCGGCCTCGCGGAGCATCTCGTCAGAAAGCTGGCGGTGCGTCGTGGAAGCAGGATTGAGCACGGAAGTCCTGGCATCGGCGACATGGACGACAATGGAGGCGAGATTGAGTGAATCCATGAATTTCATGGCCATCTCGCGGCCGCCTTTCATTGAGAATGAGACAACGCCGGAGGAAAGGCCTCCGTCCAGATACTTCAGCGCCTTCTCATGCTCCGGTGAAGACTCAAGCCCGGGATAGCTCACGGATGAGATCAGATCGGTCCTTGACGAAAGATACTCAGCCACCTTGAGCGCATTCTCGCTGTGCCTTCTGATCCTGAGGTCGAGGGTCTCGAGGCCGAGGTTGAGGAGGAACGCGGCTATCGGCTGCGGCGTAGAGCCCAGATCCCTCATCAGCTGCGTGCGGGCCTTCGTTATATAGGCCGCATTGCCGAAGGACTTTGTATAGACAACTCCATGATAGGACTCATCAGGCTCGCTGAGCTCCGGATACTTTCCGTCCTTCTCCCAGTCGAACGTGCCGCCGTCGACTATCATGCCGCCTACCACTGTGGCATGGCCGTCCATGTACTTCGTCGTGGAATGCACCACTATATCAGCGCCATGCTCGAAAGGCCGGCAGAGGATCGGGGTTGCGAAAGTGTTGTCGATCACAAGTGGAACTCCCATCGAGTGGGCAAGAGGGGCGAACCTGTCGAAATCGAAAACTGCGAGCGACGGATTGGCGATTGTCTCACCAAAGAAAAGCCTCGTTCTGCTGTCAGCCTTCGACAGAATCTCCTCATCGCTCATTGCAGGGTCGACGACTCTGGCCTCAATTCCCATGCGCTTCATGGTGACAAGAAAGAGATTTGTAGTGCCTCCGTAGAGGTTGCCCATCATTATGAAGTTGTCGCCGGCGGATGCAATATTGAAAACGGAGATCAGCGAAGCAGCCTGGCCGGATGAGGTCATCATGGCTCCGACTCCGCCTTCGAGTGCCGTGACCTTCTTCTCCACATAATCCACGGTGGGATTGGAGATGCGGGTATACATATGCCCCGGGCTCTCGAGATCGAACAGCGCCGCAAGCTCAGCGCCGCTGTCATACTTATATGTCGTGCTCTGGTAAACAGGAAGCACCCTGGGCTCGCCATTTGCTGGCTGATAACCCGCCTGTACGCATAATGTTGCTCTTCTCATGGACGCATTCTAGAACAATGCGCCCTCTTTTGTAACCCTGTCAGGGGATATCCTCGACAACCTGCTCCGGCGGATCCAGAAGGCCTTCCGGAGATGTGAGGTACTTCTTGAACATCTTGAGCGCGGATGCGTAGTAGTAGCCGTCGCAGATCCTCTCATCAAGATTGGCCACGAAATCCACCACACGGCGCCGTGATACGCTGCCATCCTCATTGAGCACAAGCTCAGGGCGCTTGGCGCCGAAAGCGATGAAGACGGGAACATTGCCGAAATTGTAGAGATGGTGGCGGATTGGAGGTATGTTCAGCGATGCCATGCTTGTTATGAACATCGAGCCATGGAACGGCGAGGCGTTGATGATGGCGGAGGGAAGAAGCCCGAAGTAGTCCAGGAGCTTCAGCAGCCAGATCACCCACTTCTTGACCAGTCCCGGTATGTATCCGATGATCCTGGCAGTGGAATCGGTGTTGTTCTCCGACGTCTCCTCGCCGATGGTGCTGAGAAGAAGATCGTTGAACTTCCTGTAGACATCCAGAAGCGTATCGGAAGGACTGAGATGGAGCTTGACCGTCGTCTCCTGTCCGTCCAAGCTCATCTTCCTCTTCACTGCCATGTTTATGACTATCCCGTTCCTGGCGTAGATCTTCTGGCCGCGTATGAACCTGTTTACACCGGGACGCTGCGAGAGCGCCCTGACATATGCGGCTATAACGATATGAAGAATACCTATTGAATCATAACCTTCGGAACGCAATCTGCGCACGAGCTGCTCAGCCCCGCTCACGTCGAAGCTGTCATTGATCGTATTCTGGCTGTCGCTCCGCTCTACCATTATATATGGAATGATGGTGTTGAACGGATTGAGCGTCCTGATTCGTCTCCCTTCTTTCATCGCTTCTATATTATTCCTCTTCTACACACAAAGTCCACATAGGAATATAATCGCCGGGAGGCTTGAAAAAAAATGGAACAGAATGAACTTGGAACCAGGCGTATACCGCCGCTGGTGATGAAGCTGGCCTTCCCGCTCATCATCGCACAGCTCGTAAACGGGCTGTACAACATAGTCGACAGGATATACCTCGGGCACCTGGAGGGAGCCGGAGCGGAGATACTCACCGGCGTTGGGATCACCTATCCCGTCATCCTCCTGATCACGGCTTTCTCAAACCTCATCGGAAGCGGAGGCGGCCCGCTTGCCGCAATAAGACTCGGGCAGAAGGAGAACAGGAAGGCTGATGAGATACTGACAGTATCCGCAACATCGCTCATTGCCCTTTCCGCCATACTGATGATCCTGTTCTATGCCATCAAAACGCCTCTTCTCTATATGTTCGGAGCATCCGACAGGACATTCATCCACGCCGATTCATACCTGACCATATATCTGATCGGAACCCCATTCGTGCAGCTTACCCTCGGCCTCAATCCGTTCATATCGGCACAGGGAAAGACGACGATGAGCATGCTGACAGTGATCATCGGGGCTGCGCTGAACATCATCCTCGACCCTGTATTCATCTTCATCTTCGACATGGGGGCCGCCGGCGCTGCGATCGCCACGGTTATAAGCCAGGCCGTATCCGGCATCTACGTCGTGGCCTTCCTCTCGGGCAAGCACAGCACGATAAAGCTCGATCTCAAAAAGCCCATGATAAAAGCCAGGATACTCCTCCCGATCATAGGACTCGGAGTATCACCGTTCATCATGAGCGCGACCGAAGCCGCGATAAACATCGCCTTCAATTCCCGCCTGCAGCTTCTCGGAGGGGACATGGCTGTAGGAACGATGACGATTTTCTCCTCCATCCTCACATTCATAAACATGCCCGTAAACGGCATGAACCAGGCTGTCACTCCGCTTGTGAGCTACAATTTCGGAGCCGCCCTGGATGACAGGGTACGGGGTATCTACAGATTCTCGCTCACCGTCGAATTCATTTACTGCTTCACGATGTCATGCCTCTGCAATCTGCTTCCAGGCCTCTGCATAAGCCTCTTCACGACTGATCAGGCACTCATAGAGTATGCGGTGCCATACATGAAATACTTCATCACGGGCATGGCCCTCTTCGGCCTTCAGAGCTGCTCGCAGCAGACCTTCATCGGCCTGGGACAGGCGAAGATATCCCTTTTCCTGGCCATATTCAGGAAGATAATCCTCCTGATACCGCTTGTGTACATCCTCTCGGCGACTCCGCTGGGAATAAAAGGCGTATTCCTGGCTGAGTCCATCTCCGATGCGACATCCGCGACTGTGACATTCATCGTCTTCATGTCCTCGCTACCCGGGATCCTCAGAAAGGGTGCTCCGAAAGCCTGACGGTATCATTTCCGCTTGCATGGCTCAGATGATACTTATACGATAACGATATGCCGGAATATAAACTGACAGGCAGAATGAGGAAGGTTGTCAATCTCGCGAGCCGCTTCCAGGCCCGCGATCCCGACATCCTCAGCGATGACCTGATAAGCAATATAAACAACATGACGATATCCAGGCGGGATGCCAGACGGGTGCTCTGCCCGTCGGGGAAGACCATGGTATCGACATTCATAATCCCGGTCACTGAAGGAGCTGTCACAGGGTACTACATATCGGACCCGGGTCTGTCGGCCCGCACAGGGCTCATTCCCCTCACCATATTCTGCCACGGCGGCGGATGGGTATTCGGAAACATGGAATTCTATACGATCTTCCTCAGGCATCTGGCGGAGGTCACGGAATCCGCTGTGCTCCTGATCGATTACCGCCTCGCACCGCAGTTCAGATTCCCCACCGCCGCGGAAGACTGCTACGATGCCCTGCTCTGGGCATATGAAGGTGCGAAATACTGGAAGGTGGACCCCGACAGGATATTCATAGCAGGTGACAGCGCTGGCGGCAACCTCGCAGCAGTCACGGCGATGCTGGCGCGTGACAGGAAGGGACCGCAGCTTGCAGGGCAGATACTCTTCTATCCGATCACAGACTGCAGGCTGAGGACACAGTCAATGGTCAGCTACAAGGACAGCCCGATGCTCAATGAGAAGATGCTCTCCTTCTATGTGAAGAACTATGCCAGGGAACCAAAGGATATACTCTCACCGATGTTCTCACCCCTCCTGGCTACAGATCTCTCACGCCTCCCCCCTGCCCTCATCATCACAGCAGAGCTTGATCCGCTCTCCGATGACGGGAAACTCTATGCAGAGGCCCTGACAGGGGCCGGATCCAAGGCAAATGCGCTGATGGTCAGCGGCGCTTACCACGGCTTCATGCCGTACAGGGATGCCACAGGAAGGGCTGAGGGAGAATGTGCGATGCGGCAGTTCATAGCAGGCCGCCCCGTGGAGAACGTGCAGCTCATAACGGAGCGGGAGCTGAAGAGGCAGAAGCCGCGGTTTTGAAGTCAGGAGACAAAGACAAGAGGGTCACAGCCGGGAGATAAGAACATGACCATTCCCGGTGACACAGAGACCTCCGCAGGTCCTGAGAAGAGCATCGCGTGCCCATCCCCGTCAATTCCATACTCCATTCCGCCGGCTTCAATGATGCTTCCGTTCACGACAATGGTATCCGTATGGAAACCG
The DNA here is from genome assembly GCA_949292445.1 of uncultured Spirochaetales bacterium. The sequence continues at coordinate 4,410 of CASEZU010000154.1, read as the reverse complement.
AAGTAGATCAGGGGATCTCCTGACGAGAGCCTGTATTCAGCACTCCCCTCTTCCTGCGGCCTGATGACGACAGGGACATAATCATAGAGCCCGGATATATCGCAGCCGGACAGCAGTAATGACAGGAAAACAGCGAAGACTGCAGCTTTCATGTGTTCTTCTCCTTATAGCCATGATTTCAGTCACGAGAATCATGGCACATCTGGCTGAGCACCAGCGCTGTTTCACTGCATGGCAAGCACGTGCTTTTCAACTGTATTACGGATATTCCAATCCTTTCTAGGAATTATTATATTATAATTAATAGGCAGAGATTCTCAGTTCTCCTGAAGATACTTACGGAGAACTTTGACAGCTTCCTCATCCGCAGGAAGCCATGAAACCGAATCGAGCTCGTCAGCAGATAGCCATCTTGCCTCCAGATGCTCGATGAGCTTCAGTTCCCCTGCCTTCACACGGGAGAGATAGCAGTCCATGATGAGGAAGAATTCCGGGTACTGATAACGTACAGTGCATAGCTTCTTCCCGACTTCAATGACGGCACCGAGCTCCTCTGCAATCTCACGGCGTGCGGCCTCTTCGCCGCTTTCCCCCACCTCCTGCTTTCCTCCGGGGAATTCCCACAGGCCCCTGTATGTACCCTTGCCGCGCTTTGTCGCATAGACCCTGCCGCCGCTCATGATGACTGCAGCACTCACCCTTACTGTCTTCATGCCACGATCCTACCAGTTTTCCCGGATGGAACAAAGACACAGCTGAGTATATACTCTGGAGCCATGCGCAGAAGCAGGAATTATGATCTGGGAAAGGACGGCATCTGGTTCCTTGTACTCAGCCTGGCTGTACCGACAGCACTCGGACAGGCAGTGAACGTCCTTTATGCCATTGTGGACAGAATGTATATAGGGCACATCGCGGGATACGGCGATATAGCGCTTGCAGGTGTCGGAGTGGCATCGCCGATCGCCACGTTCCTCTCCTCATTTGCCTCGCTCATCGGCATGGGAGGCGCCCCCATCATGGCAATGAGGGAAGGCCATGGTGATCACAGGATCGCTGAGCGCATCCTCACCACGGGCTTCTACCTCCTGATAATAGCCGCAGCTGTCCTCACGCCGATCTTCTATATCTTCCGCGATCCGCTGCTTCTCACGTTCGGAGCTTCGGAGATAACGCTCCCCTATGCCTCCGAATACCTCGGCTGGTATGTGCTGGGAACGCCGTTCGCGCTGCTCTCAACAGGCCTGAACAGCTTCGTGATCAATCAGGGGATGTCGAAAAAAGGCATGCTTTCCGTGCTTCTGGGAGCTGTGATCAACATAATACTCGATCCGGTTTTCATCTTCCTGCTAGACATGGGAGTGAAAGGAGCAGCCATTGCCACCGTGATCTCCCAGATGGTCTCCATGATAATATCAATACTTGCCCTCTGCGGCAGGAATACGGCAATAAGGCTCCATTTCAAAGGCTTCATGCCCGACCAGATCATGAGGATAGTGAAGTTCGGCCTCTCCTCGTTCATAATCCTCTCCACTGACAGCCTCCTGCTGATAGTGCTGAATGCGATGCTGCAGAAATACGGCGGTCCCGGCTGGGGCGACATACTCATAACATGCTCAACCATCGTGCAGAGCTACCACATCCTCGTGACATATCCGATGAACGGAATGACCGCAGGCTGCCAGGGGCTCATCAGCTACAATTACGGAGCGGGACTTACTGACAGGGTAAGGGAAGGAATAAACAAGCTGCAGGTGCTCATCACGGCATACACAGCAGTAATGTTCACATTCACGCTCTTCGGGTCCGGACTTTTCGCTTCGCTCTTCACATCAGATGAGCAGATACTGGAGCTCTCTCCGCGCTACATGTTCATCTTCGAGTGCATGATCATCCCGCTATCATTCCAGTACGTAAATGTCGACATGATGACGGCGCTGGGGCAGATCAGGATTTCGCTGCCGCTGTCACTGACGAGGAAGATCATCTTCTTCATAGCCTCTATCGTGCTGCCAATGATGGCAGGAGCGTCAGCAGCCTTCTTCTCAGAACCGATCTCAGACCTGATCTCCTGTGTGGCCGGCACCATCATAATGAGGCTGCAGCTTGGCCGGATTCTGGAGAGGAGGCTCAGGGAAGGCTTCCACATCTGATCAGAGCCAGTGATCGCTGTCAGGAATATTCTCCTTTATGTAGATGTCCACGGGAGCCGGAAGACTCCCGGCATTCTCCGCAGAGAGCGAGAAATGGTTGAAAAGCGCCATCACGGCATCGTGTCCCTGTGCCCGGGGCCGCTGCCCGATGATCGCGAAGACCATGCCGTGCTCCAGGCACTTCCTGTTCTCCGCGGAGAGGTCGAATCCCACTATCCTCGCCCTGCTGAGCAAGCCCATGTCCTCAAGCACCGATGAGAGTATGGAGGCCTGATCACTGACAATGAAGATGCCGAAATCATGATCACATGGCAGATCAGCTGATAAAAGAGCCGAACGCATGCCATCAGGGCTTTCCGCATAGCAGTTAACCACTCTAACACTGCTGTCTGTCCTTTCCATTGCCGCAGTGAAGGCTGCTGCCCTCATCTCGCCGTTGAATGCTCCGCGATGCGTCTGCATCGTCATGACAAACGGCAGGGAAGGACCGGAGAGGGCCATGAGACGGGCGCCGGTGCGGCCGGCCGCGACAGGATTCTGCGAAAAATCCCAGAGCGGAGAAAGATCGGGAAGGGAGGAATCAATGAAGGCATACGGGATCTCAGGATGAGCTGAAGCAGCCTCCCTCATGCCGTCAGCAACTATCGGCGCGGCGATATAGGCAGAGACGGAACGGGAGAACATATGAGCCGCAGCAGCACGGAAGCTGTCAGGATCCCTCCTGTCGAAGAAAGAGTAGACGATATCCGCATCCAGAGTCTCGATCTCCTTCCTCGCCTCCTCAACCCCGTCGACCACCTGCTGCCAGTACCCGTATTCCGTCTCCGGATCGGGAATAAGCACTCCGAAGCTGAGATGGCGGCTGCGCTGCAGGCGCCTTGCAAGCTGGTTAGGCACATAGCCATACTCATCAGCTATGCGCCTGACCTTCTCCACATTCTCCGCCGACACGCGGCCTCTGCCGTGAAGCACACGGTCAACGGTACCGGGGGAAACCCCGGCCTTCTCCGCTATCTCCTTGATGGTGATCATCAATTCTGCCCGTAATAAGCGTTCTTGCCGTGCTTCCTGAAATAATGCTTGTCCATGAGATAGCCCGGAGCAGGAACGGCATCCGGATTTATCATCCGGGTTATCACAGCCATCTTGGCGCATTGCTCCATGACGACGGCATTGTGCACAGCCTCCGCCGCGCTCTTTCCCCAGGCAAACGGCCCATGGTTCCGGCAGAGGACACCCGGGGTCGCCATCGGATCACGGCCGCGGAACGCCTCCTCTATGACAACGCCCGTATTGCGCTCATAGGCCTCTGCCACCTCGTCGGCGGTGAGGCACCTTGCAGCGGGAATATCACCGTAGAAATAATCCGCATGCGTCGTCCCATAGCATGGAAGAGGCAGCCCCGACTGTGCCCAGGCCGTAGCCCAGGTGGAATGGGTATGCACTATCCCCCTGATCTCAGGGAATCTGGCATAGAGATACACATGGGTCGGCGTGTCGCTTGACGGCCTGAGGTGCCCTTCGACAACATTGCCCTCAAGATCGACGACAACCATGTCATCAGCAGTCATTGTGTCGTAATCCACCCCGCTGGGCTTGATGACCACGAGCTTAGTCTCCTCGTCAATCGCGGAGACATTGCCCCAGGTGAATACGACGAGATCATGCTTCGGAAGCTGCAGATTGGCTTCCAGCACTTCCTTCCTGAGTTTCTCAAGCATCACAGCACCTCCACTGCCCTGCGTTCTATCTCAAGTCCCCTGCGGAAGGTTTCGAGATATCTGCTGTAGCCTTCGGTATCACCCTCATCCGGATCGGAAACCTCCATCTCCGAATCACGGAAAACACTGTCGAGATAATCCGGAAGCGGAAGCTCAGAACCGATATACGATGCAAGGAGCGCAGCTCCCCAGGCCCCGCCTTCACCGGCCGTGGACATCACAGCGGACCTGACCCCTGTCACAGATGAGAGCATCCTCAGCCCCACATCGCTTGTCTTAAAAAAGCCTCCGTGTCCGATCAGGAGATCAGCCCTGACCCCTTCCTCTTCAGAGAGGATGTCGAGGCCGATCCTCATCGATGAAAGCGACGAATAAAGGAGGGAGCGCATGAGATTGGCAACGGTGAGCGGCTTCTCCGGATCCCTCATCACCATCGGAACACCTTTCTCCAGCCCGACAATATGTTCTCCGGATATGAAGCTGTAGCTGAGAACCCCGCCGGCATCCTTCTCGGCGCTGAAAACGGAACGGAGGAG
>CASEZU010000153.1 GCA_949292445.1 uncultured Spirochaetales bacterium | reverse complement strand
CTCATATCTTTCATCATTCCCTGGACCATATGGATCCTGATGGGGACACAGGGACTTTTCGGTTCTCTTATCTATACAATCATCTCAGCATTGATAATGTGGCTGCCTGCAGCTTCTGCCTGCGCCGTGCACCTGATCAGGAAGACCCCGGCAATAAATTTTTCATTGCGCCCCTTGATACGGAAAAATGTGAGATATTATCTGGCAGCATGGTTTATGCCAGTGGTGCTGTCACTCATCGGATGTGCCGTTTACTTCATCATTTTCAGAAAGGACTTTTCCTTTTCCGCCATCGAAGGAACATCAATGACGGCGGTTCAGTTCCTGCTCATGACCACAGCAGCGGTCATTACGGCAGCTCCATTCAATATGCTCTTTGCACTAGGAGAGGAGATAGGCTGGAGGGGGTTCCTGTATCCGGAGCTCTCGGCAAGATTCGGCAAGGGGAAAGCCTGTATTATGACAGGAATAATCTGGGGGCTGTGGCATACTCCCGTAAATATGATGGGATACAACTACGGTCTCGGCTATCCGGGCTATCCGCTTACTGGAATAGCAGCGATGTGCATTTCGTGCATAGCCCTCGGAGCATGGTGCTCATATCTTGCAGACAGGACAGGATCAATATGGGCACCGGCTTTATTCCATGGTGCGGTAAATGCTGCAGGAGGTTTGGGCCTTGTATTTATGAAACCCGAGCTTCCATATCTCCTCGGCCCCGGTATCACAGGAATAATACCTTCAGTTATCACAGGGCTCTTCCTGCTCCCTTTCATCAGCAGGGAAAAAGGAGAACAGAATGATTGATCAGATAAAAACAGGACAATACATAGCTGGAAAACGGAAGCTGAAGAATCTCACACAGGCAGATGTTGCAGAGAAACTCGGCATTACGGACAGGGCGGTTTCCAAATGGGAAAGGGGGCTGTGCCTTCCTGATTCATCCCAGATGCTGCCGCTATGCGGAATACTTGATATAACAGTCAGCGAACTGCTTTCCGGAGAGGATATCGAGGAAGATGAAATCAGAACATCCACAGCGTCCCTGATTCTTGAACTGAAGAGAAAGGAGGAAGAGACAAACAGGTATCTGCTTCATCTTGAATGGATCATCGGCATAATCTCCTGCGTTTCCTTCTTCATAATCATCCTGCTGGCATCATGCATTGTCGCAGATATAAGCATTCCGCTGACAGTCTTATTGATGGCCCTCTCCTTTGCAATACTGATAACCGGGGTCTATTATTCTCTCAGAATTGAAAGAACTGCCGGATATTACGAATGCAAAGCGTGCCATAACAGGTATGTTCCGGACATGGCTTCTGTGATGATGGCTCCGCATATCGGAAGGACACGGTATATGAAATGCCCTTCATGCGGCAAAAGGACGTGGCAGAGAAAAGTCCTGTCAAAATAACAGTATGATAATTCACAGGGCTGAGGCTGTAGGCCTTTTCCTGAGATCCAGTATCCTGATGTTCACATACAGCTGGATTTCTTCCGTATATACATTTTCGGCGATGAACTTCTTCGTCAGGGCATACTCCTCATCGGTGAAGCAGGCTATGAGATAGAAGGCGTGTCTGTATTTTGATGAAAGCAGATATGCCACAAGCTGTTTCTCGAATCCATGTCTGAGATAGGCAATGCTTGAGGCGCATTTGACTTCCACAAGGACCTTCTCATCCGTTTCTGCATTCCGGTGAAAAAGGAAATCGACATTGCCGCTTCCTGTCGCAGCCTCGCGTATTATCTCAATTCCTCGGTCATGGAAGAAAGCATCGATTATGCACCCGAGTATCAGCTGTATGCGCGGCTCAGACACAGGACGTTCATTTTCCCAGAAGAGCTTGTACAGCTCTTTATGCCGGGCTCTGTCATCAAGGTAATGAAACAGCTCCCCTACCTCATAGAACAATGTAATACAGTTTGATTTGTTCTTTCTTCTGTACTCCTCCTGGATATCGAGCGGGAGAATCTCAAAATAATAGTCGACATCAATGCCAAGCAGGTCTTCCACTATATGATTGCCGAACCGGTTGTTATTTACAGCGCTGTCAATCATGAGAAAATCGAGATCATTGAAAAGAATATCTATATAGCTGCCAATATCCAGATAATGTTCCAGAAGCCACGCTTCCTCAAGCTCAGGATCCTCTTCCAGATCCTTCCTGCAGACCTCTTCTGCGAGCTTCCTTATCTCATCATTGAAATAGATTTCCGATAAATCCGGATCATCATGCAGAAGCTCCGACATTGACTCAATAAAATAATACAATGCAACCTCGTGAAAGGCTCTGATATGATGGAAGAACGTATCACCACTCCACCGGAAGAGCTCCTCAAATACCTCGATGCATCGGCGATACTGTTCCCTGAAAAGATATTTTGGAAACAGTGCTTCAATGGCATCACCTATGTCGGTATCACCATTGAAGATTTCTATCCCGAGAAAGTCATGTACAATGCGGTTGCACAATTCATAATGCCTGGAGGGAAAAATTATCATACATAAATAGTAGCTGTTTTCCAGCAGAAAACTATGATGCAGTTATTTAATGGAACCTTCCTGAAAATCACAGCAAGCCAACAATTATCTCCGTAAATCCGCATCCATGACTCAAGCATTTCAATAAACGATCATGAAACAGAGCCATTACAGTATTTTCTAAAGTGGTACATCTCGTATGGACAATGTTGGGAGTGTAAATCATTTTGTAGACATACCCTCTCTATTTATTGGAATTGATTTCTCATAGAGATATTCTGGTGCTATATCACTATCATCAGGCCATACGACAGTTCCGTATAGAGCTTTTGCTTGCATGAAGAAATCTATATCCTGCTGTTTTCTGAATATCGGCCGTGAAAGATTCGGTCTGAAATCATAAACACCATGCTTTCCATCTTCAAATGTGAGCAGAAGAGTATAATCTTTTCTAGGAATGACTTTTGTTACTACCCAAGCCGGATTTCCCATATTGATCTCCTCCTTATCTAAGGGGATCAATCCTGAATAGAGATTGATCTTCTTTTGCAAGCTCCCAGTTTGCTAACAGCTCATCCTTATGCAACACCGCCCATGCAGAAACCAGCTTCTTCTGTCGATCAGGAAAATCTCCCTCTAGAAGGTTGCCATCCATATCAAAAGTTGCTTGTTTTCCCTGATACATAGCATGAAAATGCGGAGGATTATGTTCATCATAATACATCCTTATCAATATCCCGAAAAACATAGATATATGTTGGCATTTTATTTCCTCCTGTTCAAATTATAACATAAGCACGATGAAGATGTATGATAACTTCTTTTACCATAACAGATAAAATCATACATGGATGACATGTATAAACAATTTGCAATGGCAGAAAAATGGCACGAATAATCTTGGATAATCCCCCCCCCCGCACAAAAAGAGAAAATCGTTGCAAAACAAACTATTGTCTTACAACGATTTATTAATTAATTATGAGAAATTATGAATCATTCCCACTCTATCGTTCCTGGCGGTTTCGATGTGATGTCATAAAGTACCCTGTTAACTCCAGAAACCTCATTGCATATCCTTGAGGCAGCCCTCTGAAGGACATCGTAGGGCATCCTGAACCAGTCCGCAGTCATCGCATCCTCACTGGTGACAGCACGGAGCGTGCAGACTTCCCTGTAAGTCCTCTCATCCCCCTGCACTCCGACACTCTTCACAGGAAGGAGATCAGCAAGCGCCTGCCAGATCTTGTCATAAAGACCGGCCTTTCTGATCTCATCAATGAAGATCGCATCGACATCGCGGAGAGTATCGAGCCTCTCCTTCGTCACCTCTCCGATACACCTTACACCAAGGCCTGGACCAGGGAATGGATGCCTGTATACAAGCTCATCAGGAAGCCCAAGCTCCTTTCCGAGAGCCCTTACCTCATCCTTGAAAAGCTCCTTCAGCGGTTCAAGAAGCTGCCACTTCAGATCCTCAGGCAGACCGCCGACATTATGATGCGATTTGATCGTCGACGAGGGACCGCCGGAAGGCGACCTCGATTCAATCACATCGGGATAAAGCGTGCCCTGTGCAAGGAATGAGATATCACCGCACTTCCTGGCCTCCCTGTAGAATGTATCCACGAAGACCTTGCCGATAATCTTCCGCTTGGCCTCCGGTTCCGTCACACCCTTCAGCGCGGAAAGGAAATCATCAGTTGCATCCGCATACTGGAGATTCATATTGAAGTGCCTGCCGAAAAGCTCCAGAACCGATTCCGCCTCATTCTTGCGGAGCATGCCGTTGTTTACAAAAACACAGACCAGCTGATCACCGATGGCCTTGTGGATCAGGACAGCCGCAACCGATGAGTCGACACCGCCGGAAAGGCCGCAGAGAACACGCCTGTCACCGACAATGCTCCTGATGGACTCCACTGCATCGGATACAAATGATCCCATGTTCCAGTCAGCCTTCGCCCGGCAGATATCCAGCACGAAGGAGCGGATCATCTTCTCGCCTTCTACTGAGTGGACCACCTCAGGATGGAACTGGACGCCGTAGAATTTTCTCCGGCTGTCCTCAATGGCTGTATACGGGCATGTAGGCGTCGTGGCTGTCACACGGAAACCCTCCGGAATCCTGTCCACTGAGTCTCCATGGCTCATCCAGACCTGGCTCTTATCCGAGACATCCTTCAGAAGCTCCGAAGTGCGGTCGACAATGTCGATATTCTGCAGGCCGTACTCCTTCTTCTCCGGGCATGTCACATTGCCGCCGAGCATCTCCGACATGACCTGAAGGCCATAGCAGATACCCAGGACAGGAATTCCAAGAGAGAAGATCTCTTTGTCAGGACGCGGAGAACCAGGTGTCTTCACACTGGCGGGACCACCTGAGAAGATGATCCCTTTGGGAGCGATCTTCCTGATCTCCTCCGCAGATACTGTGAAAGGATAGATCTGGCTGTATACGCCGCACTCCCTGACCCTTCTTGCGATGAGCTGGCTGTACTGCGCACCAAAATCCAGGACAATTACCATGTCGTGGTCTTTTATGGCCATTGGCGCCTCCTG
>CASEZU010000152.1 GCA_949292445.1 uncultured Spirochaetales bacterium | reverse complement strand
TGTGTATACCAGAACTCATACTCGATTTCATGATGCCTGTTCCCGTTGGCATCCACCCACCAGTCATCATAAGGGACGGTGTAGACTGATTCGCTTACGGACATGCCCGTGATCCTGGGAATAAGCACCGCATCATAGCCGTGGTCACGGAATTCCGCGGAGATATCGAGGCCATAGCTGCCGAGATCTAGCACGCTGTCCGTCGCTTCAGGAGGAAGGATATTGAAGAATCCTGTTGAGGAAAGCGTGGAATAAAGCTGGTCCGTGGCATAGCGTGCGACAGAGACCGCAGTGGAAGAGGAGTAACCGGAGTAGATATGGCGCGCTGCCGCCCTGATATCCGCACCGTGGACCCATCCAGAAGGTATCACATAACCTTTGTAGGGAATGACGGATGCGAGTGCAAGATTCCTGTACCCTCCCATATCTATCACAGAAGGCTGCAGATATGGCACGGTTATCCAGGTGGCGCAGGATGACAGAAGCATGATGATGGCAATAAGGAAGAGCAGAGGACGGATCAGCTTTCTCATAGATCCTCCTCAGGCCATAAGGGACGCGGAGCGGAGCACAAGCGCCATGCCTATCGATGCCTCCATCCTCTCGGAATCAGCATTCCCCTTTCCAGCCTCGGAAAGCCCTGTATCAAGCAGCGGCCCGACTCTCAGGAACGGCAGCCCCCAGGTTATGACGGAAGCCTTCTTCGGAGATGCGGCGCCGACAGCGGCGAATCCCTCACCTGCAGTCATGACGAGGATGGAGGAATAGCACCCATTCACGCCATTGGCGAATATCTCCTCAGCAGGAAGCGGCCCGACCACATTGATGCCCAGCTTGCGCACAATCTCTATTGCCGGGATTATCGACTCTTCCTCGTCAGGCCCTGTCCATGTTCCATCCGGCCTTACAGGATTGAGCGACGCCACCGCAATCGGCTTGGACCTGTCGAAATAGGAAGACATCGTGATCGAGTCGATGTCCACAAGCGCGGAGATGATGTTCTCCCTCTTCACGTCCGCAATGGCATCGCGCACAGAGCGGCGATGTGTGAGACCGAAGATGTTGAGCTCCCCTCCCCTGAGCATATTCGAGAGCCTCGCAGTCAATGCGAATGTCGACAGGAGCTCGAATACGGAGCGCTCCTTATAGCCGGCGGCCTCGAGTGCCGCACCGCTGACAGGAGATGTCACCAGAGAATGCCCCATACCGTTCTGGATGATTCCGACAGCCGTCCTCAGAGCCTCATATGATGCAGCTCCGGTATCAGCAGAGACTTCCCCGTAACGGAAAGCATCCATATCTATATGCGAGGATGCATAGAATATCAGCTGCTGGTCATTCGCCTCAGCCTCCTTCAGCGATGCCTCATCATCGGCATAGAATTCAAATGGAAGCGGAAGTGAAAGATCGGACGCGGTCTTCCTGAAAACGCCCTCATCCCCCGTCACGATCAGCCATACCGATGGGTCTGATGCAAGTGCCCTGACGGTCTTTATTATCATTTCCGGCGATGTCCCTGCCGGCTCCCCCATTGATAGAACTGTATATCTCTGCATGGCCCGATTATAGCATTGAGGCCTTTCTTTGGATAGGAAAAGCAGGAAAAGGGAGACAGATGAGGATACCGGTGCTATCCTCAGGGAGGAGGAAACATGTGCTTCGATGATGACGATGACTATGAACTTGAGGAAATGGAGGAGCTCTACACCATCACGCCCGTGATAGATACGGATGCAGCGGATGATGAGGTATCGCAGTACGAAGACCTCGATGATGAGCAGTTCGATATAGATTTCTGAATGTTTCTGTAAATAGTATCTTGACTTCACTGGTGATTCTTCCTATAGTAACAACAGCGTTACTAAGGAGAGAAACAAATGAAGAAGATAATCGCAGTCCTTGCAGCAGTCATAATCGCAGCAGCATCCCTCACGGCGGTTTTCGCGCAGGGAAGCGCGGAGATGGACGGAAGGCTCCAGATCGGAATATCCAAGCTGATGGTGCACCCTGCACTGGATTCCATAGAACAGGGAATCAAGGATTATCTCGGGGAGAATGGAGTCGATGCCGTGTATGAGACACAGACAGCCAACGGTGAGATAAGCACAGCCTCCTCCATCGCACAGCTTTTTCAGACGGAAGGAAAGGACATAGTGGTTGGAATCGCGACACCGACTGCGCAGGCACTTGCCAATGTCTTCTCCGACATCCCCGTGGTATATGCGACTGTAACGGATCCGGAATCAGCCGGGCTAACAGGACTTGCAAATGTCTGCGGCACATCGGACATGGTTCCAGTGGCAGAGCACCTGCGCCTGATCGAAGAGGTCACAGGCGCAAAGACAGTCGGCATGGTCTACACATCTTCGGAATCGAACGGAATAACGCTGATGGAGGCGATGCGCGCAGCATGTGAGGAAGCGGGAGTGGAGCTTGTCACAGCATCCGTTTCCAACTCCTCGGAAGTCATGATGGCCGCCCAGTCCATTATCGACCGCGTTGATGCGATGTATGTATCCACTGACAACACCGTCATCTCCGCGATCGCAGCACTCTCCGAGGTATGTGCCTCGAGCGGCGTTCCCCTCATCTCCGCTGACACGACATCATCATTCGGCACGGAAGTCCTCCTCGCCGGCGGATTCGACTACTATGAGTCCGGGCGTCTGACAGGAGAGGTGATAAAGAGAATCCTCGATGGCGAATCACCTGCCGATATAGGAACGCTCTATCTCGAGAATCTTGAGATATATGTAAATCTCGACACCGCGGAGAAACTGGGAATAGAGATCCCGGAGGACATCCTCGCCGATGCCACATATGCAATACATGACGGAGCGGAAATCCAGCTCTGATCCTACAGCCCCCTCGGAAGAGGGGGTTGTCCATTCCGGAGTCCGCAAACCATATGATTCCATTAAAACAGACAATTTAAGATATATTTGCACATGGTTTACAATATTAAAATCCCTGATTAATGCATAAATATTCACAGCAATGCATATGAAACATTGAAAGAACGCCCTTCCATCAGCTATAGTCTAAGAAAAACCGGAGGAATTATGAAAAAATACATTGCTCTATTCCTTGTGCTTGCAGCCGCATTCGGACTCTCAGCTGGCGGAAGCCAGGAGGCTGCGGCAGATGACGGAACTATTCTCATCGGAGTATCCAAGCTCCTCTCACACGCAGCGCTTGACGCGGTCGAGGCGGGAATGCAGGATTACCTTGCAACCACTGACATGCAGGTCAGATATGACTTCCAGAATGCAAACGGCGACATATCCACAGCTGCATCCATCGCCCAGCAGTTCGACAGCGAGAACTGTGATGTCGTAGTCGGCATCGGAACAGCATCGGCACAGGCTCTTGCCAATATCTTCACGGATATCCCGGTGCTCTTCGCAGCAGTGACCGATCCTGTTGAAGCCGGCCTTGTGGCCTCTAATGAGGGCAGCGCTGACTCCAATGTCTGCGGAGTATCCGACATGAATCCAGTCGAGGAGCAGATCAGACTTCTGCATGAGATCACAGGCGCGACGAGAATCGGCAACGTCTACTCCTCCGGAGAGCAGAACGGAGTTGTGCTGATGGAGCAGGCACAGGCCGCATGCGACAAGCTCGGGCTTGAGCTTGTGACGGTCGCAGTATCCAACTCCTCTGAAGTGAGAATGGCTCTCCAGTCGATCATCGACCGCGTTGATGCCGTATACATCGCAACAGACAACAACGTTATCTCCGCAATCGCGGCAATTGACGATGTGTGCAATCAGGCAGGCATCCCGCTCTTTGCGGCGGATCCGTCCGGAATCGACGGGCTTGAGTGCATGATCGCATGGGGTTTCAACTATCACTCCATCGGCGTTGCTACGGGACGCCTCATCGAGGACATCATTGTCAACGGAGCCAATCCCGGCGAGGAGGGAACCGTATTCCTCACCGACCCCGCAGACTTCGAGCTCTGGTTCAATCTCGACACGGCAGAGAAGCTCGGCTTCACGATTCCGCAGGAGTACCTTGATACTGCCGCTGTTATCATAGAGAATGGCGTAAAGACAGAACGCTGAAATCCACACAGATGGTGAGAAGGCCGCCGGTGGTGGCCTTCTCTGTTTGTCTCAGAGGTGAGAAATGATTGAAGGAATACTTGTAGAAGGGCTCATCTTCGCGATCATGGCGCTCGGCATCCTGATCAGCTACAGGATCCTGGACATGGCAGACCTGACATGCGACGGCTCGGTTGCGACAGGAGCGGCGGTCGCCACGATGTGCATCGTCAATGGCCTCGGAATAACAGCAGGCCTCGTGCTGAGCTTCCTTGTAGGAGTGCTCTGCGGACTTGTTACAGCCACGATACACAACAAGCTCAAACTTCCTGTGCTTCTCGCGGGAATCCTCACAATGACAATGCTCTATTCAGTAAACCTGAGAATACTCGGCAACAGGGCAAATGTATCTCTTGTGCGTGTCGATACGCTTTACCGTCTCTTCCCGCAGTGGTTCTCATTCGTGCCAAGCGACGTGGCAGCACTTATCGGCACACTTATCTTCGTCGTCGCAGTGACTGTCCTGATGGACCTCTTCTTCCGCTCTGACCTTGGCATGGCGATCGGTGCCATGGGCGGCAACGAGCAGGTTGTCATCTCACAGGGCATGAATCCTGCAACACTCAAGCTCATCGGACTCGGGCTTTCCAACGGACTCATCGCCCTCTCAGGCGGACTTCTTGCCCAGTATCAGGGCTTTGCGGATGCAAACCTCGGACAGGGCATGGTCGTGCAGGGACTTGCGGCGGTCATGATCGGAGAGTTCCTCTTCTCGTCAAACAAGATCTCCCTGATCACGCTGCGCTGCATCCTCGGCGGAATAATATATAAAGGCCTCATGTTCCTCGGAAGAAAATACGGCTACCTCATCAGAATCACTCCGAACGACTTCAAACTGCTCACGGGCATCCTTGTCATCATCTCGCTCACAATCGCGAAGACAAGGGCGATGGCCTCGGACAAGGCAGCGAGGAAGAAATCAATCGAGCGCACGATGAGGAAGGAGGAAACCAATGCTTGACATACAGCACGTCACCAAGGTCTTTTTCCCGGGAACAGTCAATGAGAAGGTAGCGCTGGAGGATATCAACCTCCATGTGGATCAGGGCGATGTCGTATGCGTCATCGGTTCCAACGGCTCGGGAAAGTCGACGCTCTTCAATATGATCGCAGGCACGTTCCCTGTGACGAATGGCAAAATCCTGATAAACGGAAAAGACATCACGAACGCACCTGAATACAAGAGAGCGTTCCATATCGGCAGGATCTTCCAGGATCCGACGAAGGGAACAAGCGCGAACATGTCGATAGAGGACAATATGAACCTCGCTTTCACCAAGGGCATGAAGGGACTTAGATTCGGACTCACATCAGAAAGAAGAAGGGAGTTCAGGAAACTGCTTGAGCCGATCGGGCTTCAGGACAGGATGGCGGACAATGTAGGTCTTCTCTCCGGCGGACAGAGACAGGCTCTTACCCTCCTCATGGCAACTCTCTCCCACCCTTCCCTGATGCTCCTGGACGAGCACACGGCAGCCCTCGACCCGAGAAATGCCGAGATAGTGATGGACCTGACAAAGAAGTACATAGAGGACGAGCACCTCACGGCAATGATGGTCACGCATAATATGCAGTTCGCTATTGACTACGGCAACAGACTCATTATGATGGATGAAGGCCATATCATCCTGGATATCAGGGGAGAGGAGAAGAGCAAGCTCACAGTCCAGTCCCTTGTGGAGAAGTTCAGGGAGATAAGGAAGAAGGATTTCACATCCGACGAAGGTCTCCTCACAGAATGAAAAGCATAGAAAAGAGCGTAAAGCATCAGTTCACGGCCCGGGATCTCCGGGCTTTGATTATCCCCCTGATAGCCGACTCATTCCTCTCCATCCTCATAGGAATGGCCGACACTATCATGGTCTCCGGCTGCGGAGAGGCCGCCGTATCCGGCGTATCCCTCGTGGACACCATCTCAAACCTGCTGATCACCGTCTTCTCGGCATTCGCGACAGGAGGAGCGGTCGTCGTCTCGCAGTATCTGGGACACGGCGAGAATGACAAGGCCAAGGACAGCGCGAAGAATCTCATATACATCTCAGTGGCAATCTCGGTGCTGATGACAGCAGTGCTCCTCCCGATAAGAAGCACAGTCATCGATGTGCTCTTCGGCAGCATCGACAAGGACGTCAAGGCATATACCGATGACTACTTCGTCCCCATCCTCATCTCCTACCCTTTCCTCGCCGTATACTCAGGCCTCACTGCGATATCGCGCTCTGAAAGGAAGAGTTTCCGCACGATGATGGTCTCAGTGCTGATGAATGTGATAAACATCGGAGGAAATGCCATTCTCATCTACATCGTGGGACTGGGCCCTAGGGGCGCAGGCATTGCCTCTCTTGCCTCCAGAATCGCCGGCTGTGTCGTGATGACTGTGATGATGATGAACAGGAATGAGGAACTTAACATCAGGGGCCTCCACAGAGGACCGGTCTCATTCTATCTCATCGGCAGGATACTCCGTATCGGCATCCCATCAGGGCTCGAGGGAGCGGCTTTCCACGTAGGGAAGATCATGGTGCAGTCCCTTGTCGCAAGCCTCGGAACATCGGCAATAGCGATAAACGCCGTCGCAGGAAACTACAATTCATATGCGAACATTCCCGGAAACGGCATCAACCTCGCAATGATCACGATCATCGGACAGTGCAGGGGCCAGAACAACATCAGCGATGTGAAGTATTACACGAAGCTGCTTACAGGGCTCGTGCTGATAGCCACGACGATACTCTGCATTCCGTTCTTCATCATCACGCCGCAGGTTGTGGGAATCTACGGGCTTGAATCCGATTCAATCGCGCAGGCGATCCCGATCTGCAGGCTCTGCCTCGTCATGTGCTTCACGATCTGGCCGTTCGCATTCTCGCTTCCCAACATGCTCAAGGCCGTAGGCGATGTGAAATACATTCTCTTCGCTTCATTCACTTCCATGTGGGTCTTCCGCGTCGGAGGCGCCTACTTCATGGTGAAGCTACTGGGAATGGGTGTCGAAGCCATCTGGTACGCGATGTATCTCGACTGGCTGGCCCGAGGCCTGCTCTACCTCTGGCGCGTCCTCAGCGGCAAATGGGCCTCCAAACAGGTCATATGACCTTGCGCCCCGGATGATTGTTCTGCTATCATCCGCATGAGGCTGGTATGGTGAAATTGGTAGACACAGCAGACTCAAAATCTGCCGGGCTTGCCCTTGCCAGTTCGAGTCTGGCTACCAGCATGTATTGGAAAAGGCGGTTTGTTCCGATGGAACGGGCTGCCTTTTTTCATCATCCGGCAAGGTGCTCCGGCGTGGCACATCCTCCGCAGCAGAGACAAAACCATACATCATTGCCGTTTTTTGATCATAGTCATTTCATACTATCCCTGCTCATGATGTGGTGAATCCATCCCATTTCCTGAAATTAGTGATAATTCGCTTTTTTACATCAGAGCGGCACGACTGTAGATTTCAGGCATGGGAACCTGGATTTCACAGAACATAACACTGCCGCAGCACGTGACAATTTCGGAAGAGAGGGAGAATGCCTTCTCGCACTTTGCAGGACTGCTTCTCGCTGTCATAGGGTTTCTCTTCGTTGCAGCCGCATCCCCTGAGCCCAGCCATCCGGCCGCTAAAGCAGGAATGCTTGTATTTGCCGCGACGAACATCATCCTCTACGCGGCATCCGGCTTCTATCATTACCTCGCGCCCGGCGTTGTGAAGAAACTCTTCAGAGTGCTTGATCACTCGAGCATCTATCTGCTTATCGCAGGATCATACACGCCGATACTTCTCTACATAGGCTCTCCGCTTACGGTCTGGTATACAGCCGGTATATGGGCAGCTGCCGTAGCGGGGATAGCGCTTACGATAAGATTCTGGGGGCGCTTCTACGCCGTCCACATCGCGCTCTATGTCATAATGGGCTGGTCGATAATAACAATCTATGACAGCGTATTCCCATATATACCGAGCGGGCTTTTCCCCTATGTTCTCTCCGGAGGGATAACATACACTCTCGGCCTGATCTTCTATTCAATAAGGAAGATTCCGCATCATCACCTCATATGGCACATCTTCGTCCTCGCCGGCAGCCTGCTGTTCTTCCTCGGATACTATCTCACACTGCTTGCATGAAAGGTCCCGGATGGGGAAACTATCGGCATGAAGACAAATGCGATGAGAATCCTCGAGAACCTTTCCATCCCATATGAAGTCCACACCTATGAGTGGGATGAGGATCATCTTGATGCGGTGCATGCCGCAGAAAGTGCGGGACTCGATCCGGAACGTGTATACAAGACCATAGTGATGAGGAACAGCACGAAGGAGATATTCGTCTTCTGTCTTCCTGCAGAATTCGAGATATCGATGAAGAAAGCCCGTGCTGTCACAGAAAGCAGGGAAATCGATCTGATAAAAACCACGGAGCTGATGCCGCTCACAGGATACATCCGCGGAGGATGCTCGCCGCTGGGAATGCGAAGGCATTATCCGACATTCCTCTCGGAGCTCGCGGCGCTGGAAGAGACAATCTATGTCAGCGGCGGCCAGAGAGGCGTGCAGATCGAGCTCAGGCCCGATGATCTTCTCCGTGCCGCTGACGCTGTCTATGCGGATTTCATCTAGCGGACAAAATGAACGCG
>CASEZU010000151.1 GCA_949292445.1 uncultured Spirochaetales bacterium | reverse complement strand
GGTATACGGCCCCGACGGATGCCAGATCACGACCAGAGCCGCAGAGGCTATCCAGGAAGCGATAAACAGAATCGACATCTTCAGCGGCATAAAGAGGATATCCTTCGACGAGGGAATCAGGAACGGCTCTATTGAGTGGATCGGTGATGACACTGTGAATGCATTCATCGATGCAGTGTCCGCCGAGTCCCTTTTGAAGGACAACGACGGGGACAAAAATCTCTCAATCGTCTACACCCCGCTCAACGGCGCCGGTCTGAAATGTGTTACAGCATGTCTCAGAAAGAACGGCTACACCAACATCCATGTGGTGAAGGAGCAGGAGAACCCCGACGGAAACTTCCCGACATGCCCCTATCCCAATCCTGAGATAAGGGAGGCTCTGGAGCTCGGACTGAGGGACGCTGCAGCCACAGGCAGCGACATCCTCATCGCCACCGATCCTGACTCTGACAGAGTCGGCATCGCAGTCAGAAACAGTGAGGGCAGCTACACGCTCCTTTCCGGCAATGAGACCGGAGTCCTTCTTCTCGACTGGATCGCGGCAAGGCGCAGGGAACTGGGGCTGATGCCTGAAAAGCCGGTAGCGGTCAAGACGATCGTCACTACGGACATGGCCGCCCGCATTGCAGAGCATTACGGAATCGAGATGCGTGAGGTGCTGACAGGATTCAAGTACATCGGCGAGCAGATCGGCCTTCTCGAGAAGGACGGAGAGGCCTCGAGGTATATCTTCGGCTTCGAGGAAAGCTATGGCTATCTCACAGGAAGCTATGTGCGCGACAAGGACGCTGTGGACGGCGCAATGATGATCGCTGACATGACAGCCTACTACAGGAAAAGAGGGCTGAGCCTCCTGGATGTCCTTTCATCGCTTTATGATAAGTACGGCTATTTCTACAATACCCTCCACAGCTATGAGTTTGACGGAGAGGCTGGATTCGAGAAAATGAAGGCCATGACAAAGAAGCTGAGGAACGAGCCGCCCGCAGCATTCGCAGGAAGTGCTGTTGCTGTAAGAAACGACTATCTCAACTCCGTATCAACAGACAAAGACGGCAGGGAGACCAGAATAGATCTCCCCGTATCCGATGTGATGAAGTTCATCACAGAAAGCGGGATCTCAGTGGTCGTGCGCCCGTCAGGAACAGAGCCGAAGCTCAAGATCTACTTCTCGGTAAGATCCGACGACAGAGCCAAAGCCGCAGAGACGGAAAAGGAGCTCAGAGCGGAAATCGAGGCTTTCCTCGGAATATGAGAATATGATGGCTGCCGTAACTGGCAGCCATTTCATTCACAGGATATCAGAAATATCGATGTTCTCTCCGGTTATGCCAGCATAGGCGCCGGAGGCAGCCTCCTTGGTATCAGGATGCGCTATGAGCCATTTGTTTCTGGCGCGGAGAAGCCCGTCCTCCCATGAGGAGGGGATGATGTCAGGCTTCCCTGTATTTGTTCCTGCCGGCAGTGCGACCATGACCTTGAATCTTCCGCAGGGAGCATAGTGAAGCGTGGTCTCATAGATCATCACCGGAGTATCCGCGGGAACCCTGAAAGCCTCCACCTCTGCAGAGTCTATCTTCCCGTCCCTGATGCTTCTGGCATCGGCGAGCAGGAGAACGAACGGAGATGATGCGGCGTTTATCTCACAGCCTCTGTGGTATTCAAGGCAGTTCAGCTTCGTGTTCGTACCGGAACAATATCCTATCTGTACCGGCATCCCGCCGTAAACATGGTCACGGAGAAATTCATATGCAGGCAGGGCATCAAGCTCAGGGACATCAGGAACATAGACCGTCCCGTCATCAGGGCACGGTGATACATTATCGAGCACTGCAAGAAGAGCGGACACATCCATCCCCTCCACTATCTTCCCATAGCGGGAAAACTCTTTATCGGCAATATCGTGAATGATCATCACAACCTCCAGCCAACAATTATACGACAGAGACGGCAGGTTTTCAGATTTTCCTTTCCATGGCCCTGAGTTCCGGCATCACCATGTGCCTCATCGAAAGATACGCCGCAAGCCCTCCGATGACATTGCTTATGGGTTCGGCGAGCATGACACCGTCGATGCCGAAGAAATACGGCAGGACGATTGTCAGCGGGACGACTATGATCACTTTGCGGAAGAGGGAGAAGAACACAGCCTGCTTTGCTTTTCCCAGCGCGACAAATGTCTGCTGCCCCGAAGTCTGGAAAGCCATGAAGAAGAAGCCGAAGAAGTAAATCCTGAGCGCCCCGACTGCGGCATCGATCATTGCAGCATCCTGCGTGAAAAGCATGGCCATTGCATGAGGGAATGCTATCACAACAAGCCAGGCCGCCATCGAATAGACGAAACTGCAGACAAGGGTGAAGTTGCTGGCCTTTATCGTGCGCTCACCGTTCTGCGCACCATAGTTGAAGCTCATGACAGGACTGGCCCCGCTTCCTATTCCGTTCATGGCGGTATTGAATATCTCCCGCACCGAATTGAGGATCGTCATCACGCCGACATAGAGGTCGCCGCCCCAGATGAAGGCACAGCGGTTGCAGACGAGCTGTACAACAGAATTCGTGGCCCCCATCGTGAATCCGCTTGTCCCCAGGGCTACAATATTCCAGCATCTTCTCCCTCCCAGACGCATGTCAGAGAGCCTGAGCTTCAGCTGCACGTTCTTTCCGCAGAGGAATGAGATCACGAAAAGGCAGGACACAGTCTGGCTGATCACGGTGGCAATGGCAGCTCCCCTGACCCCAAGATCAAAGACAAAGATCAGGAGCGGATCAAGCAGGATGTTTATAACCGCACCGATGAGTACGGTGACCATCCCTATCATCGCAAAGCCCTGGCTGTTGATGAAAGCATTCATGCTCAGCGTCACAAGAACAGGAATTGTTCCGATGGAGTAGATCATCAGATAGTCACGGGCATATGGATATGTCAGATCACTCGCCCCGAAAGCATAGAGGATTGGTTTGTTGAATACAAGCACAGCAAGCATGAGGACAAAACCGGTGATGACTGAAAGCGTGAATGAGTTCCCCATTACAAGCGATGCTTCCCTGTAATCCCCTCTTCCTCGGGCCATGGCACAGAGCGGAGCTCCTCCATTGGGGCCGAAGAGCTTGGCAAAAGCGCTCACAAGGGAAATGATTGGAAAACAAAGCCCGAGTCCTGTCAGGGCAACAGAACCGTTCTCCGGCAGATGACCGATATATATCCTGTCAACCATGTTGTAGAGAAGATTGACCAGTTCAGCAACGATCAGGGGAAATGAGACTCTGAGGATGAGAGCCGATACTTTTCCCTTTGAGAAATCTGTCTGATGTATCTTCACCTTGCCACCTTTTCTGAGAGTATATGCCGGATGCGGCGGAATCAACAATATGGTGAAGCAGAGTCTTCAGTTCCATAAAGTCTCATGCAGCCGAAGGCAGTTCGCTCAAAGTCTTAACAGCAGCAAATAAAAAACCCCATCACGGACAAAAGGAGGTAAACCGTGTATGGGGAACAAAAGGAGGTTAGAATGGAAGTTCTGCTTCCACTTTCTGGCCATAATATAGCGACTTACCTTGAGCGTGAAAAGAGGTTTTCTGAAAATTCTTAAAAATTTTAGTCATTTTCGGAACAATGTTGCATTTTGAAGAATAAACATAAGAGCTCACTCTGTATTTTCATGTATGCAAGGGAATAAACAATGAGTAAAAAAGGAGCTCCCGCAATACAATGAGAGCTCCTGTCTTATTAAAGCTGCTGTCAGTCGCCGTTCTTCATCGAGAAAGGCTGCCTTGTATTCTCAAGGACATCTCTCCAGAGAGAGCCCTCAATCTCGACATGGCTGCGCTTGGAAACCGCGACCTTGATAGGAACATAGACGAACTGGTTATTCACGCGGGATGCGATGCACTGTGTCTTTCCGGCCATGGCAGCATGAACCGCGTGAGCTCCGATCCTGGCGCAGTAGATCGAGTCATAGCTGTCAGCAGGGGCGGAACGTATGATGTAGGACGGATCGATGTATTTGATCGTCGTGGAGATACCCTGCTCTGCGAAATAATCCTTCATGGCATTCTTGAGGAACACTCCGATATCTCCGAACTTCACGTTTCCGGAAGCATCCGTCTCACCTGTAGCCGGAAGCATCTCAAGGCCGGCACCTTCTGCAATGAGGATCACGGCATGGCCGCGCTCAAGGAGGCGTCTCTTCACGTTCTCAAGAAGGCCGTTAGGCCCCTCAAGATCGAAAGGAGATTCAGGGATGAGGCAGAAGTTGACGTCAGACTGTGCGAGAGCCGCATTGGCTGCAATGAAGCCGGACTCCCTTCCCATGACCTTGACAAGGCCGATGCCGTTGATCGCACCGGTGGCTTCCGCGTGGGCGCCCCTGATGACGGGAACAACCTGGGAGACAGCCGTATCGAATCCGAACGATGCATCGATGAAGGAGAGGTCGTTGTCGATGGTCTTGGGAACACCGACGATGGCGATCTTGAGGCCTCTTCTCTTTATCTCCTCCCCGATATCCTGAGCGCCGCGGAGCGTTCCGTCGCCTCCGATCGCGATGAGGATGTTGATGTTCATTCTCTCGAGAGAATCGACGATCTCCTCAACCTGCTTTCCGCCGCCGCGGGCCGAGCCGAGGATTGTGCCGCCTTTCTCGAGAATATCGTCGACGACATCCGGATCAAGGGGAATGACAGGCCATGGAGAATTCTCAAGAAGCCCCAGATAACCATACTGGATACCTGAGATTCTCCTTACACCGTAGCGGTACCAGAAGCAGCGGACAACAGATCTGATGACGTTGTTGAGACCAGGGCAGAGACCGCCGCATGTGCAGATCGCAGCATGGACATGAGCAGGATTGAAGTAGATCTTCTCCCTCGGACCTGCGATCTCAAGAGTATCTGAATGGAGCAGCTCGGACTTTCCTCCTACCTGCTCAGCCTCGATAGAAAAGAGGATACGGTCCTCATCGCGGACATAGTCGGCAAGACCGTCACCTCCGCGCTTCGACATCCTGATCGGGGAGCTGAGCTTTGCCGGCCCTAGCGTCTCGATCGTGAAATCATACTGTTGCTTGCTATTGCTCATATCTTTTCCTCCATGAGCTTCCTCACGGATGCCGAGAAGTTATCGAATCTTCTCTGGGCATCCGCCTTTGCCTCAGACTGGAATTCCCTATAAAGGGAAATATACTTCTTCGCGAATGGCGTCAGCGTCGCGCCCATGCGTTCCGCTCCGCCCTTCTTTCTGTCAAGGACAGGACGTCCCAGATTCTCTTCGAGAGCTTCCAGCATCGATCTCGCCTTGGTATAGGAAAGACCCATGCTGCGGCTTGCCGAGAGAAGCGAACCTGTCTCCTCGACGCGCTCCAGAAGCCAGAGGACCCCTGCCCCCATGAACTTCCTGCCATCATCGTCGAGAATGTACAGCTTCGTGCTCAGCTCCATAGCTCTCCAGCGGCCTTGTAGACCGTATCGACAAGCTCCTCGAGTCCTTCCGGCTCTACGGAGCAGTATGCGAGGCGGAGTGTGCCGCCCATGATGTTTATGACACCGATCTGATACTTATCCAGAAGATAAGTCCTGAGCTCCTCCGCATCCTTTCCGTGCGTGTCAAATGCCATGAAATAGCCGGAGTTGAATGAGTACGGAGTAAGCACCTTCTCTCCCGCATGCTTAGCGACAGCCTGACGGACGATGCCATAGCGTTTCTTCATCTCGCTGAAGATCACGGCTTTATCCTCATCGTAATGGGATCCGCCCTGCATCGCGCTGACAATAAGGCTCTGTCCCGGCCTGTCGCAGTTCGAGACGGTGCATCTGATCATGCCGAGCGTCTTCTTTGTCAGGGCATCGAGATGGGCATCGGTGAAACCTTTGGAGGCATATGTCAGGAAGCCCACCCTGAAGCCCCAGACCATCTCCTCCTTCGTGGCAGCATCGCCCTTAATGGCGAAGATGTTCTCATGTGCATCAGCGAAGAACGAGAAGAGGGACTCCTTCTCCGTCTCCTCCTCGAAGAACAGCCCGAAATAGGCATCATCAGAGATGACCATGACCTTCTTGCCTGTATCAGCGACAGCTTTGACAGCCTCGACTATCCTCTTCGCTTCATCCCTGGACGGGGTGTAGCCCGTAGGATTATTCGGGAAATTGAGAATGATCCTCGCGTGCTCTCCCCTTACTGAGAGAAGCGCCTCCTTCATCCCGCTGATATTGAATCCGCCATCCTCGCCGTAGAACGGGAAAAGCACAGGCTCCGCGCCCACGAGATCGCGGAAGATGAGATCGTAATTATCCCAGAAGAGATCTGGGCAGACTATCTGATCACCCTCGGCTGTGAAAAGCTCCGCCACCATGCTGATCGCATGAGTAAGGCCTCCGGTGACGAGAGGAAGAGAGAATTTCGTCCCCTTCAGCGAAGGATTCTTCTCAACCATGCTGTCGCGCCAGAGGGCACGGAGCGTCTTGTCTCCTCCGCCGGGAGCATAGGAGAATATCTGTGAAGGCTTGAAAGCTCCTTCCCTGAACGCCGAGTAGATGTCCTGCAGATAGAAAGGCTCACCGTTTCTGGTAGCCAGCCCCACAGTGGCGTTGTACTTCTTCGCCTTCTCCTTGGCCTCATCGCTCTGTGCGACGATTCCCTTTGGGAAATACATCCTCCTGCCTACCGGCGACAGGAAGCCATATGCGACAGAATCGCTGAGCGTCTTATTCAATTCCTCTGCAAGAACATTCATA
>CASEZU010000150.1 GCA_949292445.1 uncultured Spirochaetales bacterium | reverse complement strand
AACGCATTGCTGAGGAACGGGATGTAGAGCACCGCGAGCGTCAGCACGAATGCTCCCGCAAGCGTCCAGTAGAGGATCTTGTTGTGCCCCTTTGTCCTGAAGAGCGACTTGTCCAGCGAGCGCATGTTGAACGACTGGAAGAGCTCTGCCATCGAGAGGGTGAGGAACGCCATCGTCATTCCGTCCTCGCTGGAAGCTCCGAAGTGGAACGCACCATTCTCGAAGATCTCCCCGATGATGTATGAGACGAGCGTGATGATCGCGAGCGCCGCACCCTGGATGACGCAGTTCACTCCCAGTCCGCCGGAGAAGAGCCCTTCCTTCGCAGAGCGCGGCGGCCTCTTCATTATGTCTGCCTCTCCCTGTTCCATTCCCAGTCCGATCGCCGGGAAGGCATCGGTGATGAGGTTGATCCACAGAAGGTGCGTCGGCTGCAGCAGCGTCACTCCCATCAGCGAGGCCGAGAAGACCGCGATGACCTCTGCAAGGTTCGAGGAGAGCAGGAACTGGATAGCCTTCCTGATGTTGTCATAGATCTTCCTTCCTTCCTCGACGGCAACAACAATCGTTGCGAAGTTGTCATCAGCTAGAACCATGTCCGCCACATTCTTCGTGACGTCCGTTCCCGTGATTCCCATTCCGACTCCGATATCGGCATTCTTGATCGACGGGGCATCATTGACTCCGTCTCCCGTCATTGCCGTTATCTTGCCTGCCTTCTGCCATGCCTTGACTATCCTTACCTTGTGCTCAGGCTGCACGCGGGCATAGATGGAGTACTTCTTTATGGCCTTCTGGAACTCCTCATCGGAGAGCTTGTCCAGCTCGGCTCCGGTTATCGCCTCATCGCGGGATGATACGATTCCCAGCTCCTTGCCGATCGCGACCGCGGTGTCTATATGGTCTCCGGTGATCATGATCGGGCGGATACCTGCGCTGCGGCACTCTGCGATGGCTGCCTTCACCTCCGGACGCACCGGATCGATCATGCCTGTCAGGCCGAGGAAGATAAGGTCATGCTCGAGAGAGGCGGGAGACTGGTCCTCCGGCACCGCTTCCAGCTTCCTCATTGCTCCGGCGAGGACGCGGAGCGCCTTGTCGGCGAAATCTTTGTTCGCCTGCAGTATCGCTTTCCTGTCCTCTTCCGTCATCTCCCTCACCGTACCGGAGGAGAGGATCTTCGTGCACTTCGATAGAAGCACATCCGGCGCACCCTTCGTGAACTGCACATAACAGCCTTCCGGGGTGGTGTGGATCGTGCTCATCATCTTCCGCTCGCTGTCGAACGGTGCCTCTCCGACTCTCCTGAACGGTCCTTTCTCCAGATCGTCCTTATTGATCTCCATCGAGAGCGCCCAGTTGACAAGAGCTGCCTCAGTAGGCTCGCCCTCAGCCTTCTTCTCACTGTTGAGATGGGCATCGGAGCAGAGGGACATTGCCTCAGCAAGGAGCTTCCTGTCATCTCCGTAGGCATCGACTACGGTCATCCTGTTCTGTGTGAGCGTACCTGTCTTGTCTGAGCAGATGACTTCGGTGCAGCCGAGTGTCTCCACAGCGGTGAGGCGGCGGATGATGGCATTCTTGCGGCTCATCTTCGTGACGCCGATCGAGAGCACGATCGTCACGACGGCGGCAAGGCCCTCGGGTATGGCTGCGACTGCAAGGGAGACTGCCACCATGAATGTGTCCAGCACTCCTGCAAGGTGGATGTCTCCCTGTACTGCCATCCTTATCAGATTGACGGCGAACATGATGACACAGATACCGAGGACGAGCCATGTGAGCACCTTGGAAAGCTGGTTGAGCTTCCTCTGGAGCGGAGTCTCGTTGTCGGCGGCATCGGAGAGGGCAGTGGCGATCTTTCCCATCTCAGTCTTCATGCCGGTGGAGACGACAACGGCCTCACCGCGGCCATAGACGATGGTGGAGCCCATGTAGACCATGTTCTTCCTGTCGCCGAGAGGGACTTCGGTTCCTGTCAGGGTATCCGATACCTTGTCCACAGGCACGGACTCGCCGGTGAGGGCAGCTTCCTCGGCCTTCATTGAGGCTGAGAGGAGGATGCGGGCGTCTGCGGGGACGCTGTCACCGGCCTCGAGCTCGATGATGTCTCCAGGCACAAGCTCCTCGCTCTCGACTGTGACGACCATGCCGCCGCGCTTTACCTTTGACTTCGCCTTGGACATCGACTGCAGCGCCTCGATGGCTTTCTCTGCCTTCGATTCCTGCACCACGCCAAGCACGGCATTGATGAGCACGACGATGAGGATGATGATCGCGTCCGACCACTCGGTCTCGCCTGAGGCGGCCGACGTGATGACTGAGAGCACTGCCGCGATCATCAGGATGATCAGCATCGGATCCGCCAGCTTCTCCAGAAACTGCTTGATGATGCTGTCCTTCTTCCTCTCCTCCAGCTTGTTCGGTCCGTATTCCGAAAGCCTTTTCCCCGATTCCGCAGCGGAAAGACCATCGCGGGAGGAGCTGAGTGACGATATCACATCGTCCTGTGACTGTAGGTATTCTTTCATAACCTCTCCAGAAAAAAGTGTACGGAGAGAGTATACCATCAAACCACTGCGGTTATAAGGGATAAGACCCCGTCCCGTATCACTTCTCTCCGGGCACCGTGACTTGGATGGTGCATTTCAGCTATAATCAGGTCATGGTCACAGATGATGTCAGGAATCTTTCCTCATACCGTCCTCTTGACGAGTCCATCGGTTCTGTCTCCGAGGCCGCGGCGGAGGAGCTTCCTGTATTCAGGAGCTTTCATGTCAATACAGCCCATTCAGTGCTTTTCACCGTCGAGAATGGCAGCATTACCGCCTCCACATCGTGGAGGGAGAACCCCGGATCAATGGAGGC
>CASEZU010000149.1 GCA_949292445.1 uncultured Spirochaetales bacterium | reverse complement strand
TTGAAAGCCTTTATGCGGGGACGCATAAGCGGCAGGAGTTGCCATGCATATTACCAAACGCGATGGGCGCAGGGAAGTATTTGACATATCAAAGATCGAGAATGCCATCAGGAAGTCGCTGGAGAGCACGGGAAAGGAGTTCCCTCCCTCTCTACCGTCGTCGCTTGCTGAGACCGTGGCTTCCTCGCTTTCATCTGGCAGGGACTGGAGCGTGGAGGAGATACAGGATGCGGCGGAGAAGACGCTGATGGCTGCCGGCGAATTCGAGGCGGCTAAGAACTACATACTCTTCCGCTCAAAACGCACTGAGCTGAGGAAGGAGAGAATGAGGATCCTCGAACACTTCCCGGACAGTTCTATAGAGCCGGTGCTGGAGGAGATCCAGAGGGATTTTCCTGATGAGAGATACTCGCTCTCCATCCTCGCTGATAAATACATCTCCTTCTCCAAATCCGGCATGGGTGAGGAGGAAGAGGAACAGGCGATTGTCCGTGCGGCGGTGGAGCTGACAGGACCGCAGTCCCCGTCGTGGGAGTTCATAGCGGCACGTTTCCTGCTCTTCTCGTTCCGCTCAAAGCTGGCTGCGTCCCTTGCTGATAAAGGGCTCAGGAATTTCCCCGACAAGGTCCGCTTCCTCTGTGATGAGGGACTCTATGGCGCTTATATTCCCGAAAGCTATACAAGGGAGGAACTGGAGGAGGCTGCCTCATTCATTGACGACAGCCGCGACAACCTCTTCACATATTCCGGCCTCGATCTTCTTCTCAAGCGCTATGTGATCCATTCGCACAGCCATGAGCCGCTCGAGTCTCCGCAGGAGATGTTCCTCGGCATAGCCCTCCATCTGGCGATGCCGGAGAAAAAGGGGAGAATGGGCTGGGTGAAGGCCTTCTATGACATGCTCTCATGGATGGAAGTGACGATGGCGACGCCGACGCTCGCCAATGCCCGCAAGCCGATTCATCAGCTTTCCTCCTGCTTCATCGATACTGTGCCTGACTCGCTCAACGGCATTTACCGTTCACTTGACAACTTCGCCAAGGTCTCAAAATTCGGCGGCGGCATGGGCCTGTATTTCGGAAAGGTACGGGCCAACGGATCATCCATCCGCGGTTTCGAAGGGGCAGCCGGCGGCATAATCAGATGGATAAGGCTTGTGAATGACACCGCTGTGGCTGTTGATCAGCTGGGTGTCAGGGCTGGGGCTGTGGCAGTCTACCTTGATGTCTGGCATCGCGATCTCCTGGAGTTCCTGAATCTCCGCACCAACAATGGTGATGACAGGATGAAGGCCCATGATGTCTTCCCCGCTGTCTGCTACCCTGATTACTTCTGGAAACTCTGCTCCGAGAATCTCAACCAGATGTGGTATATGATGTGCCCGCATGAGATATGGACAGTGAAGGGGTACCATCTGGAGGATTTCTACGGCGATGAGTGGACGGAGAGGTATCTCGACTGCGTGCATGACGGCCGCATAAGAAAGCGCTCAGTGCTGCTCAAGGATCTTGTGCGGCTCATCCTCAAGAGTGCGGTGGAGACCGGTACTCCGTTCGTGTTCAACCGCGATGAGGTCAACCGCATGAATCCCAACAAGCACTGCGGAATGATATACTCCTCAAATCTCTGCACGGAGATCGCACAGAACATGTCCCAGATAGAGGAGGTCTCGATAGAGACGAAGACGGATGAGGGAGATACTGTCGTTGTCACCACGACGAAGCCGGGAGATTTCGTCGTCTGCAATCTCGCTTCCATCTGCCTGGGCAATGTCGACGTCAATGACAGGTCAAGGCTCTCGTCCCTCGTGAAGACCGTGGTCAGGGCTCTGGACAATGTGATCTCCCTCAACTTCTATCCTGTGCCGTATGCCGGCATAACCAACAATTCATACCGTTCCATCGGACTGGGAGTCTCCGGCTATCATCACATGCTGGCAAAGAACGGCATCAAGTGGGAGAGCGAGGAACACCTTGAATTTGTGGATAAGGTATTCGAGACCATAAGCTATGCCGCCATAGAGGCCTCTGCGGAGCTTGGAAAGGAGAAAGGCGTGTACAGCCGCTTCCGCGGCAGCGAATGGGATACCGGCGTTTTCTTCGACAGGCGCGGTTATAACTCGCCTGAATGGAATGAGCTGAGGAAGAAAGTGCATGAGAACGGCATGAGGAATGCCTATCTTCTTGCCATAGCGCCGACATCCTCGACGAGCATCCTCTCCGGTACAACCGCCGGCGTCGATCCTGTGATGAAGCGCTTCTTCTATGAGGAGAAGAAGGGAAGCATGCTGCCGCGCACGGCTCCGGAGCTCTCCTCAAAGACATGGTGGTACTACAAGGCTGCTCATGAGATAGACCAGTCTTGGTCAATAAGAGCTGACGGTGTCAGGCAGCGCCATATCGACCAGGGACAGAGCGTCAATCTCTACATAACCAATGATTACACAATGAGGGAGGTCCTGAACCTCCTCATACTCGCATGGAAATGCCATGTGAAGACCCTTTACTATGTGCGCTCCAAGAGCCTCGAGGTTGAGGAGTGCGAGAGCTGCTCAAGCTAGGAGAAGGAAATGGAAGAACTCAAGAGAAAGCCCCTCTTTAATCCCGACGGGGACATAGAGGTTGAGAAGAGGAGGATGGTCGGAGGAAACACGACCAACCTCAATGACTTCAACAATATGAAGTACGGCTGGGTGTCCGACTGGTACAGGCAGGCTATGAACAATTTCTGGGTACCCGAGGAGATCAATCTCTCCCAGGATCTGAAGGATTACCATCGCCTTCTGCCGGCAGAGAGGAAGGCTTATGACAAGATCCTCTCGTTCCTCGTCTTCCTGGACAGCCTGCAGACTGCGAACCTGCCTAATGTGACGGATTACATCACCGCCAATGAGGTCGGCCTCTGCCTGCACATCCAGACATTCCAGGAGTGCCTTCACAGTCAGGCATACTCCTATATGCTGGATACGATCTGCTCACCCGATGAGCGCAATGATATTCTCTTCCAGTGGAGAACTGATGAGCATCTCCTGAGGCGCAACACATTCATCGGCAGCTGCTACAATGACTTTGTCGAGCATAGGGATCTGCATCATCTGATGAAGGTCCTCATCGCGAACTATATTCTGGAGGGAATCTACTTCTATTCGGGTTTCATGTTCTTCTACAACCTCTCCAGAAACGGGAAGATGCCGGGATCCGCACAGGAGATAAGGTACATAAACCGCGATGAGAACACGCACCTCTGGCTTTTCAGGAACATCATACTGGAGCTCAAGAAGGAGGAGCCGGAGATGTTCTCTCCTGAGCTTGTTGATGAGTACAAGGCAATGATG
>CASEZU010000148.1 GCA_949292445.1 uncultured Spirochaetales bacterium | reverse complement strand
GCTATCCCTCCTGTTGTCAGATCACGGGAACTCTCGCGCATATGACGACTCTACCAGCCTTCTCCATCTTTTTGAAGCCGGTCCTTTCTGTTATCATCACCAGCTGTATGAAGAAGCTGGTCATAGCAGAGAAGCCCTCTGTCGGGCGTGAGATTGCGAGGAACCTCGGCTGCTTCTCGAATGAGAAGGGATACACCGAAGGCTCTGATTACATAGTCACATGGGCGCTGGGACACCTCGTGGAGCTGGCAGAGCCGCAGCACTACTCTGAAAGCTGGAAGCGGTGGTCGCTCAAGGACCTCCCGATGCTTCCCGAGCATCTTGATCAGGTCGTCATTGAGGAGTCGAAGGAGCAGTTCGATGTCATCGCCTCCCTTCTCGGCAGAACAGACATCTCCTCCGTTGTCATCGCAACCGATGCCGGACGCGAGGGAGAGCTCGTCGCACGCTGGATACTGAAGATGGCCGGCTACAGCGGAAAAATGGAGAGGCTCTGGATCTCCTCCCAGACGGAAAAGGCAATAAAGGAAGGCTTCCAGAACCTGCATCCCGCCTCTGATTACGACAATCTCTATCAGGCAGCATCCTGCCGCGCCGCTGCTGACTGGTATGTCGGCATGAATGTCACCAGGGCGCTTACCTGCTACTATGATGCCAAGCTCTCATCCGGGCGCGTGCAGACTCCGACTCTGGCGCTGATGACCAAGAGAGAGGATGAGATAGAGGCATTCGAGGGCAAGTATTACTACACAGCCCGCGGAGATTTCAGCCTCTTCGGTGCCTCATACTATCCTGAGGAAAACACGATACGCTTCACTGACGATGCAACAGCAGAGGAGTTCGCTACCTGGAAGGACAGGAAGGGCCGCGTCTCATCGATGGAGACGGAGGAGAAATCTGAACCTGTTCCGCAGGCCTATGATCTTACGGAGCTCCAGCGCGATGCGAACATCATGCTCGGTTTCTCCGCGAAGGAGACACTCGATACGCTGCAGAGGCTCTACGAGGTCCATAAGATAGTCACATACCCGAGAACGGATTCCCGATACATCACCGAGGATATTGTCCCGACGCTTCCTGACAGGATCAGGGCGCTTTCAGAGACGGTTTTCTCCAGACAGGCTGATGAGTATCTGCAGAATGGCTTCAGAAGTGACAACCCCAGATTCGTCAACAATTCGCTTGTTTCCGACCATCATGCGATCATCCCAACAGAAGAGAAGGTCAGGATGGACAAGCTCTCTGCTGATGAGGCGAAACTGTGGCAGCTCATCGCGCTGCGCTTTCTGGAGGTGATCGGCGAGGATTACCAGTACAAGACGACTGTATGCACTGTCGATGTCGACGGGAAACTTTTCAAGACGAGGCTCACTCTTCCTGTGAGGAAGGGCTACAGATCGGTTTCCGAGAGCGCCGGCATAAAGACAGCGTCCGTTTCCGCTGATGATTCTGAGAACAGCTTCATCCTCACGCAGATGAAGGAAGGGGATGAGGTGACGCTCTCCTCCGTGAAGGTGCGGAAGAATGTCACGACCCCTCCGGAGAGATACACCGATGCGACCCTTCTTTCCGCAATGGAGCATGCCGGACGTTTTGTCGAGGATGACAAACTGAAGGCGAATCTCGGCAACGGCCTCGGCACTCCCGCAACCCGTGCGGATATGATCGAGAAGCTCGTGCAGAACAGATATGTCGAGAGGGAGGGCAAGTACTTCGTGCCGACAGCAAAGGGACGCGAGGTCGTGCGCCTCGCTCCTGATGTCCTGAGGTCTCCAGAGCTCACAGGCGAGTGGGAGGGCAGGCTCGAGAGGATCTCCAAGGGCAAGGAGGATCCGGAGCTTTTCATAAAGGACATCAAGAAGATGGCTGCCGATCTCGTGAAGGAAGTCGAGAGAAGCGACAAGGTCTTCGCCCCGGTCTTCAAGGACTCAAAGAAGTGTCCCTACTGCGGTTCGGAGATGATGAAGGCCTCTGATCCTGACGGCTCCGTGCATTATATCTGCCAGCGCCTTTCCTGCCAGTACGAGGAGAAGGAGGTCAAGGTCAGGGTCGACACGGGCTCTGCGGCTGTGAAGAAGGTTGCCCAGATACCAGGGGAGAAGGTCAAGGTCGTGCTCAACAAGAAGAGCGCGGTACGCGTGCCCAAGGCCGTTTATGAGACTAAGACGGTTGTCGTCAGGGAATCGAAGAAGGCCTACAGGCGCGACAGGACGATTGATGACAGGAGAAGGCCTCAGCCGCAGCGTCTCTCATCCAATGATTTCGGCGGCGGCACAATGGCTGATTTCTTCCGCCTTTCAAAGGAGAGGCAGAAGAAGGACAGGGACAGGAAGAACAGGAAATGAGGGAGTTCAGGCTCAAGGCAAGGGTATATTTCTCCGACACCGATGCCGGCGGCATAGCGTATCACAGAAGCTATTTCGACTGGGCGGAGCATGGCAGGACGGAGATGCTCAGGGAAGCGGTTCCGCAGCACCCCCAGTCTGAGCTTGCAGCGGAGGACGGGATCCTCACCGTGATAAAATCGATAGAGATCCATTACCGCACTCCTGCGCACCTCGATGATGAGATAGAAGTCGTGACAGTGATGGGCAGGGTGCAGAGGTTCTCATGCATCATCGAGCAGAAGATCATGCGGGGAGAGGACCTCCTTGCGGATCTTCGCGTCAAGGCTGCGTTCATATCGAAGGCGACGAAACATCCGGTGCCGATTCCGGAGGATTTCATCAGGGCCCTGGGGGAGAATGAATGAAGGAGTATCTTTACAGCAGCAGGGTATATTTCTCCGACACTGATGCCGGCGGCATCGTCTATCATGCGAGCTATATAGACTGGGCGGAGCACGGCAGGACGGAGATGCTCAAGGAACTGGTTCCTGACAAGACGCAGGCAGAGCTCGCGGAAGGTGATGACGGCATACTCATTCTCGTCCGCTCGATAAGCATCGAGTACCAGAAGCCGGGTTATCTCGATGACATCATCACAGTCCATACAAGCATTGAGGAGGTCAGGCGCCTTTCCTGTACAGTCAGGCAGACGGTGAAAAGGGGCGGAGATATCCTTGCTGACCTCCGCGTCGGGCTCGCTTTCGTGAATGCAAAGACAAAGCGCCCGGCGCTTATTCCCGATTTCATAAAGGCGGCCTTTGAAGGCTGAGACATCCGGCGGGATTGATTCCCGCCTTTTTCTGTGCTAAATTCCGGCTGTAACAAGGAGACGCCAATGCTGATGATGTTCTGATTCTCAAATTTTTCTTTCAAAGGAGTCGGAATGTCTGAATATATAATGCTTGGCGGCGTCTCATACGCTTATCCCGGATCATCTGTATCTGTTTTCGAGAATCTCTCCCTCTCTTTCTCTGCCGGCTGGACTGTCATTGCAGGAGCGAACGGGGCAGGGAAGACAACGCTTGCCTCGATAATAGCCGGCGATATCATTCCGGATAAAGGCAGTGTCAGAAGGAGCGGCGAGGCTGTTGTCTGCTCTCAGGTCTTCACGGGGCTCAGGGATGATGATCTCTGCTATATCTACGATGGCAGCAGTGAGAACGGACATCTGCGTTCTCGTCTCTGTATCACTGATGAGATGATACTCTCTCCTGAGAATCTTTCCGGCGGAGAGAAGAAGCGTCTGCAGCTGCTCGCTGCTCTGTCGCGCCATCCGTCTGTGCTCATACTCGACGAGCCCACAAACCACCTGGATGCCGCCAACAGGGAGATAATCATCTCAGTGCTCCGTGATTTTGACGGAGCCGGCATCATTATAACCCATGACAGGAATACAGCTGATGCGCTTTCTGGGCGTACTGTAATTCTCGAGCGCGGTACGGAAAGCCCTGCCTCGGTCAGTGATATCCCGCTTCCGCTTTCCGCAGCCTTCGATGAACTTGAGCGGAGGAAGGCTGAGAGGAAGACGAGATACGACAGGCTTTCCTCCGATATCGCTGAAGGGATGGCAGCTGCTGCCAGACTCTCTGAGAAATCAGAGGGGATGCAGTCACGGCTCTCAAAGCGCGGCATCGACGTCCACGATCACAGTGCGAAGGCCGAGGTCGACGGGGCCAGGCTGACAGGAAAGGACCGCTCGCTGAGTGATCAGCGCCGCAGGATCCTTTCCCGTGTTGAGAAAGGGA
This sequence comes from uncultured Spirochaetales bacterium, assembly GCA_949292445.1. The sequence goes on along the minus strand of CASEZU010000148.1, from coordinate 7,844 downwards.
GCGCAGAGCTTACGGCAATGGAGCGGCCGCTCATGCGCAAGGAAGGGCTTTCCCTCAGTGTCTCAGATGCCCATCTTCCTTCCTTTTCCTTCGGTCCGGCGCTTCTCTCCGGAGGGGATTACCAGCTTGCAGTGCCTGAGATCTCTTTCGGAGCGGGAGAGCGCGTTGCAATAACAGGCCTCAACGGTACGGGAAAGACACTCCTTGTATCAGCAATCTGCCGCAATCTGAGAGAAAAGGGCAGGGAGAGCCTCCTGATGTACATTCCGCAGGAGTATTCTGAGGATGACATAGGGAGAATAAGAAGGGAACTTGACGCCATGAACGATGAGGAGAAGGGAATGCTGCTTTCCGATCTCTACAGGCTTGGTTCAAATCCGTCCTTCCTCCTTGATCCATCAGTATCACCGAGTCCCGGAGAGCTCAAGAAGCTGGATTTCATCCTTGCACGCAGAGCAGGTAAAAACATCATGATCATGGATGAGCCGACAAATCATCTGGACATCGTGTCTGCAAGAATCCTCGAGAAGATGCTCACTGAGGATGGCCGTTTCACCCTCATACTCGTGAGCCATGATGAGGCTTTCATCAAAGCAGTCTGCACCAGACGCATTCAGCTCACACGCGATGGTTACAGGGGAAGCGTATCTGTCCCCTGACAGCGAAGTTCTTGCAATGCAATAAAATATTTTGGTTGCATATCCAAAATCAGCCTTTTTCTGTTTTCTAGCGTTATCAACATCATGCCAGCTTTGAAATTCAGTTTTTCCAGCTGAATAACGCCTGCCTGATTTTTTGCTTGACAGGGTACGGAAACCAAAATAGCATAATGTTAAAATTAACAATTATTATATTTCTTAACTTTTTATCAGTACCCATGCGGACTGATTATCGCAATGGATTCTTATAACCAGTACCCGGATGGCCGGGTGCAAGCAGAAGGAGGTGGTTATATGATAATCAAGGACATCACGGCTCATACCGTGCGTACCGACTACAAAGGCCCCTGGCAGCATGACAAGAGGTTCTATGTCAAAACAGGGGAACAGGCGAACACAATAATTGTTGTCCGCACAGACAGTGAAATCATCGGAATCGGTGAGGCAACACATTCTCCAGGCCTTTATGGAGAGACTCCGGGCAGCACTACAGGCGCATTGGAGCTTGTTAAGCCATATATCATTGGCAAACCAGCACTTAACAGGAACCTGATTCTCAATATAGTGGACAGGGTTATGCCGCTGGGCAATCTGGCATTCATTTCCGCACTTGATCAGGCCCTTCTTGATATTGCGGGAAAAGCATACGGCCTCCCTGTGGTTGACCTTCTCGGGGGAAGGGCCCATGAATCACTTCCTACGCATATCAACCCGCCGACGAATGAGAATTTCATGCCCTGTCTGGAGAAATTCCTGAATGAAGGCTACCGCGTATTCAAGATCAAGATGAGCGGTGATACGGCATATGATCTTGATCTGATCTCCTCTGCGCTCAAAGCTGTAGATGAGACTGTTACGCTCTCCCTTGATGCCAATCAGGGCTGGAATGTACCTCAGACACTGGCTATTGCAGCCCGTATCGAAGCAGATCCGAATTACCGTGACAATGTCATACTGGAGCAGCCTGTACATGCCAGCGATTTTGAAGGCATGGCTGAGATCCGGAAGGGCACCAGGCTGAAACTCATGGCAGATGACTGCATCCGTACTGTTGGAGATCTGTGGCGCCTGATAAAGCTCCAGGCTGCGGATATAGTCAGCATTAAGATAAGCCGCTGCGGAGGAATCCGGAAGTGCCAGCAGATGGTGGCTATGGCAGAGGCTGCAAACATGCTTTACATCATTGATGAGATCAATGAGATGACCATCTCAAATACTGCAGTGGCACACCTCGCATTGTCTGCAAAGTCACCGATTTATACCGGCGTTACATGCCATCTCCTGCTTGAGGATGATATCGTCCTCGATGGCGGGGTCCAGATAGAGAACGGCAGAGCAATCGTCAGCGATGCGCCCGGTCTTGGTATCAGACGCGTTGATCTGCAGGAATCAGGGATTCTTGAACTTTGATAATTCTTAGGAGGTTAGAGAATGATCAGAAAAATGACTGTCATGCTGCTTCTGGCACTTTCTGTCATTGGCGGCGTATGGGCGAATGGAAGCGGAGAAAAAGAGGAGAATATCACTATCACAATGCAGCATTCCATGGTTCCGCCAGAGGCGAATGAGCTGCTGAAACAGTACGCACAGCAGTATAAGGAGGAAACTGGCGTTACTGTGGAGATATCATATGTGCCATGGGAAAGCCAGAGAGCGACAACTCTGGCGAAAATCGCTTCGGGAAATACTCCTGATATTCTTCATGGAAACAGCAATCAGGGCACAGCTGAATGGGTTGAGATGGGAGCGATGACTGATCTCGCAGATCTTCTCAGTGATGAGATGAAGGCAGAGCTTATCCCGACCGCATTCGATGAGCTTGGCACTTACGCTATTCCATTCCTTCAGTCTCCAGAGGCTGCCATATTCTATCGCCCGGCACTCTTTGAGGAAGCTGGAGTCACTCCGCCGCCTCCGGGAGAGGCTTGGACATGGGATGAGTTCATAGAAGCTGCCCAAAAGCTGACTATTGATAAGGATGGTGATGGAGAACCTGAGCAGTGGGGCTTTGCAGAGAGAGGTCTGTCCGGTTTCATCGCTATGAAGACCTATATTCCCCATCTCTGGGCATTCGGTGCTGACATAATAGAATCCGATGGCGAAGGCGGCTGGATATCAGGACTTGACGGGGAGGAGGCAAAGGATGCCATAGCCGCACAGGCTGCCCTCGTGAATGAGTATAAGGTGATGAAGCCAAGTTATATTTCCTGGGGGCTTCCGGAGGCAATGCGTGCATGGGGTGAGAATGATATGGCCATGTTCGCCTGCGGCATGTGGTGGGCTTCATCAGTCAAAGAGGAATACGGTCATGAATTCGGGAAGGATTTCGATGTGATGGCATTCCCTGTATCGGAAAAGGGCAATGAGTTCAACTTCTCGACATTCGATTATTTCACTATCCCCACAACTTCAAAGAACAAGGAGGAGGCATACAAGTTCATTGAATGGATCATGCTTGATCCTGAACGCATGGCAGAACTTGCTGTAGTCGATAATTACCTGCCGCCGACTACGAAGAGCGCTCTTGCGGACCCGCGCTTCTCTGATGAGGCATTCCCGCTCTGGTCGGAACGCTTCGCGCTGTGGGCAGACTGGTCACGCTATATGCCGGCTTCTTCCAAGTATGCTGGAATGTGGACCTCAACTATCATACCTATTTGGGAAGAAATAGTTACAGGACGCACAAGTGTTGATGAAGGTGTTTCACTTATGGACAGCGAGATCAAAGCCCAGCTTGGGCAGTGATGATTTCCGGAAACATAATTGTTGGAGCAGTATCAGCTGCTCCAACACGATGTTCCCATGAGAAAATCTCCACAAAGGAGGCGGTAAAAAATCACAGCTATGAAAAGGATGGAAAGCTGTTCTGCGTTTTAAGTACAGCCGCCAGGCATGATATTTTTGCCCTGTCCAGAAAAACATCAGGGACAACCGAAAATCAAGTGGCATCCATTGTCTGCTGATGTCGTCTGCAGACAAGGATCATATCCATATTCCTTGGCAGAGGGCACATTGCAGACGGCCTTGATTATCCGCAGGAGGAAGAATTATGAGCAGAAAAATTCAGAATAGACGAGCAGGGAGGAAAGGTCGGATAGATTTGTTTCCTTATCTTCTTAACATTCCGGCCTTCGTTGTGCTCGGAATCGTCATAGGAGTGCCTCTGATACAGGTTGTCATCATGAGCATGAGTGAGTACAGCTTCTTCGGGGATTCGCCATTCATCGGGCTGGAGAATTTCAGGAGACTTTTCACCAGAGACAGAGTCTTCTGGTCAACTGTACGGAACACTGTTGTCTGGACATTCGTCTCAATCTCTCTGGAATTCACATTTGCACTTGCGGTCTCTCTTCTCTTGAACAGAGTCATTCAGATGAAGGGATTTCTGAGAGGCCTGGTACTTCTGCCTTGGGTCGTGCCTCCTGTGACTGTTGGCCTCATCTGGAAGACCATCCTCGATACTGATTCCGGCCTGCTGAATAATATACTTGTCAGTTTGGGGTTTGATAAGCAGCCTCTGCTTTCATCTCCGGATCAGGCACTCTGGGTTCTGATTGCTGTAGTAATATGGCGTTATTCACCGTTTATGATCATCTCATTGCTGGCAGGACTGCAGTCTATCGACAAGGGATTGTATGAGGTAAGTGCCATCGAAGGTGCGAACCCGTTTCAGAATCTTTATTACATAACCCTGCCATTGCTTCGTCCTGTGATGCTTGTTGTTCTTGCTCAGGGAACAATCTGGCGTATAGGTCATTTTGATCTGGTCAGCATGATGACAGGAGGAGGTCCCGCAGGCTCTACTGAGCTGCTTGCGACACTTGCATATTCAAAGACAATCACAGAACTCAACGGAGGCAGCGGTGCTGCTGTTGCTCTGGTGACACTGGTCATCACGCTCCTGATAGGGCTGCCGATATTCAACAGGCTGCTGAAGGAAAGGGGGTAACACCATATGAATTACAGAACATTCAAAAGACTGAAAACAGCTTTGATATACATAGTCTCAATCCTTGTCTGCATGCTGATGGTTTTCCCGATATATTGGATGCTCCTGTCTTCTCTTCGCGGCGGAAGCATAGGTGCCGGAAGCATCATCCCTGATCCGGAGTCATTCTCTCTGCTTGCATATAAGAATGTATTCCAGATGTTCCCGTTTGTCACATGGTATAAGAACTCGATTATAGTATCGGTATCAACTACCGTTCTTTCGGTGTTCATAGCCATGTTCTCAGCTTATTCAATGGCCCGTTTCTCTTTCCGCGGCAGGGGAGCTTTCGGACTTGCCATCCTGATTTCACAGGCTTTGCCTACGATACTTCTTGCAATTCCTCTGTTCAGCCTCTTATCAAAGATGGGCTTATTGAATACATATCCTGGCCTCATCCTATCCAATGTGGCCCGTGCCCTGCCTTTCTCGATCTGGATGCTCTGGGGGTTCTTTCAGGGAATTCCGAAAGAGCTGGAGGAAGCGGCAGAGATGGATGGACTGTCCAGAATCGGCACGCTTTTCCGCATCATATTTCCGCTGAGCGCATCCGGTATTGCCGCAGTCATGCTGTTTGCATTCGTGCTTGGATGGGAGGAATATCTTCTCAGTCTTATGATCATGACTTCGGATACCATGACCACTCTGACAGTTGGGGCTGCGAGAATGATTGGCGGTCAGTCCGTCCTGTGGGGCGAGCTGATGGCATATTCGGCAATGATGACGATACCCGTGGCTTTCGTTTTTGTTTCCGCACAGCGTTACCTTGTCTCTGGAATGACGGCAGGTGCTGTCAAATCATAAAAAGGAGTGGAGAAATGTCAGTATTAGCGTTTATAGAAAAAAGCCAGGGAGAGTATTGGGACAGGCTCAATGCAGGGGTATATGATACAGCGAAGAGGAGAGGCGACGAGGTCAGAATATATGCTCCCACTGCAGTTGATCCGCCTCTGCAGCTTGAATGCCTGAGGCAGGCGATAAGTTCCCATCCTGATGCATTGGTTGTCGTTGCCAGTGATCCTGTGCTTTTCGGAGAGGAAATCGAGCGTGCCATCAATTCCGGAATACCTGTGCTGACTATGGATCTCGACGGGTATGAGAAAAGACGGCTGTTCCATTTCGGGACATTGCCGTTCACTGAACTTGGACGCATTGCTGCGGAAGAAATGCTGAAAAGGCTGGAAGGAAACGGCCCTGTCATAGTACAGGCCGGTTCCAATGCGCCTGGAGCAAGCGGGAAACTTAAGGGTTTCTGTGACCGGATGAGAGAGGCCGGGAGGCGGATTGTTGTCATCGATCCTGATTTCGAGAATCCTGATCTGGCGCTCATCCGCGTGCTGAAGGCTATTGAAGAGAATCCTGATGTTGCCGGCCTGCATGGAGTTTATGCTTATCATTGCATTGTCCAGGCCAAGGCTGTGGAACTTTCCGGACGGCAGCCAGGATCTGTTCCGATTGTCGGATTCGATATGCTGGATGATACGGTAAAGCGGCTCTCTGATGGTTCCATTTCAGCTTCGATATGGATCCGTGAATATTATTTCGGTGCTGCTGCGGCCATGGCTGCCGGGCTTTTTGCATCCTGCAGATGGGATGAGGTAATCGCATTCCTCGGAGGCTCGGAAAGAAATCTGTGTCAGAATATCCGGAGACTTCCTGCTGTCTGCTATTCAAAGGATAATATCCAGGACTATATGCAATGGCTGAAAGAACATGAGTGAATCATTGCAGCAATTAAATCTGTTGCCTGCTGCATCGCACGCCTGATGCAGCAGTATGGATTTTATGTTTTCTGCAGGAGATCTCTTGCGGTTTTCTCATCACTGATGAAGATATTCGTGATCTTCGTTTTCAGCAGCGTATCAATAACAGTGAGCTTCTCATCACCGAATGCAATCAGGATGCGCTTCGGTATTTTCTTCTGGAAAACAGGCTTGATTGATATTGCCTTGCGGTTGGGGGAGCAGTCCAGATAATTTCCTTCTGAGTCGAACCAGCGGCCGAAAATCACGCCGATTCCCCCTTTGCTTTCTATCTCACTTATGTCTTCTTTGCTGAGAAGGCCTTCCTCTCGCTGCATATTGTCCTTGTCAAATATTCCGACACCGGTGAGCAGGATAGTGCACTTTGTCCAGAGGCTCTCAAATTCATCCTTGTTCTGTGCATAAATCATCTTTGCACTGTTTTCTGAGGAGGCATACATGGGGTATAGCAGCAGATGACCCGGAATTCCGAAACGGTTCACGAAATTGACTATCGTAGTTGTAGGGTGGAATGCATTTATGTCGGAATATCCTCCCTGGACCTGAACTACCTTGAATTCGACTGAGTTCCGGTTTATTGCGGGGATATTCATCAATGGAAGAACATGTGAGAGTACTCTTCCTGCAGCAAGTCCCATCACATCCTTCGGAAGGATGACCATGTCGAGGTACGAGGCAGCGGCTTTGCTGATGGTGGTAATTGTATCCTCATACTCATTGCCTTTGACTATAAGCACATCGCGCAATGCGTATTTCTGTTTTATTTGCTTGGATAGCTCTTCATCCTCATTTATGGGGATTTTCACGGAAATCGTTACAATTCCTTCATCTATGGCTTCTTTCAGCATCCTTGAGACTGTCATCAATGAGACATTGAAGAGTTCTGCGATTTTGGCATGCGTGTAACCGAGTTTGTATTTCAAAAACGACATGGTCACTAACTGATCATGTCTGGATAATATCGAATTTTTTCTCATCTACAGATTGTAATGTCTTTATGTTTTGCAATGCAATAAATATTTCAAACAAGGTTTGCTATGCTTTCTTCTCTGACAGCACATTGAAGTTCAGGAGGCTTGCGTTCTTCTCTTCATCTCTTTCAGGAGTTTTCTGTCAAAGGAGATGATTTCTGTGTCAGGAACGAGTCCTTCCGCAATCAGCAGGCAGTTAACGTAATCCAGTCTTGTTTCCCTGTATATGTTCAGGGCTTGTCTGATGATCTTCTCCCTCTCAACGGAAATGTCATCCAGAAGGGTGAGAACTGCTGCTGCCGCGGCAAGCCTGGGAATGGCATATAAAGTTCTGCTTGTCAGTACATACAGGATCTCCGGGATTGTCTCAGGAACATCCTTTGCTCCAGAGGGGATGGCGCATATTACGGTTGACAAATCGGAAAGCAGGTTTATCCTGATGATATCACTGATATTATCAGGC
>CASEZU010000147.1 GCA_949292445.1 uncultured Spirochaetales bacterium | reverse complement strand
TGCGCTTGCAAGAGCCCGCGTTGACTGCCAGGTTGTCGTGATCGGCGGGCAGAGCAGGACAACAACAAGGAGCTTCGAGCATTTCTCGGCAGAGCATCCGGATTTCCCTGTGTTCCTCCGCGGCTTTGTGGACAATGTTCCTGAATACCTTGCAGCATGTGATATCCAGATCGGAAAGGCCGGAGCCAATGCGGTAATGGAGGCAATCTACATGCGCCGTCCGTTCATTGTCACCGAAGTCCTGTATGCATTCCGCGCCTCTATGGAATTTCTCCGCCGCCATATGGTCGGATGGGGAGAGAACGATATTCACAGGCAGGTTGCGCTGATAAAGGATTACATGAATAACGGTGATCTCCGTGAAAAGGTCGATCAGGCATTCAGCGACCTTCCTGTAACGTTCGGCTCCGATGCATTCCGTGATCAGCTCATCAGTGACACAGAGGCACTGAGGAAGAAATAACCAGACACTATCCCTCTTTTATCTCAGACCGGCATGTTGCATGCCGTTTCAGGTTAAAGCTAAAATCCATGCCATGAAAGGAGCAATGCTCTATGTGGATGCGGGAAAAGGACACTATATTCCCGCGAAGGCTCTTGCGGACAGCTTCATCAGAGCTGGCCATGAGGCTGTTGTCGAAAACCTCTTTACTGTATTCGATTCAGGCTTCTGGAATTTCATATCCAAATATTCCTGGCGCTTCCTGCTGCATCACCCCAGGCTCGAACCGGCAATGACAAAAGGTTCGGACTCTGCTTTCAATGAACGACTGATGCAGATGATCGTGCGCCGCGAAAGCCATATCAGGGCATTCCAGGCCTGGTATGAGAAGGAAAGGCCGGATTTCATCCTCTCCACGAATTTCATCGGCGGGGCCATAATCCCCAGTGCGGTCAGAAAACTGGGAATCGATATCCCTGTCTACCAGTATCTGGCAGACGTTTTCGACACGCCGAGAATCGGAGTGAACAACAGTCTGGACAGGATGTATGTGGCATCTGAGCTGGGAAAGGCGAATGCTGCGAAGAAGGGACAGGATGAAGCCACGCTATCAGTCTGCTCATTTCCGATACAGTACAAGTTCGAGTCATATGTGAGATGCGGGCAGAAAGAGGCAAGAAAGAAGCTTGGCCTCGATGACCGTTTCACAATCCTCTGCTCTCTCGGAGGCGAAGGAATAGGAACCACCAATCTTCTGTACCATCTTGCGGAAGCAGGAGTTGACTGCCAGTTCGTCACGATCGGGGGCCACAGCAGCAGCACGGAGAAGAAGTTCAGGGAATTCAGGGAAAAATATCCTGATTTCCACCTTGAGATGCGCGGCTTCGTCGACAATGTACCTGATTACCTTGAGGCATGTGATCTGCAGGTCGGGAAAGCCGGAGCAAACGGAGTGATGGAGTCAATATACATGAACCGCCCGTTCATTGTGACCGAGGTGCTCTACCCCTTCGATTCATGCTGTGCATTCCTCTCCGTCCATCCTGTCGGATGGTGCGAGGACGATGTGAAAATGCAGCTCGGAATCATCAGGGAATACATGCAGAGTCATGAGATGCGGGAATCAGTAAAACGGAGTTATATAGACCTTCCCCTGCGCTTCGGGGCGGACGAATTCAGGGATATGGTCATACAGGACACTCAGAATGCAGCGGTGAAATAAGCTCCGAACTCATAGTCGAAACCGTGCTCATACCCCTCTGGCGAGAGGTAATCATAGTACACACCGACATAAGCCCTGAAAAGCCGCATTATATAGAGATCGAATTGCAGGCCCACAGATCCGTAGAAGCCTCCGCCGGATGTTTCTGAGCTGCTGTTGATCAGCCTGCCGGCTGCAACGGCATTCTCAAGTATCACGGTGATCATCGGATAGGTGCCGACAGAAAGAAACTCAGGTCCGACGAGCGAGAGCGATGCCCTGATGTCCGTGATGAAGGGCCTGGGAGGAATCACCTCATCGCGGAATCTGACTGAAAGCTCATGCTGCGGGACTGCTTCGCCGAATATGATCTGGCTGCTGAGATCGAAATCCATGTAGAGCGAATAGAGGTTCATATCCGAATCCTCCTGATTCCGCTGGAAGAACGTATGCGCATATGATGCGGAATAAGCGATCTTCCAGTAATCGATCGTGGAGCTTGTGTTGAAGACTGTCGGACTGTTCAGGAGCCACCATGGTCCCATGATGAAATCAAAGGAGAAGTCATACCCCTCCGGCATCAGATAATCATCATCCCTGTTATTGAAATCGATTCCCAGCGTGATCGAATTGGAAAGCGAG
>CASEZU010000146.1 GCA_949292445.1 uncultured Spirochaetales bacterium | reverse complement strand
ACAACAGCGCAGCCCCAGCCATATCCGAGATACGCGTCCCCGCGGAATGTCGACTGATCCCACGGATGCCCCTCGGGATGCTCATACTCCTTCTCAACGGAGAAGTCACCCTCATTCCAGCGCTCCTTCATCTCCTCAGCGCATCTCTCGATGAGCCGTCCGACGATCATGGTTGAGCGGGATGCGGCAGTCGGGCCAGAATCAGGAACGACTGAGGTATCAGGATTGTCGTAGCTTACATCATCGATGGAGATACCGAGCGTCGCCGCGGCGATCTTCCTCAGCGTTGTCTGGAAGCCCTGTCCCATCTCAGTGGAACCGACCTCTATGCGGACCTTCTCTCCGGTCTTCACGAGCCTGGCATGCGCCTTGATGATCGTCTGCTCACCATTGCCGGTGAAAGCGCCGCCGTGGTTGTAGAAGGATATGCCGATGCCCTTTCCGGAACCCGGTGTGTATTCCTTTGCCTTCCTGTAATAGTCGGAGGCATCGGTGACCTGTTTCAGCATCTCCGGCAGCACGACACGCTCAATGATGTGGCCATTCGTTATGGTCTCACCGCCCTGCTTGATGAAGTATCTCGCCTTGTACTCGGCGGGATCGTAGCCGAACTTCTTCGCGATATGCTCCATATGTGTCTCTATGGCGAAGAGTGTCTGGGGAGCACCGAAGCCGCGGAATGCATCGGAGGGGAATGTGTTTGTCGCTATTCCGATGCCTTTCACATATGTGTTCGGGATATCATAAACGCCGTTGGCATGGAAGACTCCGCGCTGCAGGACAACGAATGATCCGGAAAGATACGGTCCGCAGTTATATATCACAAGGCCGTCGATTCCCAGTATGTTTCCGTCCTTGTCCAGAGCGGTGCGGAACGTCGTCTTGGAAGGATGGCGCTTCACGGAGTAAAGCATGTCCTCCTCCCTGTCGAAGATCAGCTTGATGGGTTTCCTTATCACGCTCTCGGCCACTAGGAGCGGGCCGCAGAGGACATCCGGGAAATGCTCCTTCCCGCCGAATGCGCCGCCGGTGGTTGTCTGCTTGACAACGATGTCCTCAGCTTCAAGGCCTAGAAGCCCTGCGACCGCCTTGCGGATATAGAAAGGACACTGGGCGGATGCATAGAATGTGTATTTCCCATTCTCTATCGTGACTATGGCTCCATTTGTCTCAAGGTGCACATGCTCCTGGAAACCTGTCTCTATCGTCTCCTCGAAGACTGAATCAGCCTTTCTGAAGACCTCCTCCATCGGCTCGCCTTTCTCGACATAGAGCTGGCAGAGGATGTTGTCCTCGCCGACAATCGGGCCGCCCTTCAGCTGAAGCGCCTCATCTATTGTGACAGCCGGCTCCTGCTCTGTGTATTCTATCTCGATCCTGTCGAGAAGATAGCGGAGCATGTTCCTGTCAGGACCGACAAGGAGGCCTATCGTCTCGCCGACATACTTCACATCATTCTCGGCAAAACAGCGCCAATCCTTCTGGATCATCCACAGCTCGTTCTTTCCGTTTTCCGGG
>CASEZU010000145.1 GCA_949292445.1 uncultured Spirochaetales bacterium | reverse complement strand
TCATCTGGATGAGGATCGTCCTGGCATTCTTCTCCACAACGTGGATGCGCCTCCAGTAGTAGGCTATGTCGAGATGGGAGTGGCCGATGAGCGCCACATTTCCCGATGAGCGGAAATCGGTATTCTGATAGATCCTCTTCTCGATGTAATCCCTTGCCTTGTCCGCACCTTCGAATGTGTCGAAATCGACGAAGTTGAGCGCGGCGTTGAGCTCTTTGGCGATGTAAGCCCTCGCATCCTCGTCGAAATGCCTGGATTTCGTGATGTCTATGAGAAGCGTCATGTCGTAGAAGAGATCAAGCACGTCATGCCTGATCGTCGCCAGGTACATGCCTGTGAATATCTGGCGGCAGCCTCTGGAACCCATCGAGTCGGGATTCCTCTCGTCGTCAGGCTTGGATCTGTTGTAGCCCTCTATCTCGATCCTGACCTTGCCATCACTGCCTATGAACGGCGTGATCAGCATCCTGTCCCTGTTGGGGTCGATGCCGCCCGCATACCTGCCGTTGATCTTCACGATCATTTCAGCTGCGGTGTGGTGGTAAAGCCAGAGCTCCTTTCCCCTGAGAGATTCCGGAACCACTGCATTTCCCTCGATGAAGGCTGTTCCGTCTGGGGTGAAGTACATATCGCCGTTCGTAAGTGGTCTCCAGCCCTCAGGGTAGTATTCGTACTCGTTCTCGCTTATCTGCCTGGCATCGCGGATCCTGAGATCCGTTATCTCGATCTTGTCTTTGATGATGCCCCTCTTCAGCCAGGAATACCTCAGATCGGTCCATTCCTCAGGCCTCATGCTCCTTCTTATGACTTCTACGAATGCCATTATCCCCTCCTATGCCATATCCCAGAAATAAGGCTTTCTGCGGATTGCCTCGATATGCACTCTCTCTCCGAGATCGCGGAGAATCTCCTTCTCCATCCAGTCCGTGCATCTGCTGAGAATCAGGCACTTGGAGCATTCACCCCTGAAGACAAGCCTGAGCGTTCCGTTTTCATAGGATACGAATTCTACCCATCCTCCATCGCCTCTGAGCTTTGGAGCGAGCGTGTTGACGATATATTCTTCCATAATGATATCTTACCCCAAACCTGCCGTACCGACAGGTCATATTCTGCTCCGGTGGTGGCATTTTCTTATCGGTGACATGCCTCCGCCCCGGTCTCCGGACCTTTCCATTTTCCGCTGTTCTGGTAGAATCCGGGTTATGAGACTCGAGAAATACTATGAGGACCTCTCTGTCCAGCATGTGGGGGCGGAGAAGAGCAGGGCGTATTATGTACCGCTTGACGATGACGGCAGGAAGACCGGAATGCTCCTCGACGGGGGAGACTGGAGGCTCAGCGTCTTCCAGTCGCCGGAGGATGTCGGCGAGGACGTTGTCGGAAAGGATTCCGATGCTGCAGGCTTTGATGTGGTTCCGGTGCCGTCGACTATGGAGATGCTCGGCTATGTCAGGAAGATGTACACCAATGTGGACTATCCGTTCCCGTATGATCCTCCCTATGTCCCTGTCGATAACCCGACAGGCGTGTATATAAAGGATTTTGAGGCTGCAAAGGCTGCAGGACGGCGCTATTACCTCTATTTCGAGGGTGTTGATTCCGCATATTTCGTCTATCTCAACGGTGTTTTCATCGGCTACAGCGAGGTTCCTCACAGCCCCACCGAGTTCGATGTCACCGCCAGTTTGCTGAATGGCCGGAACAGACTCTCCGTCATTGTCCTCAAGTATTCCGACGGATCATATCTGGAGGATCAGGACAAGTTCAGATGGTCGGGGATCTTCCGCTCTGTGCATCTTCTCGACCGGCCTGAGGAGCATATCACGGACTATACTGTGACAGCTGACATGCAAGGCAATGTCACCGTCTCGTTCGATGCTGTCTCCGGTTCTCCGGAAATAGAGGCGGTGCTCTCCGATGCTGAGGGGCAGGAGATAGGCCGGGCAGTCTCTGCGGGCGGGGTCATCTCATTCCGGATAGACTCTCCCCGTCTCTGGAGTGCAGAGGATCCTTATCTCTATTCGCTTGAGCTTTCCGTCCCCGGAGAGAGGATCGTGCAGAAGGTCGGGTGCCGCAGCGTGTGGATTGAGGACAGCATTGTGCTCTTCAATGGGAAGGCCGTTAAATTCCTTGGGGCGAACAGGCATGAGAGCCATCCGCAGACTGGTGCGGTCGTGACTGAGTCCGATGCGGTCCAGGACCTGAGGATGATGAAGAGCTATAACTTCAACACGATCCGCACGAGCCATTATCCGGATTACCCCTGGTTCTATGAGATGTGCTCGGAATATGGCTTTTACGTCATATCCGAGGCTGATGTCGAATGCCATGGAGTCGTGCATCTCGCAGGCGGGTCGCATCAGTGGAATTTTGACACCATAGCCCGCGATCTCCGT
>CASEZU010000144.1 GCA_949292445.1 uncultured Spirochaetales bacterium | reverse complement strand
TTCAGATTACCGCTTTCATCGATATGAATTGACAGTACAGACAAGACAAGCCCCTTGCAAAAAAAATTGCCGGAGGCAGCCTCCGGCTCTTCGGCGGGGACATGCCCCTGTTCGGCTTGGTGTCCGACCTGACTATAATATAGCACAGTCAGCATGAAATGAACAGAATTTTATTATTGGCCGCATAGTGCCTGGATGAAAATTGCCAGAGGTCAGCCTCTGGCTCTTCGGCGGGGACACGCCCCTGTTCGGCTTGGTGTCCGACCTATTCCCCAGAGCGGGACTTGAACCCGCACGGTATTGCTACCAAAGGATTTTAAGTCCCTTGTGTCTACCATTCCACCATCTGGGGCCGGACTATGACATTTTACACTTATAGAGCCTCAGTGCAAAGCCTCCATCATGCCTTCCGAGGCCCTGATTCCCGATGCCCAGGCACCGGTGATGCCGCGGCTCGTGCCTGCACCATCACCTGCGAAGAAGACATCTGGAGCAACCTGGAAATGGTCATCCTTGTACTCCGGTTTGTTCGCATAGAGCTTTATCTCCGGGTAGTACATGATTGTCGAGGGGTGGAGTATTCCCGGGATGATCGTGTCCAGTTTCTTCATTCCTGACCAGATGTATCTGAGAATCTTCGACGGCATTGCCAGCGATATGTCAGACGGGCAGCAGTCCCTGAGTGATGGCTCGAAATCATAGAGGTCGCCGTTGAATGTGGCGGCTTTGGATCTCTTTCCCATCCTGAAATCGCCGACGCGCTGCATCAGCGGCCTTCCGCCTCCCATCAGCGCTGCCATGACTCCGAGGTGCTCCGCGAACTCCTGTCCTGAGGCAAGAGGTTCGGTGAAGCGCACAGTCTTCAGGATCGCGAAGTTCACGAGCCCGTTGTTCTTTGCCGCATCTGGGGCATATGCATGTCCATTGACCGAATACCATACATCTCCGCGTTCAGTGACATACTTTTCCTTCACGACATGGGCATTACCGCTGTTCGTACAGAATGTACGTACCTTCTCCGGGAAGTAGAACTTCGGATCGTAATAATCCTTTACGATCGGATAGCGCTCTATTCTGGTCTCAACCCTGATTCCGACATCAAGGATGTTGTCCATATACCTCACGCCGAGCTGGTGCATGACATTCTGCAGGAAGTGGAAGCCATGACGGCCGGGAGCTATGAGTATTGTCTTGTAGCCTATTTCCCTGAGATCGGTCGTGATGAACTTCTGCTCGTTGTTGATGGAGAGCATTTCCTCCTTGAGGGAAATATCCACACCCTTTTCAGTGAGCTCCTTCATCAGGTGCTGTATGAGCCTCAGGCCGCCATCTGTGCCGAGATGTGTCTGCTGTATCTCCAGCAGCGAGCAGCCGAGCTTCTCGGCTCTTGACTGATAGACGCCTATATTCGATTTCGGAAGGATGTCTGGCTTGAGGAATTCCTTGACCATCTCAAGATAGTGGTTTGCTGTATCTTCCGGCCAGTACTCGAAAGGAAAACCTATCGGGTAGGTGAAGTTCATCTTGCAGTCGTTCCTCATTCCGCCCGTGGATACCGGCGCCTTGTCGATCATGAGTATCGATGTTCCAGGCTTTCTTTCAAGAATCGAGAATGCCGCTCCCATTCCCGCAGGCCCTGTTCCTACTATGACAGCATCGTATTTATCCATTTTTCGCTCCCAAAAGATTATGCATTAATGTTATACTTTAGGCAAATAAGGATGCTGCATGTAATAACAATTCCTTGAAATCAATCCGATTACGGTGTAAATATATTTATATGAAATATATTGACGTCAAGGAAGCCTCGGCAAAATGGGGCATTACGGATAGAAGGATCAGGCTCCTCTGTGCTGAGGGCAGGATAGATGGAGCGATCAAGCTGGGCTGGTCATGGACAATACCGGCTGACACTCCTAAGCCTAGGGACGGAAGGGTCCTGCGCAAATTCAAGACAATGATACGCCCCGGCACCGTTGATGTTGATGCGCTCCACCGTATGATGGAGAAGACACCTCTGGATGTGGAAGTGCTTGAAAGCGCCGCGTTCCGCAGCATCCTCCGGGAGAGTGCCGAGACACTGCTGGCCGCGGATGGTGTCATTGTCGATGACAAGGACGCCCGGGCGATCCTTTCCGGCCGTGTGGTCCCATATGTGCCGCTTGAGACCCATCTCATCCTGATCAACATGCGCTCGGTGATGTTCTCCCTTGCCCGTAACAAGGAGAAGTGGTGCGAAAAGGATGCGAGGGAGATGTATTCAAGGCTGCTGCAGGGTATTGACGATATTTCATCAGGGAATTACCGGAAGGGATATGCTGTCTATCCGTCGAGACCCGGTGAGAATGCAGCTGTCGGCGTCGAGATGGAGACGAT
Organism: uncultured Spirochaetales bacterium; assembly: GCA_949292445.1. The sequence goes on along the minus strand of CASEZU010000144.1, from coordinate 21,015 downwards.
GTTCCTGCAGTACGAGAACTCCTGGCGCAATTTCCAGGGCATAACCGCTGCAGTCCTCCTTTATGCGACGGTGCTGAGGATCCAGCCTTATGCCGAGTATGCCTCTCTCTATGCCTATCTTGTCCTTTCCGGAGAACTCATGAGAAACGGGATACTCCCGCCCCTGATCGACAAGGGATCGGAAGATGAGGCAAAAGCCGCTTTCTCGCTGGCAGTGAAACGCGGTAACTATGAGGATTTCACTCATTTCATCGAACGCAAGATCCACGATTCCTACAAGGTGATGCAGAATGTATGATTATATGTTCCGTAATGCCCTGGTCATCGACGGAAGCGGCTCAGAACCATACAGGGCCAATGTCGCTGTCTTCGGAGACAGGATCGCATTCATCGGAAAAGAAGGGATAACGCGCGCCCGGGCCGTCATCGATGCCTCTGATTATGTCCTTGTTCCTGGCTTCATCGACATGCACACTCATACGGATCTCGAGGTGCTGCGGGACCGGGACATGAAGGCAAAGGTGCAGCAGGGGATTCTCACGGATGTTTCCGGAAACTGCGGAATCGGAGTGTTTCCCAATTCCGGGACAGCACTCCACCTTGCCGTGGAAGATGTGCTGGGAACCTATGATGACTGGAACTGGAAAAGCTGGAGTGATTACCGCGCGCTCCTTGCAGATGGCGGGATAGGCATAAACGAGACATTCCTGGCATCCCACACAGCGCTGCGCTATGCTGCGATGGGAGAAAATGCGGGACGCGCCGCCACCGCGGAAGAAATCAGGAAGATGTGCTCGATCCTGTCGGAGCTCCTCGATGAAGGAGTAAGGGGATTTTCCACCGGGCTGTATTACTCGCCATGCCTCTTCGCTGATGAGAAGGAGCTTCTCTCGCTTCTTGCCGTGGTGAAAAAGCATGATGGCCTGTTTGCTGTCCATCACAGATGCGAGGGCAATGATGTGATCGCCTCGCTTGGAGAGGTGCTTTCTCTTGCAAAACGTTCCGGTGTACGCCTTGAAGTGTCCCATCTCAAGGCAATCGGAAAGGCGAATCAGGAGAAGGTGCCGCAGATGCTGAGAATGATTGAGGATGCCAGAGCAGATGGCCTTGATGTCAGGGCCGACCAGTATCCGTATGCCTACGGATCCACGAGCCTCTTCTCCCTGCTTCCGCCGCATATCCTTGGCCTGTCACGCTTCGAGCAGCGGCTTGCGCTGTCGCTGGAGAATGAGCGCGATGAGCTCCGACGTGAGATAATGCATCCGGAAGGCTGGGACAGTGTCTATGAGATGGTGGGGCCTGATGACATTACGGTTATGTATCTCGAAAGCAATAAGGAATGTGCCGGGAAGACGCTTTCCGAGATAGGGAAGGAAAGGGGCAGGGATCCCCTCGATGCGCTCTTTGATCTCCTCGCGGAGGAGACCGGTCTTGCTGTCATGAGCGATGTGACGCAGTCGGATGAGAGCCTGAAGATGATCATGGCCCATCCTCTGGTTTCGTTCGGGACGGATGCGCTCTACTCATCGCCGCTGCCGCATCCTCGCTCATTCCACTCAACGGCCGAGTACATTTCACGCTATGTGATGAAAGAGCATGTGCTGACGCTGCCTGAGGCAGTGCGGAAGATGACAGGGGCAAATGCGGACAAGCTCGGTCTCAGGGACAGAGGGTATATCCGCGAAGGCTATGCTGCAGATCTTCTGCTCATCGATCCTGAGTCAATTGCTCCGGAAGGGGATGGCAACAGGGGATTTGAGGCTGTGATGGTCAGCGGGAAGCCGTCGCTGATGAATGGAAGCTGGATGTATCCGAGAGCGGGAAAGGTGCTCTAATCCTCGAATGAGGCGATGAATTTCCTCGTCCTTTCCTCTTTCGGGGATCCGAAGAGCTCATCGGGCGCACCTTCCTCGACTATGACACCCTTATCCATGAAAATGGCCCAGTCGGATATGGCACGGGCGAAATGCATCTCGTGAGTGACGACTGCCATTGTCATGCGTTCCTCTGCAAGTTCCCTGATGACCCTGAGTATCTCTCTTGTGAGCTCAGGATCGAGAGCTGATGTCGGTTCGTCGAAGAAAAGGACTTCAGGGTCGAGTGCCAGTGCCCTGGCGATCGACACTCTCTGCTGCTGGCCTCCTGAAAGCTGGAACGGATACTGGCCTGCCTTATCCGCTATTCCCATCTTCTTCAGAAGCCCCATGGCCTTTTCCTCGGCTTCATCCTTTGAGCGGTGGAGAACGGCTTTCTGCGCTTCTGTGATATTCCTCAGGACTGAGAAGTGCGGAAAGAGATTGAAGGACTGGAACACGAGTCCTGTCTTGAGGCCGATGCGTCTCTCCTCATCCGGACGGGCATATACCGCTCTCCCGCCCTCTGATCTGAAAAGAGTGCTTCCCGCTATTTCCAGCGTGCCGTCATCCGCCCTCTCAAGCTGTGTGATGATCCTCAGCGTCGTGGATTTCCCTGAACCAGAGGGTCCGATGATGGAAAGTACGCTTCCCTTGTCCAGCGTGAAGGATATGTCCCTGAGTATCTCGTTTCCTCCGAAGGACTTCCTCAGCCCTTCCAGCTTTATCATCTGTTCCATGTCAGATCACCTGTAATAGTTCAGCTTCTTCTCGCCGGCCGTGAACAGGCGGGAGACAATGTAATTCATTATGAAGTAGAAGATTCCTGCAATGAAGATCGGGAGGGTTGAGAATTCCCTGGAAGATGCTGTCTGTGCCACGCGGAAGAGCTCGGCAACCCCGATTGTCTGGGCAAGTGCCGTATCCTTGACGAGCGTTATGACCTCATTGCCCAGCGCAGGCAGTATTCTTTTTATCACCTGCGGAAGAATGATATGGAAGAAGGTATAGGCCCTGGAGAATCCCAGGACCTTCGAAGCCTCGTACTGCCCTCGGTCAATGGACTGCAGGCCGGAGCGGTATATCTCCGAGAAGTATGCGCTGTAATTGATCACGAACGCGACTATGCACGCCGTGAACCGGTCGTATGATGTCCCGAATACATAGAACGGGGCGAAGTAAACGAAGATGAGCTGCAGGATGAGCGGGGTTCCGCGCATTATCTGGATGTAGAGGTCGACGATCCATCTGACCGGAGCTATCTTTGTCATTTTCCCTTTTGCCACAACAAAGCCGAGCGGCAGCGAGAAGATGAGGGTGAGGAAGAATATCTTCAGCGATGTGACCGTGCCCTCAAGCATCTGGATAATCAGATCCTGCATATCTCTTTCATTTCCCTACTACTGTGATATCGGAGCCGAACCACGCAGCGGATATTTCCGCAAGCGTCCCGTCGGCCGCCATGGCCTCGAGCTCGCTGTTCACAGCATCGCGGAGAGCCACGTCGTTCTTTCTGAATCCGATAGCATACTCCTCCTCAGTGAGGGTTTCGTCAAGAACCCTGAAATCCTTGCCGGATGTCTGTATGCTGTAGTTTGCGACCACAAGGTCCATCACGACCCCGTCGAGCCCGCCGATCTCAAGGTCCATGAGCGCTGTGAGGTTGTCCTTGAACTCGATGACCTCATCGAGGGAATCCTTGAAACCTTCAGTGTCATCGATCGCTTCCTGTGCGGATGATCCCGCCTGGACTCCGATTGTCGATCCCGCAAGATCCGCAAGCGTCTGGTACGGGCTGTCCGCGCGGACGACAACGACCTGGGCATTCCTGAGATATGGTTCGGAGAATATCATGACTCTTTCCCTTTCAGGAGTTACGGTGAATCCGTTCCAGATGCAGTCTATGTTTCCAGTGGCAAGTTCCTGCTCTTTCGAGTTCCAGTCGATGGGCTGCGGCACAAGCTCCACTCCCAGGCGGGAGGCAACTTCCCTTGCCGTATCGATGTCGAAGCCTGTGATCTCTCCGCTTTCGGATCTGAATCCCATCGGCGGGAATGAGTCGTCAAGTCCCAGCACGAACGTGCCTTTCTCCTGCACATCCTGCAGGGATGTATCAGCGCCTGACTCTGCTGAGCCGGCAGCCGCTGCCGCGGCGGTCACCAGCACCGCAACCATGAATGTTGAAAGAAGTCTTTTCATGAAATCCTCCGTGTGAGGAAGTATACCGATTATAATGGCTAAGTAAAATACATAAGATATGCATTTTCATGCAGCAGGTTGCATAACAAACATTGTTTGCGTGTGGTATAATGCCTTCATGGAACTTTTTATCTTCGATCTGGGAGAAGTCATTCTCCTTGATGTAAAGACGCTGAGGCAGCTTTCGGAATATGTGGGTACGCCGTATCGCGATATAAGAACTGACTACGGATACTATGACAGGGCTCTCATGGACGGGTATATGGATCCCGATGATTATTACCGCCATCTTGAGGATAAGTACCAGATCAGCATAAAGGAGGACCTTTTCAGGAAATTCTTCAATCCCCATGTGAATGAATACATGCTCTCCGTTGTTGATGCGCTCAGGAAGAAAGGGCATCGCTGCGTTGTAGGATCGAACACATTCCGTCCGCACTGGGATGACATCCTCACTTTTCCGGAGAAACCGCTTGAGCACTTCGATTCGCTCTATGCATCCCACCTCATGCATATGTCGAAGCCTGAATGTGCGTTCTGGAGGATGATCTGTGAGAAGGAGGGCTTTTCATATGAATCCACTCACTTCATAGATGATATGGAGGAGAACATAAGGTCCGCTTCCTCGCTTGGAATCGACACGCTTCATTACACAGGTGAGGACCGTGACGCGAAAGCGCGTGAGTTCTTCTCCAGATTCATCTGAGCGATGGAAGCTGTTGTGATCTGCCTCCTCGGAGGCATTATTCTGTGGTCTCTTGTGCGGAAAAACTGAGGCTTATGCATAAAACTGGATATTCTTGCATTTTTAACACAGCCTTTGTTGACATTGCCCGTACTGTTGCCGTATAAGATGGTTAATCATATCAAAAGGAGGAGTGAAAATGATCGCCGGAACATCTGTATTGCTTTCATCTGCTCTCCTTCTATCTGTACTCGTCATTACATGCTGAACCACGGTTTTAGCATTTTCTGATGTAGGCCCGTGGTGTTGAAAATCCCCGGGCATTTTTTATTTTTGGAGGTTCTTGGATGGTATATGGGAAGGAAGACAGCTATACGCTCGCGATCCTCGTCTACAACAGGCCGAGCGTGCTGATGAGGGTCGTCGCTCTCTTCTCCAGACGCGGGTACAACATCGATTCCCTTTCCGTAGGGGAGACGGAAGATCCGTCGAGAAGCCGCATCACGATTGTGGTCACCGGGGACCGCCAGATTGTGGAGCAGATCATCAGGCAGGTCGAGAAGCTGGTCGATGTGATCAAGGTGTATGAGATGACCAGGAACGGCTCACTCCAGCGTGAGCTTGTGCTTGTGAAGATAAAGGCTGACGACTCCAGCCGCGGTGCGATAGTCGAGATCGGCGAGATATTCAAGGCCAAAATACTCGATGTCACTCCGACAACGGTGACGATGCAGCTTACGGGATCGCTGGACAAACTCGAATCATTCCTGGAGCTCACGAGGCCGTACGGCATAGTTGAGCTTGTCAGGACTGGAATAACCGCGCTTGAGCGTGGTGCAAGACCAATTTCGGAAACGACCTTCGGCGACGAAGGCGATGATAAGGAAGGTGCAAAATGAGCAAGATGTATTACGAGAAGGATGCTGACCTTGGGATGCTCAAGGGCAAGAAGGTCGCCGTCATCGGTTATGGCAGCCAGGGACATGCGCATGCGCTGAATCTCCACGAGAGCGGCGTTGATGTAGTCGTGGGCCTCTACAACGGTTCCAAGAGCTGGGCAAAGGCTGAAGAAGCAGGGCTCAAGGTAATGACTACAGAGGATGCCGTGAAGTGCTGCGATATCGTGATGATCCTCGTCAATGATGAGAAGCAGGCAAAGCTGTACCATACATCGATCGAGCCGTACCTCAGGAAGGGCATGTATCTCGCATTCGCTCATGGTTTCAATATCCACTTCGGACAGATCGTTCCGCCGGAGGACGTCAATGTCATCATGATCGCACCCAAGGGACCTGGCCACACAGTCAGGAGCCAGTATCAGGAGGGAAAGGGTGTTCCGTGCCTCATCGCAGTCAACCAGGATCCTTCCGGCGACAGCGAGCAGGTGGCACTTGCCTATGCTGCGGCAATCGGAGCCGGCAAGGCAGGCATCTTCGTAACCTCATTCAAGGAGGAGACCGAGACGGATCTTTTCGGCGAGCAGGCTGTTCTCTGCGGAGGTGTCTCCCATCTCATCAAGGCCGGTTTCGACACGCTTGTCGAGGCAGGATACCAGCCTGAGATGGCATATTTCGAGTGCTGCCATGAGATGAAGCTCATCGTCGACCTCATCAACCAGGGCGGACTCACATTCATGCGCTACTCATGCTCCGATACAGCAGAGTACGGTGACTATGTCTCCGGTCCCAAGGTGGTCACGGATGAGACAAAGAAGGCCATGAAAGGCATTCTTTCCGATATCCAGAATGGCACGTTTGCCCGCAACTGGCTGCTTGAGAATCAGGTCGGCCGCCCGTATTTCAACGCGGTGAAGAGGATGGAGAAGGAGTCGCTCCTCGAGAAGACCGGCGCAAAGCTCAGGTCGCTGATGAGCTGGCTGAAGAAATAAGGACGGAGGGGAAGGATGGCAGAGAGGATCTACATATTCGATACCACGCTCCGCGATGGCGAGCAGGCTCCGGGATACAGCATGAACCTGGAGGAGAAGATCAGGGTGGCGAAGCAGCTCGAGACGCTGGGCGTGGATATAATTGAAGCCGGCTTTGCCATTTCATCCCCTGGCGATTTCGAGAGCGTTGAGGCTATCGCGAAGGCCGTTGACAATGTCACGGTCGCATCGCTGGCCCGCGCCCTTGATAAGGACATCGATGCTGCATGGAATGCGGTGAAGAGGGCCAAGAGGCCGCGTATCCACGTCTTCCTCGCGACATCGGATCTGCATCTTCAGTACAAGCTGAGGATGACAAGGGAGGAGGCCCTTGAGTGCCTGCGCACCGAGGTGCGGTATGCAAGGAACCTCTGCCCGGACATCGAGTTCTCTCTCGAGGATGCCACGCGCACGGATCTCGATTACATGTGCCGCGTCGTCGAGGCTGCGATCAATGAGGGAGCCACCACGATAAATCTCCCCGATACGGTCGGCTATGCATCCCCGGGGGACATCACGGAGATGGTCAGCACGGTCCTCAACCGTGTCCCGAACATCGACAAGGCAATCATCTCAATGCACTGCCACGATGATCTGGGGCAGGCGACGGCGAACAGCCTCGCAGGTGTCAGGGCCGGGGCCCGTCAGATAGAATGCACTCTCTGCGGCATCGGAGAGAGGGCCGGCAACACCGCGCTTGAGGAAGTTGTGATGGCGATGAAGACGCGTCCCGACATCTACAACGCCGAGACAGGGATAAAGACCGAGGAGCTCTGCCGCTCAGCGCGTCTCCTTTCCTCAATCACCGGTGTCAGGATATTCCCGTCGAAGGCCATCGTCGGAGATAATGCGTTCGCACATGAGTCAGGCATTCACCAGCATGGCATGATGGCGAATTCCAAGACTTATGAGATAATGACTCCTGAGAGCGTCGGAGTCGTTAAGACAAACTATGTCCTTGGCAAGCATTCCGGCAAGCATGCGTTCTCCAAGAAGCTTGATGAGCTGGGATATGTGCTTCCGGAGGCGGAGGTCGTAAGGCTTTTCGAGGAGTTCAAGAACCTCTGCGACAGAAAGAAGAATGTCACTGACCGCGATATCGTGGCGCTCGTCGAGTCGACCGAGGCTTCAGCCAAGCAGACATGGTCTCTCTCATCCTATGTTGTCAACAGCGGCAACAAAATAACGTCCACCGCGTGCATCGCACTTAAGAATGGCGATAAGGTCGTCGAGGGCGTCGCCTCCGGCACAGGCCCTGTCTATGCTTCGCTGAGGGCGGTGGAGAAGATCATCCGCCATCCGTTCTCCCTCGATGATTACCAGCTCCAGGCTGTCACTGAGCACAGGGATGCGCTGGGAGAGGCGCTTGTGAAGATCTCGGACGGCAGCGGCGTATACCGCGGCCGCGGTGTCTCGACAGATGTCATCGAGGCTTCGATACTCGCCTGTCTCAATGCCGTCAACCGCATGCTCGAGGGCGGAAGCTCCTCGATTGCCGGCGGCAACAAGACATCGACTCTGACGTTCGACAACGACATGCTCGTCGGACACACAGACAAGGAGGTCGAGTGATGGCAATGACTATGACCGAGAAGATCCTCGCCCATGCAGCAGGTCTGAATGAAGTGCATCCCGGCCAGCTCATAATGGCGGATCTGGATATGGTGCTCGGCAATGACATCACAAGCCCTGTCGCCATCAGGGAGTTCCCTGCGTTCGGCAAGGAGCATGTCTTCAACAAGGACAGGATCGCTCTCGTCCCTGATCATTTCACGCCCAACAAGGACATCAAGGCTGCTGAGCAGTGCGCCTGCGTACGTGCCTTCGCAGCCCGTGAGAACATAACGAACTACTTCGAGGTCGGCAGGGTAGGCATAGAGCATGCCCTTCTTCCCGAGCAGGGGCTTGTCACGGCGGGAGACACTGTGATCGGGGCTGACAGCCATACCTGCACATACGGAGCTCTCGGGGCTTTCTCCACAGGTGTCGGTTCGACGGACATGGCAGCCGGAATGGCTATAGGCAAGGCATGGTTCAAGGTCCCATCCTCCATCCGTTTCCGTCTCTCTGGAAAGCTGGGAAAGCATGTCTCCGGGAAGGACCTCATCCTGACGATCATCGGCATGATAGGAGTTGACGGAGCGCTGTACAGGGCTATGGAGTTCTGCGGCGACGGAGTCCATTCCCTTACGATGGATGACAGGTTCACGATTGCCAACATGGCAATAGAGGCCGGTGCCAAGAACGGGATCTTCCCCGTGGATGAGACGACGCTCTGCTATCTCAGGGAACATGGGGCAAAGGAGCCGAAGATATTCACATCCGATCCCGATGCCGAGTATGAGAAGACCTATGATATCGACCTGTCAAAGATCGTTCCCACTGTTTCCTATCCGCATCTGCCGGAGAATACGCACAGCGCGAAGGAAGGGCGTGATATAAAGATCGATCAGGTCGTCATCGGCAGCTGCACCAACGGGCGCCTTTCGGACCTCGAGGCTGCGGCCCGCATTCTCAAGGGGAGGAAGGTAGCTGACGGAGTGCGATGCATCGTCATACCTGCGACACAGCGCATATGGCTCGAGGCAATGCACGAGGGGCTTTTCGATATCTTCGTCGAATCAGGCTGTGTTGTCTCAACGCCGACCTGCGGACCATGCCTCGGCGGTTATATGGGCATTCTTTCGGCAGGTGAGCGCTGCGTCTCGACCACGAACCGCAATTTTGTCGGCCGCATGGGCCATGTGAAGAGCGAGGTCTATCTCGCTTCCCCGGAGACTGCTGCCGCAAGTGCTGTCACTGGGTATATCACCGATCCGGAGGAGGTAGGGTATGAAGGCTGAGGGAAGGGTATTCCGCTATGGGGACAATGTTGATACGGATGTGATCATCCCCGCCCGCTATCTCAACACATCCGACAAGGCTGAGCTTGCATCGCACTGCATGGAGGATATCGACGGCGAGTTCGTGAAGAACGTGCAGCGCGGCGACATCATCGTTGCCGGAAAGAATTTCGGCTGCGGTTCTTCAAGGGAGCATGCGCCTATTGCGATCAAGGAGTCAGGCATAAGCTGCGTGATCGCGGCGACATTCGCGCGCATCTTCTTCCGCAACTCGATAAACATAGGGCTTCCTATCCTCGAATGTCCTCAGGCATCTGCGGAGATACAGAGCGGAGACAAGGTCTCTGTCGACTTCTCTACCGGTATCATCCGCGATGAGACTACAAGAAGGGAGTACAAGGCAGAACCGTTCCCTCCGTTCATGCAGAGCCTCATCGAGGCCGGCGGGCTCATTCCGTATATCAAGGAGAACTACTGATGGATATGCATATAGCGCTGGTGCCGGGTGACGGCATCGGCCCGGACATTGTCCGCGAGGCTGTCAGGGTGCTGGACAGGACCGCGGATGTATACGGACATAAGATCTCATACCGCGAGGTTGATGCCGGCGGTATCTCTATCGACAAGTACAAGGTTCCTCTCACGGAGGATGCCTTGGAGACGGCAAAGGCAGCGGATGCGGTGCTCCTCGGAGCTGTGGGCGGCCCGAAATGGGACCATGTTCCTGGTGCCCTCCGTCCGGAGAAGGCGCTTCTGGGACTCAGGAGCGGGCTTGGCCTCTTCTGCAACCTCCGTCCGGCTGTCATCTATCCGGAGCTCTCCGGAGCATCTCCGCTGAAGCCTTCCGTGATTGCAGGCGGCGTTGACCTCCTTGTCGTGAGGGAACTCACAGGCGGCATCTATTTCGGAGAGAAGGGCAGGAGTGATGACGGCAGCAGCGCATATGACATGATGCGCTACTCCGCAGGAGAGATCAGGCGTATCGCGCGGAAGGCCTTTGATGCAGCCCGCCTGAGAAGGAAGCATGTGACGCTTGTGGATAAAGCCAATGTGCTCGAAACCTCAAGGCTCTGGAGGGAGACTGTATCGGAAGTAGCAGGAGAGTACAGTGATGTCGTTCTCGACTTCATGTACGTGGACAATGCGGCGATGCAGCTTGTCCGTGATCCTGAGCGCTTTGATGTGCTTCTCACGGAGAACATGTTCGGCGATATCCTCTCCGATGAGGCGTCGATGATAACCGGGTCGATCGGAATGCTCGCATCTGCCTCGCTCAGGGATGACAGCTTCGGCATGTACGAGCCTATACATGGCTCTGCTCCCGATATCGCGGGAAAGGATATTGCCAATCCGATAGCCACAATCCTCTCGGCGGCGATGATGCTCCGCTATTCGTTCTCTCTTGAGAAGGAGGCCAGGGCAATCGAGGAGGCCGTTTCCTCGGCACTCTCGGATGGAGTCAGGACCAGGGATATCGCGGCAGAAGGCGAGGAGACAGTCGGCACGGCAGCGTGCGGTGATGAGATTATCAGGAGGATCGGATGAGATCGGATGGAATGAAGGCCGGAGTCGACAAGGCTCCGCACAGATCGCTGATGAAGGCGCTCGGGTGGACGGACCGTGAAATCGCGATGCCGACGATCGGCGTCGTATGCGCATACAATGAGATCATCCCCGGGCATATGCAGCTTCAGCTGATTGCTGACGCTGTTAAGGCCGGAGTGAGGGAGAACGGCGGCAATCCTGTCATGTTCCCTGTGATCGGAGTCTGCGACGGTATTGCTATGGGGCACAAGGGTATGAAGTACTCGCTCGCTTCCCGTGAGCTTATTGCGGATTCGATCGAGGTCATGGCCACCGCACATCCCTTCGACGCCATGGTCTTCATTCCCAACTGCGACAAGATCGTCCCGGGAATGCTCATGGCCGCGGCGAGGCTCGACCTTCCCTCCATCTTCGTCTCGGGCGGCCCGATGCTTGCCGGCCATATAAAGGGCGGAGATAAGCGCGGGATGTCCCTTTCCTCGATGTTCGAGGCTGTCGGCAGGCACGCTGCCGGCACTATGAATGATGAGGAGCTCCTTGAATGGGAGAACAGCGCATGCCCATCATGCGGCTCATGCTCGGGAATGTATACGGCCAATTCGATGAACTGCCTCACCGAGGCGATCGGAATGGGTCTCCCCGGAAACGGAACGATACCTGCTGTATACTCTGAGCGTCTCCGCCTTGCAAAGGAGGCGGGGTACCAGGTGATGGAGCTCCTGAAAAAGGGCATCACGGCACGCCAGATCATGACAGAGAAGGCTTTCATGAATGCCCTCAAGGTCGATATGGCACTGGGCTGCTCGACGAACACGATGCTCCATCTTCCTGCCATCGCGCATGAGGCGGGCGTGGAGATAGATATCTTCCAGGCAAATGATATCTCCGCTGCAGTACCGAATCTCTGCCACCTTGCGCCTGCAGGTCCGCATCACATGGAGGATCTTTACCAGGCAGGCGGCGTGATGGCTGTGATGAAGGAACTTGCGAAGAAGGACATACTCGATCTTTCCCTCCTGACAGTTACAGGTGAGAGCATAGGCGTTTCTGTCGAGAAGGCGAGGAATACCGACCCCGAGGTCATCAGGCCGGTTGACAATCCATATTCGCAGACAGGAGGCATTGCCGTACTCAAGGGGTCTCTTGCGCCGGAGGGAGCAGTCGTGAAGAGAAGCGCTGTCGCTCCTGAGATGTTCGTCCACAAGGGGCCTGCAAGGGTCTTCAACAGCGAGGAGGAGGCCATTGAGGCGATCTTCGGCAAGAAGATCAATCCTGGCGATGTCATAATAATCCGCTATGAAGGTCCCAAGGGAGGCCCTGGCATGAGGGAGATGCTCAGCCCGACATCCGCCATAGCCGGAATGGGCCTGGACAAGACTGTCGCGCTCATCACCGACGGCAGGTTCTCCGGAGCTACAAGGGGTGCTTCGATCGGACATGTGTCGCCTGAGGCGGCATCCGGCGGGCCGATAGCGCTTGTCGAGGAAGGAGACATCATCTCCATTGATATCCCCGCAGGAAAGCTGGACATGCTCGTCGATGAGAAGACGCTTGAGGAGAGGAGGAAGAATCTCGTTCCGCACGAGTGTCCGATCAGGACCGGATACCTCTACAGGTATTCCAGGCATGTGACTTCCGCCCGTCAGGGCGCGGTGGTGCTGGAGGACTGAATATGAAGATGACTGGCGCAGATATAATCATCGAATGCCTCATAGAAGAAGGAGTCGATACCGTCTTCGGTTATCCCGGAGGGCAGGTGATACCGCTCTATGATGCGCTTTACAGGAACCGTTCCAGAATAAAGCACATCCTCACGGCCCATGAGCAGGGAGCGAGCCATGCCGCTGACGGATACTCACGCTCCACCGGCAAGGTCGGTGTCTGCATTGCCACATCAGGCCCTGGAGCGACGAATCTCGTCACAGGGCTTGCCACGGCGTACATGGATTCCGTTCCCATGGTGGCGATCACGGGAAATGTTCCCCTTTCCCTTCTCGGGCGCGACAGCTTCCAGGAGGTGGATATCCGTGGCATCACGCTTACCGTCACCAAGCACAATTACATCGTGAAGGATATCGCGGAGCTTGCGGATACGATGAGGGAGGCCTTCGCAATAGCCAAGAAAGGGCGTCCTGGTCCTGTGCTTGTGGATATTCCCAAGGACATCCAGGTAGGCGAGTATGATTTCGAGAACAGGCCAGTGACTGAACCGGCTCCTGTCTCAGACAGGCTCCGTGAGAAGGACATAGAAGCTGCCGCTGAGCTCATAATGAAGGCAAAACGTCCTATGTGCTACATAGGGGGCGGAGTGATCCGCTCGGACGCTGCTGCTGAGCTTAGGGCGTTCATGGATCAGATCGATGCTCCTGCAGGTTCATCGCTGATGGGCCTCGGTGCCGTCGATTCCTCGTCCCCTCGTTTTACCGGCATGATAGGCATGCACGGCACAAGGCTCTCAAACCTCTCGATCAACCGCTGCGATCTTCTCATCGTAATAGGCGCGAGATTCTCCGACAGGGTAATTTCCAAGAGCTCTACATTCGCGAAGCAGGCAAAGATCGTGCAGATCGATGTCGATCCGGCTGAGTTCAACAAGAACATCATCTCGGAGGTGCATGTCGTCGCCGACGTCAAGGTGGCTCTCCGCCGTCTGATGGACCGGATAGGAAGAAAGCTCGATCACTCCGAATGGATGGCTGCGATAGCTGAGGGACGGAAGCGTTTCCCTGTGAAGGTTTCATCGGATGCGGCCAGACCCAAGGAGATAATGGAGGCCCTTGACAGGGTTTTCCCTGAGGATGGCTATGTCACTACCGAGGTCGGGCAGCATCAGATGTGGGCGGCCCAGTTCCTCCACTCGAGAGAACCTCGTCATTTCCTTACATCAGGCGGACTCGGCACAATGGGGTACGGTACAGGAGCTGCGATAGGAACGCAGGTCTCGCACCCCGGAAAGCGTGTCATAAACATTGCCGGCGATGGTTCATTCAGGATGAATGCCAACGAGCTTGCCACGATAGCGCGTTACCGCCTTCCCGTCATGATCCTCGTGATGAACAATCATGCGCTCGGAATGGTCAGGCAGTGGCAGACACTTTTCTATGACGGCCACTACTCGGAGACGACGCTGGACACTCCGCTTGACTGGGTGAAACTGGCTGAGGCTTATGGAGTGAAGGGTATGAGGATAATGCCCTCCGATGACCCGGAGGAAGTGCTGAGAAAGGCAGTTGAGCTCAATGAGGCTGTCGTTGTGGAAGCGATTATTCCTTCGGATGACAAGGTCTATCCGATGGTGGCTCCAGGTGCCTCTATCTCCGATATGATCGGTTACCAGGATCTTTCGCCGGAGAACTGATGAAAACGGCGATCTATGGTGCGGGAAGCCTCGGGACAATTCTCGGGGCCTACCTCACCCGTGCGGGAATCCCTGTTGATCTCATCTCCCGGAACAGGGAGCATGTCGAGGCAATGAAGAAATACGGAGCCAGAGTGACGGGCGCAGCGGAGTTCACCGTTTCTGTTCATGCGCTCACTCCGGATGAGATGGGCACTGGCTATGATGTCATCATCCTGATGACAAAGTGCATCGGCAATGAGGAGACGGTGCGTTTCCTCTCCGGAAAACTCTCTGAGCGCGGCATTATCTGCACCTGCCAGAACGGGCTTCCCGAGCCGGGGATCTCTGCTGTCATCGGAGAAGAGAGGACATACGGCTGCACAATAGGCTGGGGAGCGACATACATTTCCCCGGGAGTTTCCGAGCTTACCAGCGCAGAGGATACATTCTCCTTCTCGCTGGGCCGCATCGGGGGCGGCAGCGACCGGAATCTCGAGACACTGAAGGCCCTTCTTTCCCATATGGGGAAAGCTGAGATCGATCCGGATTTCACCGGTTCCAGATGGTCAAAACTCCTGATAAACGCATCCTTCTCGGCGCTTTCTGCTGTGACAGGCCTGACATTCGGCGGCGTGGCTTCCTTCTGGAAGACAAGGCGCCTTGCCCAGCTGATAATGAAGGAATGCGTGGATACAGCCCATGCTCTGGGAGTGAGCCTTGCCCCGATGCAGGGCAAGGACGTGGCTCTTATCGCGGACTATCACTCCTCGCTCAAGCGTGTTTTCTCCTTCATGATCATTCCTGCCGCTATGAGAAAGCACAGGAGCCTCCGCTCCTCGATGCTGCAGGATATAGAGAAGGGGAAGAAGACCGAGATCGATGCGATTGACGGGGCCCTTTCAAGGGAAGGGAAGCGGGCAGGAGTTCCGACTCCGGTCACCGACAGGACGATAGAAATCGTACATATGATAGAGGACGGAAAGCTCTCTCCCTCTGCTGACAATCTGAAGCTGTACAGCATGTAGGAGCTTTGGGGGAATTAGAACCTTTCTCCTGCCGCAGGGGAGGATTTCCATGCGCAGTCTCAGCCGCTCAGATTTGCCCAGGCTAAAGGTCTGGGATTAAGTCAATGAATGATTCCTGTGACAAGTCCCGCAGCTCCCGCTGCTGCCATTACCAGAACCGGGTTTATCTTCATCTTCCGCAGCACAGCAAAGCAGAGGATGAAGATGATGAGATTCGATGTATTCACATCTCCGGAGAAGCTGTCTGAGCCGCATAATGCCATCGCCAGCAGTGAGAGCCCGGCTGATGCGATCATTGCGACGACAGCGGGTCTCAGCCCTTTCAGCACGCTCTGTATTGCCTCCAGTCCCTTGAACCTGTAGTAGATCCAGGCCAGGGAGAGGACGATGACGGAGGAGGGGAGGACACAGCCGAATGTCGCGATGAGCGCGCCGGGGATGCCTGCAACCCTTATTCCCACGAATGTGGCGCTGTTGATGGCGATCGGCCCCGGTGTCATCTGTGAGATGGTCATGATGTCCGAGAACTCCTGCATCGTCAGCCAGCCGTGTATGTCTACAACCTGATGCTGGATCAGAGGCATTGCAGCATAGCCGCCGCCGATGCTGAAGAGTCCTATCTGTATGAAGCTCCAGAGCAGTTCGAGGTATATCATGCCTTTCTCTTCCTGTATGCATACTCGGCGTATCCGACGAGGCCTGAGGCGATTAAAAGCATGATGATGCTGATGTCGAGAAATACGACAAGGGCGAAAACAGCCACCAGCATTGCTATGGGGATTATCTTCCGCTTCCTGAGGATATCCCAGGCCATGGATATGACGGCATCTGCCACGACGGCGGCGACTCCGGCGCTCATGCCGGTCATGACGAGGGACACATATCTGTTGCTTCTGAATGCCTGATAGAAAAGTGAGATCACGGAAATGATCACCAGAGGAGGAAGCACCGCACCCAGAGTGCTGAGAAGTGCTCCCGGAATACCTCCTGTCCTATAACCCACGAGGATTGCCGCATTGACTGCTATCGGGCCGGGGGCTGACTGGGCAATGGCTGTGAGATCGAGCATCTCGCTGTCATCGATCCATCCCAGCTTGCCGACGAATGTCTTCCGCATCAGGGGGATGATCACATAGCCGCCGCCGAAGGTGAACGCGCTGATTTCAAATGTCGTGAGGAAGAGAGTCAGATATCTCTTGGCCTTTTCATCCATAAAGAGACTCTATTACATTCCGCAGGATTAGTTAACTGTTTTCATCAGGGATGAAGACTGCCCCGTTTCCGGGGCAGTGTGTATAGCTGGAGGCTCAGTTCGTTTCCTTCCACTCTCTTCCGTAGTAAGAGTCGAGGTAGAGCTGCTTGATCTGGCTGATGAGCGGGTAGCGCGGGTTGGAACCTGTGCACTGGTCATCGAAAGCCTTCACTGAGAGCTCATCGACCTGTGCGAGGAACTCTGCCTCATCGACGCCCCATTCCTTGATGGAGGCCGGGATTCCGAGCTCCTTCTTGAGTTTCTCTATTCCATCGATGAGTACCTGTACCTTCTCCTCCATGCTCATCTTCGGCGTTGTCACGACGTAGTCAGTGTTCTTCGTGTCGTTGAGAGCCATGGAGATGTAGTCAGCAGCGCGTGCATAGCGCGAGATCGCCGACGGATACTCGTACTGCGGGAATGCAGCCTGCTTTGTCGGAGTGTCGTTCGCATTGAAGCGGATGACATTCGTCAGGAGCAGGGCGTTGGCCATTCCGTGCGGCACATGGAATGCCGCGCCGAGCTTGTGAGCCATGGAGTGGCAGACGCCGAGGAATGCGTTGGCGAATGCCATACCGGCCATCGTCGCCGCATCATGCACTTTCTCCCTTGCCTTCTTGTCCGTGCCGTCAGCATATGCGCGGGGCAGGTACTTGAAGATGATCCTTGCAGACTCGAGCGAGAGCGGAGCCGTGAAGTCCGTGCACATCGAGGAGACAAGAGACTCAAGGGCGTGGGTGAGGACGTCGATACCGCAGGAAGCTGTGAGTCCCTTCGGCTGGCCGATGGCAAGCTCGCTGTCCACAATAGCCATTGACGGTGTGATCGCATAATCCGCGATAGCCCACTTCATGCCGGTCTGCTCATCTGTGATGATGGCGAACGGCGTGACCTCTGAACCTGTTCCCGATGTTGTCGGGACGCAGACAAGCTCAGCCTTCTTGCCCATGTTCGGGAATGCGTAGATCCTCTTGCGGATATCCATGAACCTCAGGGCAAGACCCTGGAAGCTGACTTCCGGATGCTCATAGAGGAGCCACATGATCTTTGCCGCATCCATCGGGGAACCGCCGCCGACTGCGATGAAGACATCCGGCTTGTATGCGTTGATCAGCTCCATTGCCGTGTTGATCGTTCCGAGTGTCGGATCCGGCTTGACCTGATGGAAGACCTCAGTCTCAACACCGATCTGGTTGAGTGTCTCTGTAATGCGGTCGATCATTCCGGAGGAGAAGAGGCAGCTGTCGGTGACGCTGACTGCCCTCTTCTTGCCTTCGAGCTCCTGCAGCGCAACAGGCAGACAGCCATACTTGAAATAGATCTTGGGCGGCAGCTTGAACCACAGCATGTTTTCTCTCCTTTCTGCTACTGTCTTTACGTTGAGAAGGTGCTTCGGACCGACGTTCTCCGAGATGGAGTTGTTTCCCCAGCTGCCGCAGCCGAGCGTGAGTGACGGCTCGAGGCGGAAGTTGTAGATGTCTCCGATAGCTCCCTGGGAAGCAGGCATGTTGATGAGGATGCGGCTTGTCTTCACAGCCTTTCCATAGGCATCGATCTTGTCCTGCTCCTTCTCATCGCAGTAGAGGACGGATGTGTGTCCGAAACCGCCGAGGGCGATGAGGTCAGCAGCCATAGCCGCACCTTCGCCGAAGTTGTTGCATGAGTACATGCCGAGGACAGGGGAGAGCTTCTCATGTGCAAAGGGCTCGTCAGCCGCGACTCTCTTGACCTCGCCGATGAGGACCTTTGTCGACTCCGGAACCTTGAAGCCTGCAATCTCTGCGATCTTATATGCGGGCTGTCCGACGATCTTCGGGTTCACCGAGCCCCTCTTCGGGTCGAGGATGATCGGCTCGAGAAGCGAGAGCTCCTCCTTGGAGAGGAAGTGTGCTCCCTGCTCCTTGAACTCCTTCTTGACCTCCGAGTAGATGTCCTTGTGCACGATGACGCACTGCTCTGAAGCGCAGACCACGCCGTTGTCGAATGTCTTGGACATGAGGATTGAGGCCACAGCCATCTTGATGTCACAGTTCTTGTCCATCAGGGCAGGCGTGTTTCCCGCACCGACTCCGATAGCCGGCTTTCCTGATGAGTATGCGGACTTGACCATTCCCGGGCCGCCTGTCGCGAGGATGAGGTTCACGAGCGGATGCTTCATCAGGTAGTCCGTCTTCTCCATCGTAGGCTCCTCGATGAAGGAGATGATCTCCTCCGGAGCTCCTGCTGCGACTGCGGCATCGCGCACAAGACGTGCTGCATCGCATGTGCACTTCTTTGCCCTCGGATGGGGGGAGAAGATGATGGCGTTCCTTGTCTTGAGTGCGATGAGCGCCTTGAAGATTGCTGTTGATGTGGGGTTTGTTGTCGGGATGATTCCGCAGATGACTCCCTTGGGTTCCGCAATCTTCTCGATACCGAAGGCCTTGTCATGCTCGATGATTCCGCAGGTCTTCTCGTCCTTGTACTTGTGGAAAATGTACTCTGCGGCAAAGTGATTCTTGATAACCTTGTCTTCTACAATACCCATCCCTGTCTCTTCGACAGCATCGATGGCAAGCTGGATGCGTGCATTGTTGGCTGCGATGGCTGCCGCGCGGAAGATCTCATCGACCTTCTCCTGCGGGTAGTTCGCATAGATGAGCTGGGCACGCTTCGTTCTCTCGATCATCTCCTGGAGCTCGAGCTGTCCAGGGAAGAGTTCATTGACTTCTGCCATAATCTGCTCCTTTCTTATCGATAAAGATTTATAGTTAAAACACAGCACGGTGTCAATCGCTTCACCGTAAATAAACATATATGCTTTCAGAAAAAGACGCAATCAGCAATTGCAAGTGCTGTTATCAGCGAAGAAATGCATGTTAATGTGAAAAATGGAATATTAACAGGCTTTTTGCTGATTAAATCAGTGCCATCATAACGCAGCGCTTCCAGGAATCGTGAACGCAGGCTTCCTTCCGCGTTACGGAATGCTGATAAAAGTCCCGTGAAGATGGCCAGAGTCCTGCCGATGAGGCCGCGGCCGGGACGGATAAATGCTGAGAAAGCCTGGGAGAGCGCTATTCCGCCTGACAGCCTGAGTGATCTCGAGAGGCCGTCCAGAAGGGCGCCTTCCGTCACGGGGAAAGAGAGGAGTGTCATCAGGACCTTCCCGTGCGGTGCCAGCATGGATGAGACAAGCATGAAAAGCAGCAGCGTGAGATGCGGAAGCAGCTTCACTTTTCTGCCGCAGCGTATCTGCAGGATGAACGAGAGAATCACTGAGGGAATGAGAAAACGGAGATCATCCGTCATCATCATTGCGGCTCCTGAGACTGCGAGGAGGATGATAGGAAAGATCCGGAAGCTCCCGTCATTATCCGTCATGGCTACGCATTCTGTGTCAGTGTCAGGGATCCTGCCGGAGAGAAATGCTGTCAGCAGCGCAGAGGGAAGGGACAGAAGAAGCATCAGAGGCAGGAATGCCATCGTTCCCGGCCCTGCATAGAGCGAGGCGAGAATGAGCTGCAGCAGCGTGCTTGCGAGCGCTCCTGCGGCGGAGATTCCATAGATGGAGAACCACTTCCCGGCAAAGCGGTGGAGAACATACATCACGGCCCCCGAACCTATAGCCTGGACGATCGAGACGACGGCGAACGGCGAGAAGAGATTGCCGGCTGTATAGCTTGTGCCGATACCTTTCAGCAGCGTCATGACGAGAAATGAGCGCCAGTCCAGTGACAGTGCCATCAGAACCGGGATATTGGCAAGCCCCAGCCGGAAGAACGGCAGGATCCTCGGGACGAAGAGCTCGAGCGCGCTGAAAAAGAGCGAGAGGGCGGCAAGCCTGCTTATCCTATCCCGAGAGAGCATCCGGACCTCCTTCCTCTGATGAGGATACAGCCACTATCCTGTTTGGCAGGCAGCAGAGCGTATCGGACCAGCCGGCTTCCATGCAGATGCCGTTCCTGCAGGGCGAGGAGATGACTCTTGCCCTGCCGTCCTTTATCTCGATCTCGGTTATTCCCAGGGGACCTTCGAAACTGTGGATGCCGTTCTCCTTCAGTGAGTATGCGTAAGTGCCGTTATCCGTTTCCACAGTGAGGATGTCGCGGCCCGGAGAGAGCCCTGACAGGGAGATGACAAAGAGGGCGGCATATACCGCAATGACTGCTGCATCTCCGACTATTCTGCGCTTCACAACGCGATGATATCCCATATCACGGGGCGAGGGAACGTTCTTCTCCTTTTTTCCTTATAATGTATTTAGTTTATACCAAAAGTGGCGCAAAGATAATTATGACATATATAAATCTGTTCAGTCTGGTGGTTATGTGTAATTTATCTGAATACTATTGATTCAGACTTCT